>CAVJRU010000026.1:0-30199 GCA_963652025.1 bacterium
TTCCGTCCGAAAGGGTGGAGAAGCATTTCGACACCTTCCTTTCCAATTCCTTCGGCTTCGGAGGCACCAACTCCACGCTTATAGTAAAGGATTTTCGCTAGGAGCGTAACACAGTAATTCGCCTCTAATCAATCTGTGAGGGCGGGCTGTATTAGAGGATGAAGTACAAGGCTTGCGACGACGCGAAAACCGCAGCAACCTAAGGGTTGTGAGGATTTTCGCTAGGAGCGTAACACAGTAATTCGCCTCTAATACAGTCCGCCGTTGATGCCGATGCACTGGCCGTTGATATACGCGGCCCCATCGCCCGCAAGAAAGCTCACCAGCTGTGCCACTTCCTCGGGCTCGCCGAACCTTCCGGCAGGAATATTCTTCCGAAGCTCCGCCTCATCCAGCCCGTCCACCATATCCGTGCGGATGAAGCCGGGGGCCACAGCATTTACGGTCACCCCTTTGCGCGCAATCTCCTGCGCAAGAGCCTTTGTGGCCGCAATCATTCCGCCTTTAGCCGCGGAGTAGTTGCACTGTCCCGGGAGTCCCTTAAGCCCCGAGAGAGAAGCTATGTTTATCACCCTTCCCCATTTATTGAGAATCATCGGCCTAAGAAGGGGCTTTGTGACATTGTAAAAACCTCCAAGGCTTGTCTGAAGCACCTTGTCCCAGTCTTCGCCTTCCATCCAGACGAGAAGATTGTCCCGGCGGATTCCGGCATTGTTCACAAGAACGCTTATGTATTCTCCGCTGTGACTTGCCGCCCATTCAGAGAGCGCGCTGGCTGTTTCTTCCCTTGAGGAAACGTCGAACCGCAGCAGTTCTCCCTCCGCTCCGGCCTCTTTTACAAGAGCGAGAGTCTCCTCGGCCTTGGCCTCGTTTGAAACGTAGTTGATGATGACTTTATATCCCTTCCGTGCGAGTTCCACGCAGATTGCTCTTCCGATTCCACGACTTCCCCCCGTAACGAGTGCTGTTCTCATATTCTGAATAATTTAAGTTAACTGCCTCAGTATCCGGTCATACTTTTTATAACCCCGGACTTTCTCTAAAAGTAAGTTTTGCAAAGGTATAAATTCTAGAAGTTTTTTTTTGCCATATTGAAAAATAGTCTTATACTTGCACCGCAATTTGAAAAGCAATAATAAGCGATAAAGAACAAAGAATATGCAACAGAAAAAAGGACGTATCGTAAGTTACGAGAAAATGGATGAGGTGCTTGCTGCAGCATTCAATGAAAAATATCCTAAGGGTTTCGCAGACTATTTTCCTGATATAAAAGAATATCCGAGACCTGACGGCACATCTTTTTACGCAGTTACTGTGGAAACGGAAGATGCAATCTGCCTGGTGAAGGTTAAGGTGAAAACTGATGATATCGAGGACATCGAAAGATGGCTCGACAACGGTGATGCAGACTCTGAGGACGATGCATCAGGCGAGGATAACGGAGATGCTCTCCCTGATGACAACATCTCCCAGTACTCCAACGGGGACGATGACGCCTCTGATGGCGAGTAGAAAACTGCCGCCTAAGAACGCACATCGCAGCTTCTTGCAAGAGAGTCTCGCAGTCACGGCTGCAGCATTATAATTACATTCACGCGCCATCCTCTATCGGGGTTTTGGCGCGTGAGTTTTTTTGTTAACTTTGCAAGTTCTTCGCAGTCTTTTTCGTCGCGGGGAATGATGTAAAATGAAAAAACAGCACAAACTCAAACTTAAAGCAGCCGTAGCCCCCATCCGTACGACACTCAACCGGATGCCGGAACGCAATCTGACGCTGATTCTGTCCCTTGTCGTGGGCATTCTCTGCGGTCTTGCTGCCGTCGTGCTGAAACTCGCAATCGAGCATATTCACACAGGGCTTACGGGCTGGTTCGAGGGGACGGGGGAGTATAATTTCCTCTATCTCATCTACCCTGGAGTCGGAATGCTCCTGTCTCTTCTTTTCGTGAAATATATCGTTCGCGACAATATCGGTCACGGAGTCACGAAAGTGCTTCTTGCCGTGTCAAAAAACGAATCTAAAATTAAGCCTCACAACACCTGGACATCGCTCGTGGCAAGTTCGGTTACCATCGGATTCGGAGGTTCAGTCGGAGCTGAGGCACCGATTGTCTACACCGGAGCCGCCATCGGGTCGAACCTCGGCCGGTTTATGGGCCTGTCCTACAAGAACATAACCATCCTTCTGGGCTGCGGAGCTGCGGGGGCTGTGGCGGGCATCTTCAAGGCACCGCTTGCCGGAGTGCTTTTCACTCTCGAGATTCTTCTTTTCAACATCTCGATGTCCTCCATCCTTCCGCTGCTGATTTCCACAGTCTCAGCCACGGTGGTTTCCTACATTTTTCTTGGTCTGGATGCTTCATTCGCCTGCAACCTCACCAAATTCTCTATGCAGAACATCCCGTTCTACATAGTCCTGGGGCTGTTCTGTTCCGCCTGCTCGGTGTATTTTACCCGCTGCACCCTCTGGGTTGAGGATAAAATTAAATCAATCGGTTCGCCATATCTTCGCTGGGCCGTTTCTGCGCTCGGCCTGGGACTTCTCATCTTCCTTTTCCCTCCGCTTTACGGAGAGGGGTATGGCACTTTGAATGAACTTTTGGCCGGAGAGCAGATAAATTATGACGGACAGACGGTTCTTGCTCCGCTTCTTAAATATCCTTGGGCCATTCCGCTCTTTTTCTTCGTGGTCCTCGTCCTGAAAGTCTTCTCGATGTCCTTTACCAATGCCGGCGGGGGAGTGGGAGGAACCTTCGGACCGACGCTTTTTATCGGTGCCATTGCAGGTTTTGTCGTAGCTAGGACTATGAATCTTCTTCTTGCGGGGACTTCGCTCACGGTTCCCGAACAGAATTTCGTGCTCGTGGGAATGGCGGGCCTTATGGCCGGCGTGATGCAGGCACCGATGACCGCAATCTTCCTTATCGCCGAGATTTCAGGAGGTTACGACCTTTTCATCCCGCTGATTATAACCGCGACGATTTCCTTCGGTGTGACCCGTTTCTTCGAGCCGTATTCCATCTACACGAAGCGTATAGCAAAACGCGGTGAACTTCTTACCCACGACAGCGACCAGGCCGTACTTACTCTTTTGAAAATCAATGATTTGATTGAGGACGACTTCAACCCGGTGAGGATAGACGACAGTTTCGGCAAACTTCTGGACACGGTCTCAGCCTCCAGAAGGAACATTTTCCCTGTCGTGGATTCTCAGGGTAAATTCCAGGGCTATGTTCTTCTGGACGACATCCGTCCGGATATGTTCAAAACTGAGCTCTATGGGAAAATGCACGTTTACAACTATATGAAATCCGCGCCGGCGTATGTCCTTATGGATGAAAAGATGGACAGCGTGATGGCTAAGTTCGAAAAAACCGGAGCCTGGAATCTGCCTGTTGTGACTAAGGAAAGACAGTATGTGGGATTTGTCTCAAAATCAAAGATTTTCTCCGCGTACCGTACCCAGCTGAAGGAGGTTTCCCACGAATAATGAAGCGCATTGCTTCGTCGTTGTGAGCCTCGTTCCATAAAAAGAGATACACATAATTATGAAAGAAATATACATTAAAAAAATAGCTTCTGACTTGGGCGTTGAAACGTGGCAGGTGGAAAACACCGTCGAGCTCATCGGGGACGGTGCCACGGTGCCGTTCATTTCCCGTTACCGCAAAGAGAGGACCGGGTCGCTTGATGAAGTCGCTATTTCTATGATAAAGCACCTCGCGGAGGACTTCGACGCTATGGAAAAGCGCAAGGCAACCATCCTGGAGACCATCGGCGAGGCAGGCGCGCTCACAGAGGAACTTCGCGGCGAAGTGGAAAATTGCGTTGACGCGACTTTTCTTGAAGACCTCTATCTTCCCTTCCGCCCTAAGCGCCGCACCCGTGCAACGGCCGCCCGAGAGGCTGGTTATGAGCCGCTTGCGGACCTGATGTGGAATGTCGCTGTGGCTGACCCTTCTTCCGAGGCAAAGAAATTCCCGGACCCGGAGGCTGCCCTTTCCGGAGCAAGGGACATCGTAGCGGAACGGCTTAGCGAAACCGCTCCCATCCGTGAGGCTCTTAGGCAGATTATGCGCACCCGCAGGATTGTTTCCCGCAAGTCTCGCGGGGTCACTCCGGAAAAAACTGACAAATACCGCAACTACTTGGACTACAGCGAGTCTCTCGCCCACATCGCGCCGCACCGTCTCCTTGCGATACTTCGTGCAAGTGACGAGGGCGTGCTTTCGGTGAGCCTCGACTGCGACAAGGAAAAGTGCTGCAAGAAAATCTATTATGAATTCTGTCAGGCGCACCGCTATCCCCAGAAAGCTCTCGCGGAGCAGATTCAGCTTGCGGTGGAGGACAGTTTTACACGTCTTCTGGAGCCTTCCGTGAGCGGAGAAGTCATTCGTGAAGCCAAGGCGAAAGCCGACCTTGAATCCATAAGGATTTTCGGTGAGAACCTTCGTCAGCTGCTTCTGGCTGCCCCTGTGGGTCAGAAGAGGACCCTTGCCATTGACCCTGGTTTCAGAACAGGTTGCAAGGTCGTGTGCCTTGATTCAGAGGGTAATCTTCTTCACCACGAGGCCATCTTCCCGCATCCGCCTTCCAGTGACAAGATAGGCGCAATCCGCGCCCTCTCCACGATGATTTCCCAGTACGGAATTGAGGTCATCGCAATCGGAAACGGCACGGCTTCCCGTGAAACTGAGGAGTTCGTGAAAAGGGTTCCAAAGCCTTCTTCGCTGAAGGTTTACACCGTGAGCGAGGACGGAGCGTCAATTTATTCGGCCTCCGATGTCGCGAGGGAAGAGTTCCCGGACAAGGATGTTACGGTGAGGGGTGCCGTTTCAATCGGACGCCGTCTTATGGACCCTTTGGCGGAGCTCGTGAAAATAGACCCGAAATCTCTCGGAGTGGGTCAGTATCAATACGATGTGGACCAGAAACTCTTGAGGGATAAGCTTGACGACACGGTCACTTCCTGCGTGAACAGCGTGGGTGTGAATCTCAACACCGCTTCAAAACATCTTCTCGCCTACGTCTCTGGAGTGGGACCCGCTCTTGCGGAAAACATAGTGGAGTACCGGGCTGAGAACGGAGCCTACAAGTCCAGAAGCGAACTTCTTAAGGTCAAGAGGCTGGGAGACAAGGTGTACCAGCAGTGTGCCGGCTTCCTTCGCATAACCGGAGCGGAGAATCCTCTTGACAACTCCGCCGTGCATCCCGAGGCCTATCACATCGTGGACAGAATGGCGTCTTCTCTGGGCGTCGGGACAGCCCAACTGGTCGGGAATGCGGAACTGATTTCCAAGATTAAGCCGGAGGATTTCGTGGATGAGGCCTTCGGACTTCCGACCATAAATGACATTCTGAAGGAACTTGCAAAACCTGGTCTGGACCCTCGCTCCGAGGCGCAGGAGTTTGAATTCGCATCGGACATCCACACCATAGAGGACCTTAAAGAGGGAATGCAGCTCCCCGGAATCGTCACCAACATTACGGCTTTCGGCGCATTTGTGGACATAGGCATCAAACAGAACGGCCTTGTTCACGTTTCCCAGATGAGTCTTCCGGGCTCCTCGGCAGGCAAGCGCCAAAGGGTGGATGACCCTTCAAAGGTTGTGAAACTGCACCAGAAAGTGAGCGTCACCGTGGTTTCCGTTGACCTGGAAAGGGGGAGGATCGGTCTTCGTCTTAACTAAAGGGATTCTTTGTAGGGATGGAGGCTGAGGTATGAGTTATAATAGCGTTTGTCGCCTGTAACCTCCTCTCCAAGCCATTCCGGCTTTTCAAACGCCTCGTTTTCGCTCCCGAGTTCCACCTCGGCGAGGATGAGCCCTTCGTTTTCTCCGTGAAAGACGTCCACTTCGAATGTGTGGCTTCCGACTCTCACAAGGTGC
This sequence comes from bacterium, assembly GCA_963652025.1. Taxonomy (GTDB): domain Bacteria; phylum Bacteroidota; class Bacteroidia; order Bacteroidales; family UBA932; genus Cryptobacteroides. The sequence goes on from CAVJRU010000026.1 coordinate 5,889, forward strand.
CTTGTCTTGTCAATAACGCCCTTCTCGCAAAGGGGCAGTAGAGCGAGCGCATCCTCTTTTCCAATCGTCTTTTCCCATTCAAAGCGGCTTGTGCCATTTTCGTTGCTGCGACCTTTCACCGTGAGATACCCCTGCTCGCCGCGAAGGCGAACCCTCACCGTGCGCTCCGGGTCTGAGTTGAGGTAGCCCTGAGTGATGCGGGTGGATGCGTATTCTTCCTTTAGGAATTCGTCTGAGCTGACGAGAAACTTGCGCTCGATTTCCTGATTCATAAGTTCTTTCCTATGTCCTCCTGCATCCTTTAGTTGAGCATTTTCCCTGCGCTCTGCGGGACCGGGTACTCATTCTCAGTCTTGTCGTCGAGTTCCCTAAGCCAAAGGGCCGAAAGGGCGTCGGACGGCATTCTCCAGTCTCCGCGAGGGGAGAGTGTGACGCTTCCCACCTTGGGCGAGTCCGGGAGGCAGGAGCGCTTGAACTGCTGGGAGAAGAAGCGGCGTATGAAAACCTTCAGCCACTTTTCAATGGTCTGACTGTCATACACTCCTTTGAAAGCTATCTTTGCGAGGAACAGAACCTTCTTCGGCGGAAATCCGAAGCGGAAAATGTTGTAGAGGAAAAAGTCGTGCAGTTCATACGGCCCGACAAGGTCTTCGGTGACCTGAAGTATCTTTCCGTCTTTTCCAGCAGGCAGAAGTTCCGGACTAACAGGAGTCTCGGTGATGTCGATGAGAATGTCTTTGGCGCTGCGCTTCGAGTCTTTCAAAGCAGCGGAATCCTTCGTTTTGCGGGCGGCGTCGAACCGGTTTCCTGCAGCCCAGCGGACGAGGTGTTTTACGAGGGTTTTAGGGATGCTTGCGTTTACGGCATACATCGACATATGGTCACCGTTGTAGGTCGCCCATCCGAGCGCAAGTTCTGACAGGTCTCCTGTTCCGACAACGATGCCGCCGCTCTGATTTGCTACGTCCATCAGAATCTGGGTCCTTTCCCTCGCCTGGGAATTCTCGTAGGTGACATCGTGCACTGCCTTGTCGTGGGAAATGTCCTTAAAGTGCTGGTCGCAGGCTGCCGCAATCGGAATTTCGCGCACTGTGACTCCGAGAGAGGCCATAAGGTCGATTGCATTGCGATAGGTGCGGTCTGTGGTGCCGTAGCCTGGCATAGTGATGCCGATGACTCTTTCCCTGCTCCAGCCCAGATGGTCGAACGCAAGGACGGTGACAAGGAGCGCGAGCGTGCTGTCAAGGCCGCCTGAGATGCCGATTACGGCGCTCTTGCACCCGATGTGGGAAAGACGGGTCATAAGCCCCTGCACCTGCATATCAAGCACTTCGCGGCAGCGTTCATCCAGTGCTGAGCCAGTGCCTGACGGCACAAAAGGATGCGGGTCAATGGCGCGGTAGAGTTTCTTCTTGAAAGAAGTCATCGAAACTTCTCCAAGTTCCGCTATCTTGTAGTCATTCTTCCAATCAGAGTTTCCGTTCGGGCAGGTGCTGAAGAAAGAAGTGCTTTTGCGTCTTTCGTTTTCAAGTTTTGCGGAGTCTATGTCTGCGACCAATAGCGACTCCTCAGTCTGGAATCGCTTGTTCTCAGACAGCAGCTGACCGTCCTCGGCGATAAGCGCCGCTCCGCCATAGACCAGGTCCTGGGATGACTCTCCGTAACCTGCCGAGCAGTAGATGTAGCCTGAGTGAGTCCTTGCAGACTGCTGACATACGAGGTTTTTGCGGTAGCTGTCTTTCCCGATAACTTCGTTGCTCGCGGAGAGATTCACCGTGAGAAGTGCTCCTGCAGTGCTGTGGAAGGTGGATGGCGGAAGCGGTGACCAGAGGTCCTCGCAGATTTCCACGGCAAATGAACTGCCTGCGTGAGTGAAAATCTGGTTTACACCGAACTGGCAGATTTCTCCTGCGTAGAGAATTTCACGCGTATCTCCGCCCATATATTCCTTTCCGGAGGTGAACCATCTGCTTTCGTAGAACTCGTTGTAGGAAGGAAGATATACTTTCGGAACTATCCCCTCTATCAAGCCGTCGTAAATTATGATGGCGCAGTTGTAGAGGTGGTTGTCAAGCCTTACCGGTGCTCCGACAACGATTGCAATATCCTTGTCGCGGCTGTGTTCTACAATGGTCGCAACCGCTTCTTCTGCAGCATCCAGCAGAAGATTTTGCCCGAACAGGTCAGCACAGGTGTATCCGGTGACGCAAAGCTCAGGGAAGGCGAGGAGAGAAACCTCCTTGCGGTCAGCTTTGTCAATGAGTGCGCAGATTCTTTCTGCATTCTTGTCCGGGTCAGCAAGCGCCACGACAGGCACTGCTGCCGCCACCCGAATAAAACCGTAATCTTCTTCCATTCTATTGTATTTGTATCTAACTTGGTGAGTATACTAACCTTATCTCTCTAATCCACTTTTTCTTACATACGCGTCCGTGCCCCCAATGACATTCAAAGAACGCTGTATATGATGACCCAGATGCCGCCGGTCTTGCTCCATAGCTTGATTTCTCCCGTCTTGGAGTCTATGCTCCTTACGGTAAACGTCACATTCTCCCTCTTGCAGCTTGCGCTGTCGTGGTTAAGTCTCCAGACCACTTTGCCGCTGACCTCTTCGCCTTCCGATGTGGGAAGAGTGTTGAGGCTGACGCTGTACCAGGTTCCGAGCTCATCACTTGCCACATAGAACTCGTTATCGCTGCTCTGGCCCTTCTGGGTGTTGGTGTCGTCACGCTCGAAAATTGTTTCGCCTTCCACGGAAAGAGCCACGGCGTCGGTGTCGAAAGTCGGGTCCGGGTATTCCTTCGTCTGCTTGCAGGAGGACAGAATCCCGAGTGCAAGTGAGGCGACAGCTATATAGGTCAGTGCCGATTTGAGTATATTTCTCATATTATTCTCTATTTTTCAAAAAGACTTCTTTCTCCCTCATTGCTACCTTACCGTAATTTTCTTTGTTACGGCGATTTTGCGGCCATCCTCATAGAAGACGATGGCTTTCAGCGTGCCGCTTCCGGTGATGTCCCAATACAAGTCTTCTCCGACCGTTATTTCCTTTTCGTTGAAATACCATTTCACTTCCACGGCATCCGACGCATTGTAAAGGCGCAGAGGGAGTTTCGCTCCGGAGTTGAAACTTCCGTCAAATCCGCGTCCGGTGCTGCTGAAGGCTATGACCGGGTGTTTGCTTTCGAGTGCCAGGGTCTTGAAACTTAGGGAAGTGCGCAGGCTGTCAACCCCGTCAATCTTTCCGCGCACCTCCACCGAGTATGTCGTGCTTGTCTTGAGAGAATCCAAGCTTGCGACAATTCTTCCGTCAGAAATGGGCTTCAGGTCTAGTTTCAAGGTGTCCTTGCTGCCTTTAGCTATGCAGCTGAGTCTTATGTCCTCTTTCAGAATGTCGTCCGTGATGCTCAGAATGGCAGAGGTCTGGAATACGTCTGTTTTGACTGTTGCTCCCACCCCGTCTACAGTGAAGGTTACGCTCTTGTCTGCATTTATTTTGATGTCGCTGATGCTCACCGTGCAGGATGCTCCGCTGATAAATTCAAGGCCGTTCTGATTGTTCAGCACCGGGCTCTTTGCGTTAGGGAAGAAAATCTTTGAAATGGTGGAGGTATTCAGCTGAAAATCCGCTTTGCGGTACTCGGTGACTGTGCTCGGGTCAGCCTCCACCAGATTGGCACATTGCCTGTCCGGGCGGCAGTTGACCTCGTTGTAGCTCCATCGCTCTGAGGCCGTGAGGTTTTTCTCGTAATTGTCAGATTTCCCGGCATCGCGGTTAGAGTAGTCCATATGGTAAACAAGCATTCCGCTGCCTCCAATGTATTTGTCCCACTTGGTGGAGTTGTCTCTGCATTCGAAAAGGAAATATTCTCCATCCACAGGACCGTCCAGGCGGTAATATTCTCCCTTCTCGTTTATCGGGCGGAGCGTGTGCGTCCCGTTTGTCAGCATTATTTCCGTGCCTATGCCGAGCGTTTCACGTTCCGGGGCATTGAAGTATGGCGGCGTGTTGCTGCCGTTGTTGGAGTTGCCTCCGTCCATAAGTGCCGTCACCTTCCAAAGTGCTTCTGCAGTTCCGCCGCTCTTCTCGTAGTCGGTGTCGTAATAGTCCATAATCCCGAATGTATGGGTGTATTCGTGGCAGAATGTTCCGATGCGGGCCATTGACTCGTTGCCTTCGGAGTCTCTGTTTATCTCTGAGGTGCAGGCGTAGCGGTCAATCCGTTTCCCGTCAAGTTTGAGGTCAATTTTCGCTTTCCCGCTGTAGATGTAGTAGGCGTGCGACCAGATGCAGTCGTCACCGGCATTCTGGGACTCGTCTCCTCCTGAATAGAATACGAAGACATTGTCCACCGCCCCGTCCGAGTCATCGTCATATTTCGAGAAATCCACCCCGGCTTCGTGCGCAAGGCGGCAGGCGTCGGCAATCATTTCCTCAGGAGCGGAATCGTTGCCGTCAGAGTCATTTTTTCCGTAGTATTTTCTTTTCTCGGGAAGAGTTACAATTTCCGAAACATCGAAATTGAAATCCACCATAGACGAGAACATATCGTTGAAATAGTCCACTGCGCTTCCGCTTGCTCCGTTTTGGGAATATCCGCTCTGGGTGAGAAGGCCTGCAAAATCCTCTCTCGTGTAGGTGAACGGGACGTCAGAAAAGGCTGCAAGGATGATTATTCCGTTCTTTTGGGGCTTGGATGAGTCTTTTGTGAGCGGGGAGTGAAGCCTTTCCCGAAGAAATTTTTTCATCGGCGCCTCGGAGTCCTGCGTGTTAAGAGCCGCGGCCCGTCTTTTTTCTGCACCGGAGCGGCCAAGCTTATCGTAAGGAATGTTGCGGCTTGCAGCAATTGCGCTCTCTGAAGAACCGACCCTCACCCCGCTGCAATGGCGTTTCCCTTCTGCGTCGAAAACAGCGTAACACCACCATCCTTCGCCGTCCTGGACGATGGCCTCTCCATTAGTCGTGAGTTTTACGGAAGAAAATTCGTCGCCCTTGATGTAGCCCCGGAACGATGTGCCGTCAGGCTGGGTGAATTTTATCGTTCCCCTTAGGGCAGGGGCGGCAAAGCTGCGGGGGAGCGGAAGCAGTATTGCTGCGGTGAGTACTGCCGAAGCAATTATTCTATGTCCAAATTTCATAAACAGTCGCGCAAATTATTGCCTCGAAACTCGAGGTGGCGTTTCGCCAGACCAAATAATTTGCATATTTACGGATTTTTATTGAAATTAGCAAACTCTATCCTCTAGACATTTAGCCCATAAATGAGGCTAAGACGCGGGTATAGAGCGATTTACAGACCCTGCTATGTCAAACATTGTAATCCCGAACGACATATTTTTTGAAAATCTTCTTGACGAGCTCTCCACCTCCGGAAGCGTTCTTCTTACGGTGAAGGGCTGGAGTATGTTCCCATTTTTCAAAAATGAGAAGGATGCGGTGCTCCTGCGCCCCTTCGACCCTTCAGCAGGACTTGCAAAGGGAGACGTCGCTCTGTTTCGATATAAGGGAAAATACATCCTTCACCGCTGCACTGGTTGGGGAATGCGCTCCGGTTCTGCGGTGTATATTTTCCGCGGTGACGGCAATGTGCGCGGACAGGAATATGCCTCTGCAGACGAGGTGTTTGCAGTGGTGGAGAAAAAAATAGCTCCATCCGGTAAAGAATGGAGCTGTAATTCATTTTCGTGGAAGCTATGCTCTCGGCTCTGGCCCTCCGCCTACCTCCTTCGCAGGCTTTTTCTCGGAGTTCTTCGCCGCATCCCCTTCTTCCGCTAAACTCACTTTGCAGTTGGTGCAGTTCATCGCCCTGTCAACCCCGATGGTTGCAAAGGCTTTGACTCCGCCGATGACCTTCTCGCTGACTTTTTCCATCAGCTTCAGTTCGTCTTCGCTGAGCTTTCCCAGAACGAAGTCCACCTGATGCCCCCTGCTGAAATCGTTTCCTATGCCGAGGCGAATCCTTGCATATTCTTGACTTCCAAGGAGTTCGTTGATGTTTTTGAGACCGTTGTGCCCGCCGTCACTGCCGTTTTTCCTCATCCTGACAGTGCCGAACGGGAGATTGAGGTCGTCGCAGATTACAACGAGATTCTCCCTCGGAATTTTCTTCTCTCCTATCCAGTACCGGACGGCCTTGCCGCTGAGGTTCATATAGGTGGAAGGCTTCAGAAGGAAGAACTTGTGCCCTTTGAACGGCACTTCCGCGACGTCCCCGTAACGTTCGGTCTTAAAAACGGCATTGGATGCCTTAGCGAAGGCATCCAATACTATAAATCCCATATTGTGACGGGTGTTTTCATATTCGGAACCTATGTTTCCGAGCCCGACAACAAGATAGTTCATAAGCTTTTTATCTCAGTTCTTCTCTGAATTATTCAGCCTGAGCTGCCTGAGCGGAAGCACGGGTAGGACGAACAGAGCAGATGATAGTAGCTTTCGGTGAAACGATGTTCACGCCCTCGTAGTGAAGGTCGCCGGCAACGATCTGCTTGCCGATCTGAAGCGGTGTGCAGTCTACCTCAAGAGTGTCAGGAAGAGTCTCAAGCATAGCGCTGATCTTCAGTTTGCGGGTAGAAACGAGGAGCTTACCACCGGCCTTAACACCTTCTGCGTGTCCGGTTACTACAACAGGAACGTCAATAACGACTGGCTTCACATCGTTTACTGCGAGGAAGTCAACGTGGAGGCACTGGTCCTCTACCGGATGCCACTGAAGCTCGTGAAGAACGGCAGTAAGTTTCTGACCGTTGCTGAGCTCGAGGTCGATGATGTATGATGAAGGGGTGTTGGTAAGACCCTTGAGGTCTTTAGCTTCAACTGTGAAAAGGATGTTCTCAAGTCCGAGACCATAGAGGTTGCAAGGTACGAGACCTTCTTTGCGAAGAGCTTTGATAGCCTTCTTTCCGGTAGCTTCACGAAGCTGACCTTTCAATTCGTAATGTTTCATTGTTTTGTTTGTTAAAATGTGTTACTCAGACCGATGCGAGACCGGTCCCCATTGCACCAAAAGCGTAGCTCCGCTTTTTATGGGGCTGCAAAGATACAACCTTTTTTCTATTTCACCAAATCAGTCGCCGTGTTCCAGCCCAGAGTCTTGTAATAGGTGTTGAGATAGCTTCTGTCGGGGTAGGGGAGATACATACTCAGTCCGCAGAAACAATTGATTTCGAATCCGCCATATCCGACCATAAATTCCGGGGTCGCTCCCTTGTAGGGGACGCAGATGTCAAGAACGGCATTGAACGTCTGAAGCTCCTCTTCGCTTGCCCCAGATGCCTTCACAATGCTCAGAAGGTCGTAGAACCACCTCTGTTTATACCCGTCGCTCGTGTCTCTGAAAAATTTCTGCAATGCCTTTGAATCACAAGCGTTTATGTTTATGGTGTGGGAGGAGAAGAATTCCCTGCACAGCCTTGCGAGAAGATACAGTTTCGAACAGTCCACCATAGAGATGGTTGCCGACTGCATATACCCCGTCTGGGCATTGTACTGGTCATAATAGCTCCTGCAAACGGCCTCCACATCGGGCGTTTCGCCTCCAAGAAGTTGGGAGATCATTTCGGAATACACCATACCGTAGGCGAGAATCTCGGTTTGGGAAAAGCACAGCCAGCGGCAACGGTCTCTCAACTCGTAAGCCACTTCCACTCCGCCCATATAGCAGGCGTCGAAAATTATGTAGCTCAACTTATATGGTATTCCCTTCGCAAGTTCTTTGAGTTCAGTCTCATAGGCGACTTTCCCGGCGTTGTCGGTAATCGTGGCGGCAAAACTTTTGACTGGCAGCAAACCCGTCTCGGCCCTAGTCCCTTTCACCGGAGGAAAGTTCTCCGCCGGAGAGTAGGGTACAATGTTGTCGCCTTCTTCCCATACGCTTTCTCGGGGATTTCCCTCATTCTCTTTTTCAGAGCGGTCTGTCCCCCAAAGAGAGATTCCGTCATCGGTGCTTCCGCCGCTGGAGCCGTTTGCCGCTGAATTTTCGTAACTGTCTGGAGAAGAGCAATATCCCGGAGGCGTCCAGCCCGTTCCGTGTGAGGACATAAGCACTCCGACGGAGCCCGGATGGTAGTTGTCACGGACGAAATTCAGCACTCTGGAGATGTTTTCGGCACTGTTGGGGATGCTGCCGGCATCAAGTCTGAGCAGAGTGTCCCTTACGATGCTTCCCCGGCGGTCCTTGTAAACTCTGAAAAGCACAGGGGAGGTGGGTGTGGAGTAGCCTCTTTTCACTTTGTGGCTGTAGACGAAGAGCAGGTTGTCTTTTTTCGAGTCTCCCGGAATGTATCCGCTCTCCATTTCGGAGATGTCCTCGGTGAGGTAGGAACTGAGGTTGTTGAATCCGAATGACATCATTACGTGCGCCCTGCGGTCTCTGGAAGCCTCCTTGCTGCAGGAGGACAGCATCCCCGCAAGCAGCAGGAGAGCCCAAAGAGATGTTATTATACAATTGGTACGCGCGCGCATAGTCAAATCAGCGATTTTTACTAATTTTGCAAAGATATGCCTTTTTCGCGAAACTTGGTTTCCGTCCCGTGGAAAATGACCGGTTCCGGATTCCATCGAATGCCAAAAATATCCGTATGCGTCGTATATAATAATAGGTAAATATGAAAACTTGGATTAAAATGCTTACAGCAACTTCAATCATCGCCCTCGCGGCTTCTTCCTGCGCGACAAAAAGTCAGAAGGAGGGGGACTTCAAATATCTCATCGATGAGTTCGCCGACCTTAAAATTATGCGCTACACCGTGCCCGGATGGGATAAGCTCAGCCTGCAGCAGAAAGAATATGTGTACCACCTGAGCGAGGCGGCAAAGTATGGCCGCGACATACTCTGGGACCAGAACTGCAAGGTGAACCTTCCTGTGCGCCACCTTTTGGAGAACATACTCCTGAACTACAACGGGGACAAGGAATGTGCTGAATATAAGGATTTTGAGGTCTATGCCAAGAGAGTTTTCTTCTCCAATGGAATCCATCACCACTATGCGGAGGAAAAATTCTTCCCTGCCTGCCCGAAGGAGTACTTCGCCTCTCTGATGACCTCGGTGGGGGAGGAGAACCCGGAGCTTCTGGAAGCGATATATTCCCCAAAACTCTACCGCTGGAGAAAAACCGATGAGGGAGACATCGTGAAGGGCTCTTCCGTGAATTTCTATGAAGGGGTGAGCCGCGAGGAAGTGGATGCGTTCTATGGGGCTATGGCAGACCCTTCAGACCCCTCTCCGATTTCATATGGCCTCAACAGCCGCCTTGTTAAGGGCACTGACGGGGTCATCCGTGAGGAAGTTTACAAGGTGGGAGGACGTTATTCCGCTGCCATCGAAAAGATAGTCTCTGAACTTGAGAAGGCGCGTGAGGTGGCTGAGAGCCCGCTCCAAAGGCAATATATCTCCACCCTCGTCGAATACTACCGCACCGGTGACCTCCGCCTTTGGGACAAATACAACATCGAATGGGTGAAGGACACGCTCGGAACTGTTGATTTTGTGAACGGATTCATCGAGGACTACAATGACCCTCTCGGACGCAAGGCCACTTGGGAGGCTTTGGTGAATGTACGCGATGCCGAGGCTTCTGAGCGCACGGTGAAACTTTCCGAGAACGCCCAGTGGTTCGAGGACCACTCTCCGGTTGCGCCTCAGTTCAAGAAACCGAACGTTAAGGGAGTGTCTGCGAAAGTGATTGATGCTGTGACACTTGCCGGCGACTGTTACCCTGCAACCCCAATCGGAATCAATCTTCCGAACGCAGACTGGATAAGAAAGGACCACGGCTCCAAGTCCGTTACAATCGCGAACATAACCCACGCCTACGACTATGCCGCGCAGGAGTCTCCAAAGAGCACACTCACCGAGTTCGCTTGGGATGAGGAGGAGATTGCCCTCGCGAAGAAATACCTGGCCCTCACGGACGAAATCCACACCGACCTTCACGAGTGCCTCGGTCACGGTAGCGGACAGCTCCTTCCGGGGACGTCACCTGCGGCGCTCGGAGAGTACAGTTCCACCCTGGAGGAGACCCGTGCCGATCTTTTCGGCCTCTATTATATGGCTGATTCCAAACTGCTGGAGCTCGGCATCCTTCCGGACGGCGAGGCTTACAAAGCAATGTATTCCAACTACATACGTAATGGCCTGCTTGTGCAGTTCTCTCGTGTGGAACTCGGAAAGAAGAACACCGAGGCGCATATGCAGAACCGCAAGCTGATTGCCCAGTGGTGCTACGAGAAGGGTCTGGAAGGCAACGTAATAGAGAAAAAGGTTCGCGACGGCAAGACCTATTTCGTCGTGAACGATTACCCCGCTCTTCGCGGACTCTTTGGCGAACTTCTCGCTGAGATTCAGCGTATTAAGTCCGAAGGTGATTATGCCGCCGGAAAGGCTCTCGTGGAGAATTATGCAGTCAACATTGACCCCGAAATCCACGCCGAGGTGCTTCGCCGGTATGCTTCACTCGGCCTTAAGCCGTACGGCGGCTTCGTGAACCCGAGAATTGAGCCTGTGGAAAAGGGAGGCAAGGTTGTGGATTATGCCATTTCCTACACCGACAGCTACCTTTCCCAGATGCTTGAGTACGGAAGCAAATACCGCACGCTCTAGGTTTTTTGTTGTTAAACTTGAGGACAGGGAGGATGTTCAGATTCCAGAAGGATTACGAGTACTATCTGAAGATAGAGTGTGCGATGTCGCCGAACACGGTTTCATCGTACATCTCCGACCTGTCCCTGTTTTTCTCTGCAGTAGGGAAAGACCCTGTGGATATAACTCCGGAGGATATAATCAATCATCTTTCCACCCATAGCGCAAAACTCTCAAAGCGTTCGCAAGCGCGTCTTCTGAGTTCTCTGCACTCCTTCTACAGCTACCTTATCTCCGAGGGGGAGGTTACTGACAATCCGTCCGACGCCGTGGATTCCCCGAAAATGGGAAAATACCTTCCGGCGGTTCTCTCTGTGGAGGAGGTGGAGCGGCTCATCGGGGCTGTTAATGTGGAAGGGGAGAGGTTCGGCTTGAGGGACAGGGCTCTTCTTGAGACGCTTTATGGCCTGGGACTCAGGGTCTCGGAAGCCGTGAATCTGAAAATTTCCAACATCTATTTTGAAGATGGGTGTGTCAGCATAATCGGTAAGGGAAACAAGCAGAGGCTTGTGCCGCTGGGGGATATGGCAAGGGACGCGATTAAGGCATATCTCGAGGCCCGTGAGGCTCCGGCAGACCACCAGAGCGCAGACATCTTATTCCTGAACCGTTTCGGCCGTGCCCTCTCCCGCGTAGCGGTGTTCAAGCTTATAAAGTCTTATGCCCAGAAGGCCGGAATCACCAAGGAAATCTCTCCCCACACCCTCCGCCACTCTTTTGCGACGCATCTTGTGGAAAACGGCGCCGACCTCCGCGCGGTCCAGGAGATGCTGGGCCACGAGAGCATCCTTACTACTGAGATCTATACTCATATTGACACTTCCACCTGGCAGCGGGATGTGCTCTCGCATCATCCTAAGTATTGAGGAGTCCCCGGCCGGTTATTGCCCGGCGCTTCGCTGGGGGGCTTTTTAGAATTCACCGGATATTTCTATAGGTGGGGTGGACGCACGTATTTTGATTTCAGCGTTCAGTACGATGGAACGATTAGGCAACGTCGGATCTTTGATTCTTTCCAAAATCAGCTCAGCGGCACTTTTCCCCATTTGATACAATGGCGGTTCGACGGAAGTTAGTTTAGGGTAGACAATATTTGAAAGCTCGGTTCCGGAAAAGCCGGCGACAGCAATTTCCTCAGGAATTTTTTTCCCAAGTTCTTTCAATCTGTTCATCGCCCCGATGGCCAGAGTTTCAGTGAATGCGAAAACAGCATTGAAAGCTATATTCCTTTCCATCAGCGCATCCACGGCTTTTTTTCCTTCTTCAAAAGTAATATTGTTGCTTATCAGTACGTAATCCTCATTAAATGGTATACCGTATTTAGCCAAAGCATCTTTATACCCTCTGACTCGCTCTGTGGAGTTATAGATGTCGTCCGGGCCCTGTAAATGGACAATCTGTTTACGCCCGCTCCTGATAAGACTTTCTACGAGAAAGAAGGCTTTCAAATAATCATTTACCACTACCTGTGGAACTTCAAGCCCGTGGGGGATGCGGTCATAAAATACCATAGGCATTCCAGCTTCCTGTAAACGGAGATATTCCTCCCTGTTCCTTTTATAACTGCAGAGGCAGATGATGATGCCATCCACCATAAACCGTTCCATCAGCTGCAAGTTCTCTTTCTCTTTTTCCGGGTCACCTTCCGACCCGGCTATGATTACCTTGATGTTTTTAGCGTGGAGGACTTCCTGTATTCCGCTTATCACCCGTGAAGCAAAAGGAGTGACCATTTCCGGAACTATCACTCCTACGGCATTGGTATGCCCGTACTTAAGATTTGTCGCTACAGGATTTGGCTTGTATCCCAATTCTTTAGCGGCTTCCAGCACCTTTTCTTTCGTTTCCTTACGGATATTCTTGTCATCTCCCAATGCCCGTGATACGGTGGAAACAGATATCGACAAATGCTTGGCTATGTCTTTAATGGTTACGTACTTCATTGTCAATGATTGTTAATGTGGTTACAATAGGGTAAGCAAACACCAACGTGGCGAAATTACAAATAAAATCTGAAAATGTCGCTCTGACAGATGGACTTTATTCAATTTTCAAGCATTTTGACGCTTATCTTATCTTTTGTCAAGTAAGCTCTGTCGACTCCGGCAGTACCTGATTTTTGAAACGTTTGCAGGTTTTGGGAACGTTCCCGCAATCGTTTGCAGAAAAATAGAATCAAAAAAAAGATATTAAGGACTTTATTATTCTTTAACTTTGATAGGATTGAAAGGTGTCGCGGCCGCGCAATGTGCAAAGTCAGGCACGACTGTGCAGAAGGCTGATATCGGGAATATCATTGAGGAATTGAAGAAACTTGGAGCGAATATATAGAATATATATAGCATGGAACAGTTAGATTACATAATTATTGCACTTTACTTTCTCGGACTGATAGCCGTGAGTGTCGTGATGTCCCGGAAAATCAAAAATTCCGAGGATATGTTTATCGCCGGGCGAAACTCTTCGTGGTGGTTGTCAGGTATCTCTTCTTATATGACTATCTTCTCCGCAAGTACCTTCGTCGTCTGGGGAGGAGTAGCTTATAAATCCGGTATCGTCGCTGTCGTGGTCGCGCTTTGTCTAGGCGTGGCATCGTTAATCGTCGGTAAATGGATTTCTGGCAGATGGAGAAAGCTGCGTATCAAATCACCGGGCGAATTCCTCGCCATTCGTTTCGGACACCGTACGGTGAGCTTTTATACGATTTCGGGGATTGTTGCCCGTGCGGTACATACTGCCGTGGCTTTGTATGCCGTGGCAGTTGTGATGTGTGCCTTAATCAAAGTTGATGACGGCAGCATTCTCGCAAGTACCGGAATGGTTGGCGACTCGCCTGCAGGTTATCTAAGCATCTGGTGGGCACTTCTCATCCTTGGCGCGATAGCTCTTGTATACACCATCGCAGGCGGATTCCTGGCCGTGCTGATGACTGATGTAATTCAGTTCGGGGTGCTGCTTGCCGTGGTAGTATTTATGATACCTCTTTCGTTTAACGCTGTAGGAGGCGTGGGCGCATTTATCGATAAGGCAAGTCAAATCCCGGGATTCTTCTCAGGTACTTCTCCGACATATACCTTTGGCTGGCTTATATTGTGGATGTTTCTTAATGTGTCGATGATTGGTGGCGACTGGCCTTTTGTACAGCGTTACATAAGCGTGCCAACTACAAAGGATGCGAAAAAGAGTACTTATTTGATAGGAGTCCTTTATCTGGTTACTCCTCTTATCTGGTATCTTCCGACTATGATTTATCGCGTGATGGAACCTGGTCTTGCGCTTGATTTAGACGCGACCGCAATGACTTTCAACGGGGAACACGCTTATGTGAATATGAGCAAGCTCGTGCTTATGAAAGGAATGGTCGGAATGATGCTGGCAGCTATGTTGTCGGCTACATTGAGCAATGTTTCAGGCATCTTGAATGTGTACGCGAATGTATACACATATGACATCTGGGGATACAGGGAAAAGAATCGTCAGGCGGATGAGAAGAAACGTATAAAGGTAGGACGTCTCTTTACTTTGGTCTTTGGATTCGTGATAATTGGTTTGTCAATGCTCATTCCTTTTGCCGGCGGTGCCGAAAAGGTTGTGGTAACCCTTCTTACTATGGTGATGTGTCCTCTATATATCCCATCAATCTGGGGGTTGTTCTCAAAGCGGCTGACAGGTAACCAACTTATTGGAGCAATGATTCTTACTTGGGTCGTCGGTATTCTTGCCCGTGTCCTGATTCCGGCCTCTGTCATTAGTCCAAGCATTATCGAATCAGTCTCAGGCTGTGTGCTTCCGGTACTTATTCTTACCGTGATGGAAGTGTGGTCAGCGTATAAAAAGAAAGAGGATCGCGGCTATCAATCTATTTGCGAATATATTGATCCGGAGGCCGATCGCGAACCTACAGTAAAGGAGAAAGAAGCGGTATTGAATTATTCGCATATGGCCATTACTTGTTTCTGTATCACTATCGGCGTAGTCGCGCTCCTGTTGGCAAGTCTTCTTATTGCCGGCGACCCGAAGACCCTTGCTGTCAAAGGGATAGTAATCTGGAGCATTGTGCTGATAGCGGCTCTGTTGCTTGCTTACACCATATACAGAATTTTGTATGCAAAACGTGTGAAAAAATCTTTATAGACAATTTATTAATAACTCTAAATACTAGTACAAATGAAACTAAAAATGCTATTATCTGCAGGCTTGTCACTTGCGCTCCTGGCATCTTGTCAAGATGCGAAGGAACCGTATATGACGCTTGAAACAAAGACACTTGAGGTTGAGGCAAAAGGTGGGCTTTTCACCGTTGACCTTTCCGCTAATGTCTATTACAGGGTCAATAATGATTGTACGGATGAGTCGGGCGAGACCCATTGGGCAGTTATTGAATCTCAACAGACGCAGGGCGAGACAACTAAGTTTACGATTAACGTCTCTGAAAATAAATCAACTTCTTCGCGTGAGGGCGCTATTCGCTTCATCGGCGATTATGTTACTCCTCTGAAGTTGACTATTACCCAGAAGATGAATGTGCCTAAGGGTATTACTCCTACAACCGGAGAGGTGGATGCTTCAACAACGGAAGCTTCGTTCAAGGTTTTCGGAGATAAGGCGTGGACAGCCGAGTGTGCGGATTCAGATGTGACTGTTTCTCCAGCAAGTGGCGATGGCGAGGCTGAGGTTAAACTTACTTTCCCTGCAAATAAGACATTCGATAAGAGGACAATTACCGTAACGGTAACTATTCAGGATGATGCGGCCTATACTTACAGTCTTGTTCAAGGCGCATATTCCGGCGTCATTGCTGATTGGGATTTGAATAGCTTGTCTGCAAGCACAGCTGCAACATTTGTGGACGACAGTGACCAGACTGTATTCCCTGGAACAAATGGCAAGTATGTCGCTCCGAGTGTCGGAAGTGGTAGGATAGAGTATTGGGCGTGTGAGAGAACAGACTATGTTGCGAAGACTGCAATATGTAAACGTGGCGTGGGCGGTAATGGTGACCCTTATATATCCGGAGCTATTCCTGGTGATTATTGGTATGTTTATGGCGATATGAAGGGTGCGGTCATTCCAGCTGGAACAAAGGTTCATTTCTATTTCGTGACTAAATTGGGAACGATGACCTCTAGCTATTGGATGATTGAATTCAAGGATGGTGAGGAGTGGAAACCGGCTCTGCCGACCTCAACTATTCAGGAAAGCGCGACAACGACGCTTTCGGGCGCTGATATTGATTACTCGGCAACTATTACCTACAATTTCGCGGGCTTGTTGCTTGACACCAAGAAGAATGGCGCCTATATCTCTGCAGAGGGAACGTTTACCACGTCTAAGGATATGGAGGAGATTGTGCTGAGATTTGGACAGGCAGGTCATCTTTGCCTTACCGGTTCCAAGAATGCAGGAAAATACATTGACTGCACACACGAAAGTGGACAGACACGTTTTTCTGCGCAACATCCTAGTGATCCTGAAACGGGTGCTGCTGTTAAAGAGTATAATCAGCATGTATTGCTTGAAGTTGTAGAATAAATAGTATGAGAAAAAGTATATTCTGCCTGTTATTGGCGTTTTTCCTGCAAAGCACTCTTGCTCTGGCACAGAATGCAATGAATGGTGTCGTTAGTGATGCCACTGGTCCTCTTGTCGGTGTGGTAATCCACGACAAAGACAACGGGGTAGGTACTACCTCCGACGTATCTGGAAAGTATGTCCTGGAAGGGGCAAAGTCCGGGCATACGGTAGAATTCTATTATCTCGGATATATGACCGAGACTATCGTGTGGGACGGGGAAAGTGTAGTGAATGTAAAATTGAAAGAAGACGCGGCACAGTTGGATGAGTCGGTTGTCATCGGTTACGGTTCTGTAAAAAAGAAGGACCTCACCGGTGCGGTCGGTGTAATCAACAATTCGCTTATCGGAAAGCAGAGCACCACGCAGCTCTCACAATCTTTGCAAGGATTGATACCGGGACTTACCGTTACCCGTTCCAGCAGTATGCCGGGAGCGAGTGCCACGGTTAAGGTCCGCGGTATTACGACAATGTCTGATTCGAGCCCGCTCATCCTTGTTGACGGTATGATGGTAAGCAGCCTTGATAATGTTGCAAGTGAGGATGTGCAGCAGATTACCGTACTTAAAGATGCGGCTTCAGCATCCATCTATGGAGCTCGTGCCGCAGCCGGTGTTATCTTGATTACAACCAAGGAGGCGTCGGAAGGACAACTTTCGATTGGCTATAACGGAGAGGTCTCTTTGTCTACACCTACCGAACTTCCGCAGTTCTTGACAGACCCTTATAATTATATGACAATGTATAATGAATGGTCTTGGAACGATGCCGGTAATCCGACAGGAGGTGAGTATGCCAACTATTCGCAGGATTATATTGACAATTATGCTGTCAATAATCAGTACGATCCTATTGAATATCCTATCTATGATTGGAAAAAAGCCATTCTTTCGAGCGTCGCTATGCGCCATAAACATAATTTGACTATGACGTATGGCAACAAGGTAATCAAGAGCCACACTTCCGCTTCTTACGAAAATTCTGATGCTCTCTATCAGGGCTCCAACTTCGAAAGAATCTCAGTACGCTCTCGTAACAATCTGAAGATTAGCAAGAAACTTTCGGGTTCCATTGATTTCTCAGTACGTTATGCGACGAAGAATGACCCTACTTCAGGAAGCCCGATACGTGCGGCTTATATGTATCCTTCCATTTATCTGGGACTCTATCCGGATGGCCGTATCGGACCGGGTAAGGACGGCAGCCTTACAAATACGCTTGCCGCTTTATTGGAAGGCGGAGATAAGAAAACCGTGTCTAGCACAGTGACAGGTAAATTCTCTTTAACCTACAAGCCGATAAGTGATTTGAGCATTACCGCGAACGTGACCCCTACTTTCGGAAATGTTTCCATCAAGGAGATGAAGAAAGCTATACCAGTTTATGACGCATACGATACCGATGTTATGTTGGGTTATGTTTCAGGGTATACTTCCAATTCGCTGAGTGAAGAACGTCGTAACGTTAAGTCATTGGAGAAGCAATTCTTGGTTTCATATGACAAGACCTTTGGCAAGGCCCATAATTTCAATGCTATGGCCGGTTATGAGGACTATATTTATACATATGAGACGATGTCGGCATCGACAAATGATATGTCCTTGTCTACTTTCCCTTATCTTAATCTGGCAAATAAAAACTCTCTGGCGGTCGCCGGCAATTCCTATCAGAATGCTTATCGTTCATTCTTCGGACGCGTAATGTATAATTATGATAGCCGCTACTACCTCCAGCTCAATGCCCGTGGAGATGGTTCTTCGCGTTTTCACAAGAATTATCGTTGGGGATTCTTCCCGTCAGCATCAGTCGGTTGGGTGATTTCCAATGAGAAATTTATGAAAAATGTAACCCCGATAAGTTATCTGAAACTTCGTGCCTCTATCGGTACTCTCGGTAATGAAAGGATAGGAAATTATCCATACCAGACATACATATCGTTCAGCAATGCCATTATGTATGACAGCACAGGTACTACGCCGCAATCCTTAATGTCTGGAGCGCAATCCGATTATGCGTATGAGAATATCCACTGGGAGAAAACGCATAGCTGGGACGTAGGTTTGGATGCCGCTTTCTTCGATAATCGCCTTGACTTTAGTGCTGACTATTATTACAAGAAGACGACGGATATGCTCTTGACAGTGGCAATCCCTGCATTTACCGGCTTCTCGGCACCTGAAAGAAACGTAGGTGAAATGCACACGAACGGATGGGAAGTTAAAATCGGTTGGTCTGACCACATCGGAGAAGTAAGTTATGCTGTGAATTTTAATATCTCCGATTACAAGTCTATTATGGACAACCTGAACGGTAAGCAGCAGTTTAACAGCAATGGTACCATTATTACTGAAGGTGCGGAATATAATTCCTGGTACGGATACAAATCAGCCGGATTGTTCCAAACCGAAGAGGAGGTTAGCCAAAGCGCTCTGCTTTCCGCTTCTACCAAGCCGGGAGATGTGAAGTACGTTGATGTCAGCGGTCCGGAGGGTACTCCTGATGGAATCATCAACGACACACACGACCGTGTAGTGCTCGGCAGCTCTTTACCGCATTACCTGTATGGCGGTTCCATAAGCTTGGGCTGGAAAGGTCTTTCTTTCTCCGTACTTTTCAATGGCGTCGGAAAACAGCTTTCACGCCTTACCGAAAGTATGATTCGCCCTATGCAGAACCAATGGCTTCCTGCTCCGTCAGCTCTTTTGAATAAAGATGGCAGCCGTAATTATTGGAGCGTGTATAATACCGCAGAGCAGAATGCGTCTGTCAGATATCCGCGTCTGAGCCATCAGGGTGGTGAATACAACAACTATAAGATGTCGGATTACTGGCTCGTAAATAGCGCCTATCTGCGTATAAAGAACATCAACCTCGGCTATGCGTTCCCGGAAAAACTCATTTCCAAGGCGAAGATCAAGGGACTTAGGCTCTATTTCAATATAGATGACCCGTACTGCTTTGATAATTACCTTGCAGGATGGGACCCTGAAGCCGGTGCTTCTACCTATATAACACGTACATATACTTTTGGAGTTGATATTAAATTCTAATTGATAATGAAAAGATTACATAATATAAAAGGACTACATACATTGATTTGCCTGGTCGCTTTTCTATCCGCGACTTCTTGTGCAAATCTTGACCTGAATCCTCTTTCAGCTGCATCCAGCGAAAACTGGTTCTCGTCTCCGGAGGAAGTGAGAATCTCCTTGAATGATTTTTATCGCAATACCTTCTACGTTATTGAAAAGGATTGGACTTTGGACCGTAATACAGATGACTGGTCACAACGAACCAATATCTATACGATTGCAGCCGGTTCACTGAATGCGTCTTCTACAAGTAATCCAAATATCAAGTCTGTCTGGACAAATACTTATAAGAACATCAGCCGTGCAAACAGAATTGTAGAGGCTTTGGAAAAACTTGAGGGTAAATATTCTGATACTGAGCTGAATACTCTTCGTGCTGAGGCACGTTTCTTCAGGGCTTTCGCTTATTCTCGTCTGATTACGCTTTGGGGAGATGTTCCTTTCTATTTGACTACGATTACTCCGGAGGAAGCATTTGAAATGGGGCGTACCGAAAAGGCTGTCGTTTTGAAACAGATTTATGAGGATTATGACTATGCCTCTGAAAATCTTCCCGTTGAAAATACCAACAGTGGCGCTACGCGTGTAGATAAAGGAACGGCTTATGCCTACAAGGCACGTATCGCTCTCTATCAGCACGACTATGAAACCGCAGCAAAGGCCGCTAAAGATTGCATTGATCTTGGAGTGTATGAGCTGGCTCCTGATTACGGAGAACTTTTTAGAGACAAGACAAAAAATAAGGAAGTTATCTTCTCTATTGTCCGCTCAAGTGAACTTGAATTGGGGGACGATGGCACTCCTTCTACTCAGAATATCCGTTCCTTCATCGCCCGTTCTGTAGGAGGTACACATAATGCGCAACCTTCCTGGGAACTTCTCGCTGTTTACGAAATGACGAACGGTAAAACGATCGATGAACCGGAAAGCGGTTTCGATCCGCATGATCCGTTTGCCAATCGTGACCCGCGTTGCCTGGAGACATTTGCCGCCCCGGGTAGCCGCATCTACGGCGTTGAGTGGAATCCTTCACCAGACGTGCTCGAGGTTATGGATTATACGCAAAACCGCTTAATTACAAATAAAGATTCTAAAGGCGGTTCGGATGCTTCCAACTGTGCTTACAATGGTTGCTGCCTGCGAAAAGGCGCGCAAGAGTCTTGGCGTACTACTTTGTATAATGACAACCCTCTCATCCTTATGCGTTATGCTGATGTGCTGTTGATGTATGCTGAAGCAAAAATAGAGTCCGGAAACATTGACGCCTCTGTTCTCGCTTGTATCAATGATGTACGTGCTCGTGCATATAGCACTACCCGTACGAAGACCGATGAATATCCGTCCATTACGACAACAGATCAGGCCGCATTGCGTAAGATCCTCCGCCGAGAGCGCCGCGTTGAATTCGCGTGGGAAAATCTGCGTTATTATGACTTGCTTCGCTGGCATCAGTTTGAGAATGCCTACGGACACAATATGTTTGGATTTACCCGTACAGCCAAGAAGGCGAAAGAATATTTTGCCGCAGGTAACTGGTTCTGGCCACAGGCACCTACGTTTGACGAGGATGGTTTCCCTTCATTTGAAGCAATGGTTGACGGTACATATATTGTGCAGCACGGCGAACGCAAGTTTGACGAGAAGATTTATTTGTGGCCGTTGCCAAGTGATGATGTGCTGATAATGAATGGCAAATTGGAACAGAATCCTGGTTATTAATATTTATAAATGACAATATGAGCGTTGATGAAATTTTATTGCGCAGTCGCTATCAACCCTTGAAAAGGGTGTTGTGCTATGACGTGTTCAATACCGGACTTAACGGCTGGATGACGTTGATGCCTAATTTTACGGAATATCCCGATTTTGACGTTCCGAAGACTCTGGTAAATAAAGATCAGTGGCCGCCTGTTATGCTTAGTTCCGCTACGTTCAGGTATCCTGGTACTCACGGAGCAATGTCGGGAACTTATTCCCTTAAACTTTCGACAAGACCTGTCGCTGCCCCTTATACCGAGATTCCTGCGGAAGGTTGCTTAGGCCATGCAATCAAACGGCTTTCATTCTATCGTCCTGGCAGCAGGTATTTGCAGATAGAGTGCTGGTTCACCTACACTGCGGAGCAGGATGTCGTTGACGGAGGTGACCGTCCGCAACCTGGCTTACACGAAAACTCAATCCGTGATTTTGGTATGGGTTTCGACGTCCAGGAAGGGGGAAAGCGTTACCATGTCGGAATCCGCTATCTCAATGCTGTAGATGGTAAGTTAATGCAGAAGTGGCAGTATGAGCATTCCAATCAGGACATTACTGACCGCGATTGGGCTTATGGACTTGACGGCGACTGGTGCAAGAGGGGAGTCGACCCTTGGTGGTTCGGCCGTCGCTATCCTAATGGCGACCACGACGGATTCAAGGATTTGAATGATGGTCATCAGAAGCTCATTTATAATGAGACCGACTGCAAACTCAACTGGCAATATATGCGTCTGAAACTTGATACGCAGCTTCGTGAGTATGTCGAGTTCCAATGTCAGGACAAAATTTGGGATATGCGCGGCATCGCTGCCGATATTGTTGATGGATACAATCGTATTGACAATCTTATAAATCCCCTTTTCTGGGTGGGAACCGATACAAATCGCCGTGTATTCCTTTATATAGATTCAGTTGTTGTTTCACAAGAATAAGTGGAGGAAATCGTATATGAAAATGTTTAATGACTCCCATCTTGAGGTTAAGAAGTTCTTTACCGGCACGTTCTTTACTCATCCGTATGAAGTCGGTTGGGCTGATGAGGCTATATTCTTTGTTATGGTTGAGAAAATTGACGGCGATCCCGTTTTCAAAGGACAAGTGCAGCTCTCTCAAGACGGTGTTCACTGGGCTGACGATGGAAGTGAGCCTGCTGTCATCAAAGGACTTGGTCAACACATTATAAAGGTAAATCCTAATTTCGGCAATTATATTCGCCTGGCCGTCAACATTGAGGGCGGGTCGATGTTTTTAAATCTTCATATAGCATGCAAAGGTTAGTTCTGTGCTAATTTGTACGCTCGTATCTTGCACTTCAAATGAGCCTCAGTCATTTTTGGTTCGGCCGGATAGCGGGGGGACTGATTCAACTACAGAGACGTTGGAGGTAGGCAAGACTATTCCTGCCTGGCAGGAGGGGATGATGGATATTCATTTCATCAATACAACTACCGGAGAAAGCATATTCGTTATATTCCCGGATGGTACGCAGTTGCTCGTTGATGCAGCAAGCTCTAGCGTGGTGACCAATTCTGATGGAAGTACAACCAATACCGGTATCCGTAGCAGATGGGATCCGACCCTGACTTCTACACGTGGTTCTCAGATTATAACTGATTATATCCGAAAGTGTATGGTGTGGACAGGTAACGATACGATTGATTACGCTGTACTTACACATTTCCATAATGACCATTTCGGCGGTTATACATCGTCCCTGCCTAAATCTTCCAATTCCAGCTCCTATGCGCTGATAGGTTTTGCGGAGATTTTCGATAATTTCAAAATAGGCACGCTTCTCGATCGTGGCTATCCGGATTATGACTATCCGTTCAATATGGCTACGATGGCAGATAATGCTGCAGGTTGTAGCAACTATATCAATGCGGTGAAATGGCACGTGGCGAAGAAAAATTTTGAGGCGGCAATGTTCAAGGCCGGCTCGAATAGCCAGATTGTTCAGAAATATTCTCCGACAAAGTACTCTTCCGTAAACGTGCAGAATGTGGCGGTGAATGGAGAAATCTGGACAGGTTCGGGCACTTCCACAAAGAAAACATTCCCGGAACTCTCTGAGATTTCATACAAGAACAGCAAGGACATTACATCTAGCGACAACTGCCCGGCAGAGAATATCAATAGCTGTGTGATGAAAATTTCCTATGGCAAATTCGATTTCTTTACCGGTGGCGACCTCCAATATAATGGACGTTCGACTTATGCTTGGAAAGATGCTGAGCTGCCTTGCGCGAAGGTTGTGGGACAAGTGGAGCTGATGAAAGCCGACCATCACGGTACGACCAACACCAATCAGGCTGATGCTCTGAAAGCGCTCAATCCGCAAGCGATTGTGGTCAATTCGTGGGTGGACTGCCAACCGCGCACCAGCGTCCTGAATACGATGGAGTCAACACTCCCGTCGTGCGATATATTTATCACAAACTTCTGGCAGGGAGAGCGTCCTAGCGGAGTTGACGACAAAGTGACGGCAGAAGAAGCCGCCAGGGTAAAAGGGTATGATGGCAATATAGTAGTTCGTGTGACTGACGGAGGAAAGAAGTACAGAGTCATAACGACTACTGATTCAGATGGCGCAATGACTGTTAAAACGGTTTCAGGGCCATATACAAGTAGATAATAGTGTTTTTATTATGAATACAAGACAATACGATGTTATAGTAGCAGGCGCGGGTCCTGCCGGAATATGTGCGGCTGTAGCTGCTGCAAGACAAGGGGCGCACGTCGCTCTTATAGAAAGGTATGGAGTTATCGGAGGCAACTTGACAGCCGGTTATGTCGGACCTATTCTCGGTAGTGTGTGCAAGAACACTATGCGCGATGAGGTTTGTGCTCTTCTTGGAGTCAAGGACAATGACTGGATTGGAGAACAGGGAAAGGCTCACGATTTTGAAGAGGCCAAGCTTACATTGGCTGAGTTTGTCGCCAAGGAAAAGAATATCGATGTCTTTCTGCAGTGCTGCGTATCCGATGTTATTCGGGAAGGAAAGGTGATAAAGGGCATTAAGTGCGCAAGCAATGAAGGCCCTCTCACTTTTGAGGCGCCGGTGACAATTGATTGTACAGGAGACGCTATCGTATCTTTTCTCGCAGGTGCAAAGATAGAAAAAGGACGTGCCGACGGATTGATGCAGCCTGTAACTCTTGAATATACCCTCGACGGCGTGGATGAATCAAAGGGAATTATCTGTATCGGAGATGTTGATAATGTTCAGCTGAATGGCGAGCGTT
>CAVJRU010000027.1:0-4952 GCA_963652025.1 bacterium
TGACGGCTTCCACGACATCTCCTCGCTTTTCGTTCCCTATTTCGGCCTGAGCGACGTCCTGGAGATAACGCCTGCAGAAGAGTTCAGCATCCGGATTTTTTCCTCCAAGCCCGGCATCCCGGACTGGGACCCGAATTCGGACCTTTGCGCAAAGGCGTGGAGGCTTCTTAGGGACAGGTACGGGATTCCGCCCGTTGCAATCTCCTTGGAAAAGCGCAACCCTGTAGGCGCAGGCCTCGGGGGCGGTTCTTCGGATGCGGCTTTTACGCTCAAGATGCTCTCGGAGATGTTCGCCCTGGGGCTCGGCGAAGAGGAACTCGTTACCCTTGCGGCAACTCTTGGCAGCGACTGCCCGTTTTTCATCTTCAACCGTCCGATGTTTGCCGAAGGGAGAGGAGAAAGGCTGACTCCGTTCCCGCTCGACTCGATTGATTTTGGAGAGGGCGCTTCTACGCAAATTTTCCCTAAAGGCTCCCGGGATAAGAACGCAGTTTCATTCGGCCAGCCTGTCGAGGACACCACGCCAACTCCACGTAAACCCTACCGCCTGAAGGTCATCCCTCTGGATGAGCACCTTAGCATCTCCACGGGCAAGGCCTACAGCCTCATAACCCCGTCTGTCCCGGAGGTGAGCCTTCAGAAGGCACTGCAAAATGATATTTCCCAGTGGCGCGACCTTGTTCGCAACGATTTCCAACCCGTCATAGCCGCTGCCCATCCCCTTGTGGAACAAACTATTTCTGCCTGCTACGAGAACCCGCTCTGCGTCTATGCGGCAATGTCCGGCAGCGGTCCTTCAGTCTTTAGTATCGAGAAAGTCAGCAGGTTACATTTTTAGGAAAGCTAGCTTTTGTTCTCCCATCTGAGTTAATTGATGTGCGGAATTTCAAAAAAAGAAAATTGTGGCGAAATTTTTCTCACTGCCGCCAAATTTTTGAGATTTCCGCACCATTTCAATTCCTTTGCACCGGGCCATCCACAATCGGATGTCCCGGTTTTTTATTATGTCTTTCATTATGTTCAGGTTGTTCTCTTCCTATTCTTCCTTTTCTGTCGACAAGGGGTGCCAAGCACCGGCGCTGTTTCGACTCTTTTCTTTCTTTTGGGCGTTCTTCCCGCTCCTCATTTCCTCCTGCGGCATTACTGAGCTGGGGGAGATTACTCAGGCGGAGAAAACTCCTCCCTATATTGATGAGCCCATTGTGCCACGGACGACCGTTGTCGTGGGGGTGACTGCGGATTCCATCCTGGTGATGCGGGAGGGTGAGGAGGCTTGGGGCGTGAAGATAGGCGAAGAGGAAGCGGCATCGGGGGACATTGATATGCACCGCTACCTCTCGGGCCACCTCTACACCGATTTCAGCACAGCCACCCAGACTATCATTTCCCGCGACGGGGCTGAGATTTTCCGCTACGACGGAGCGGAACGCATCCTTTTTATGGCGGTTCAGGGCGGCGATGTTCTCACGCTTGGTGAGTCCCGCAGCGGTCGGGGTTTCTCGTCGAGGATTAACGGAGAGGGACTGTTTAAGAGTGAACGGGGCACGGTCTTCCAGAATGCGGAGCTCTCTCCAAGAGGGAACATCCGTTTCTTCTTCAGTCTTCCGGTTAATTCCACGGAGGGGGTAATAAATGAGTATTATGCTGTGGACGGGGCTGAAAGCCGCAAAATCACCATCCCGCAAGATGTGTCCGGGGTTATTGATTTCGCTTTCGAAAATCCGAAGGTGTTCTCCGGAGATGACGACGATTCTCAGATGGCGACCTCAATGGAAGTCGGCTTGAAAGGTAAATCTTCCGGTGAAGATGTTTGGAACATAGGCATCCTGTGCCACCACGTGGACTCTTCGGGCTATGACCGTCCGGGCATCTATTACACTTCCACTGCGACATTCACTCCCCTCGAGTACAAGACCAGCCTATATATGGGCATTCTTCCCTACATAGACAGAATCATAAACTCAGTCACGCTCACTTCGGCTTCCACTCCGATGCTGATGCTCTGCGAAGAGTCGAATATTCACGGGGAATTCACTTCGGTCTATCTTGACAGCAAAAGGATTTATTCCTGGAAGGGCAGCAAAGTCCTTCCGATGGGCTTCCGCCCTCTCCCGGACGGAAGCGTTGCCGGAGTGGTGAAAGGGACGAGGTGGATAAGCGCGGAGCTTCTCTACAGCGGCTCAGCAGGCGGGGGACGTTCTCTTCCCGAAGGCTACAGCCTAAAGAGCCCGGCTGCAATTCTCTGCGGCGAGAGTGCGGAAGATGGGGTCACGTTGGGCCTAAGCTCCAAAACAGGCGGCCGCGCCATCCTCTGGAAAAACGGAGAAGTGGACAGTCTAAATTTCCGCGGCACCGTCACCGCCGTCCTGCAGGAGTAGGGGGCTCGGAAGTTCATAGACAACGCCTGTAAAGTAAGGAGAAAGCAATGATAGTACAAATTGACATCAAAATAATTGCATTATGACACCAATATTCATATCTTTGCACGAAAACAAAGCTATGGCACAAACGGCAGTTACAATCAGGATGGATTCGGACATCAAGAAAAAGTTCGACCTCCTTTGTCAGGATTTTGGAATGAGCGCGAACACCGCGTTCAACATCTTCGCACGTGCCGTAGTCCGCAGCAAAGGCATTCCATTCCCGATACAGTCGGGTAAGGACTCCGAAGTCATAGATAACGCCCGCAAGGCTGTGGCCTCAATGCGCGCCATTTCAACCGCCAACGGCAACTCCGAAATGAAACTCGAAGAAATCAACGAGGAAATAGCGGCCGCAAGAGCCGGCCTCAAGTAAGGAGACCAGCCAGATGAAATACTATGCAGTTATAGACACGAATGTCCTCGTGTCTGCGTTACTCGCGTCGCTAAAATCGAAAGACACCCCGCCCGTCCAAATTTTGGATTACATTCTTGACGGGGTGATTGTCCCTGTCTATAACGATGAGATTATCGCCGAATACACGGAAGTTCTCAATCGCGCCAAGTTCGCATTCCCGGACGATGCTGTAACAAACATCATAACGGCGTTCCTCTCCATAGGCATTGAATCCGAACGGATATACGCCCAAGACGCAGCTTGCAAAGACCCGGATGACGCCGTATTTTATGAGATTGCGCTTTCCGTCCAGAACTCATATCTCGTCACAGGAAACATCAAGCATTTCCCGGCAAGTCCGGCTATAGTTACTCCTGCCAGGATGATAGAAATCATACAATCAGAAGAGCAATAGGAAACTTTTTAGGGGCGATTCCGACCACTATTGGTGGCTTTATTTTCCTTCGATTATGTTGCGGGCGAGGGTGTTGGCGCAGACGAAGTCCTTCAGGGGCTGGCAGTCGGTGCCGAGAATGGTGTGGCGGTCGCCCTGCCAGAGGATGCTGCCCTTGTAGAGGAAGGCTATTTTGTCGCCGATTTCGAGAATGGAGTTCATATCGTGGGTGTTCATCACCGTGGTCATATTGAACTCCTTCGTCAGGTCGCTGATAAGGCGGTCAATCAGAATGGATGTGTAGGGGTCGAGGCCCGAGTTCGGCTCGTCGCAGAAGAGGTACGAGGGGTTCAGCGCGATGGCCCTTGCAATGCCGACCCTTTTCTGCATTCCGCCGCTGAGCTCGTTGGGATATTTGTCGTCCGAGCCCACAACATTCACCTTCTCAAGGCAGTACTGGGCTCTTTCACGCTTTTGCGCCGTGGACCAGTCGGTAAAAAACTCCATCGGAAACATCACATTCTCGATTACGGTGGCGAAGTCGAAAAGCGCGCTTCCCTGGAACAGAATGCCGATTTTCTGGTGGAGGGCCTTCTTCTGCCCATAGTCCATCGCCGAGAGCGACTCTCCGCTGTAGAGGATGTCTCCGCTGTCGGGTTGCAACAGGCCGATGAGGTTTTTCAGCAGCACGGTTTTTCCCGAGCCGCTCGCTCCGATAATCATATTGCACTGCCCCGGGGCATATTCCACATTGATGTCCTTGAGGACCTGTACCCCGTCAAAACCCTTGTATAGATGTTCAACTTTTATCATAATCTTCTGTGCCGAGTTTCTGTGTAATTTAAGTTTTGCAAGTGCGGCTCTTGGTTGTGTGATTCTTAACTTGTTGTGCGTCTTAAAGTTAACTGCCTAATACAGCATAAGCTGGGTGACGATGAGGTCGAACATCAGAATCAGTATGCTGGAAATCACGATGCTTCTGGTGCTGGAGCGTCCGACTCCGAGCGAGCCGCCCTTCGCGTAGTAGCCGTTGAAGGCGGCGATTGAGGAAATTATGAAGCAGAAAAGCGACATCTTAAAGCAGCTGTAGAAGATGTAAAATCCATTGTAGCAATATCTTATACCGGTGATGTAGGAGGGGACCGGGATTATACCTGTAGCCGCCACCACAATCCATCCGCCCACAAGACCGAGCGCAAGGCTCATCATCATAAGGAACGGGCTGAGGAGGGTTGAAGCGACGAGTTTCGGCAGCACAAGAAATCCGGCCGAATTCACGCCCATCATATCCATAGCGTCAATCTGCTCCGTGATTCGCATACTTCCAAGTTCAGAGGATATGCTCGAGCCCATCTTTCCTGCGAGGATGAGCGCAACCATCGTGGAGCAGAACTCAAGGATGAGGCTCTCCCTGACCATATAGCCCACATACATCTTGTCGATGAACGGGTTTTCAAGGTTGGATGCCGTCTGGATGGCGAGCACGCCGCCGATGAAAACGGAAATTACTCCCACGATGACGATGGAGGAGAGTATGAGTTTGTCGGATTCGAGCACGAACTGTCTCCAGAACAGTTTCCATTTTTCAGGTTTGCGAAAGACCTGCTTGAGAAAGAGGCAGTATTTGCCGACGGATTCGAAGAATGTTTTAATCATATTTTCGGGTTTGGCTCTTGGAGTGGAGATGCCGATGGGGGCATTCGCCAACTTTATCGCAAAATTACCACTTTTTTCTTTTTTT
>CAVJRU010000027.1:5167-30052 GCA_963652025.1 bacterium
GAACTTATTAAACTTTACGATATGCTAATCAATATTCACAGCGCAAAATGTATCGGCGTGCAGGCGGTGCACGTCACGGTGGAGGTGGACATCACCCCCGGCATTGGCATCCACCTCGTGGGTCTTGCGGACGCGGCGGTGAAGGAAAGCCTTCTGCGCACCGTCACAGCACTCCAATCGCTCGGTTTTCGCATCCCGGGAAAGCGCATTGTCATCAACCTCGCCCCGGCCGACATTCACAAAAACGGCAGCGGGTATGACGTCCCCATTGCCCTCGGGATCATCGCGGCGTCGGGCCAGAGGGAGTTTCAAGGAATTGAGGACTACATCATTATGGGCGAACTCGGGCTCGACGGCACCGTGAGGCCTGTTCCGGGGGCGCTCCCGGTCGCGGGAATGTGCGAAGAGGAGAGCCGCAGAGGCTGCATAATCCCGCTCGAATCTGCCCAGGACACCGCTGACTGCTACCCCGACTCGGTATATGGGGTGCGTAACCTTATGGAAGTAATCGAGATCCTGGAGGCGAAAACCGATGTTAGCGGCTATCTCATCCGTAACCGCCGGAGCGAGACCCGAGCGGAAGAGCCCCCAGCAGGAGGGGAGGCGATGGATTTTTCGCAGATTGTGGGGCAGGAAGGGGCGAAGAGAGGGATGGAGATTGCCGCTGCAGGAGCCCACAATATAATTATGGTTGGGCCCCCCGGCTCGGGGAAATCCTCGCTTGCGAAGGCTCTCGCCGCCATTTTGCCGCCAATGTCCAAGGAAGAGTCCATTGAGACGAGCAAAATCTACTCTGTAGCCGGGGTGTATAACCGCCGGGGACTTATGACCTCGCGCCCGTTCCGCTCCCCGCACTACAGCGCCTCCATCCCGGCCCTTATCGGAGGTGGCTCTGACAGCATTCTACCGGGGGAAATCTCCCTCGCCCACAACGGGGTTCTGTTCATTGACGAGTTCTGCGAGGCTCCGAAAAGGGTGGTGGAGGCTCTCCGAGCGCCAATGGAGGACAGTTCCATCACCATCTCAAGGCTCCGCAGCAAGGTGACCTACCCTGCCTCATTTATGCTCGTCGCTGCCACAAATCCCTGTCCCTGCGGCTATTACGGCGAGGGCGAAAGATGCCGGTGCACGACGGGGCAGAGGCTGAACTACCTCTCTCGCCTCTCCGGACCGATTATGGACCGCATCGACATCCAGCTCTGGCTCCACCCTGTGGACGCAGGAAAGCTTGTGCGGCGAAAGGAGGAGGAAAGCAGCGCCGCGGTGAGGGAAAGGGTCGTCCGCGCCCGCGAAATCCAGAAGCAGCGGTTCGCCTCCGAAGGCATCTACACCAATTCTGCGATGAATAACCGGATGATTGAAAAATACTGCCCGCTAAACGACGAATGCAGCGCCTACCTCCAAAGAACAATCGACCGGATGGGGCTCTCGGCAAGAGCCTGTATGCGAATCATCCGCATAGCCCGCACGATAGCCGACCTGGAAGGCTCCCCCGACATCTCCATCCTCCACCTCTCCGAAGCCACCGGCTTCCGCTTTATGGACAAAACCCGAACAATCTGAGCTCGAGGAGGATTTGCGATTGGCTCCGAAGGTGATGTCCTTGATTAGCGAGGGGAGTGGTGCCGGCAAGTCAAGGTATATGCCTTCTTCTTTTGGTGCTATTTGCAAAGAATCTCAGCCAAAATCGTTAAAAATATTGCATTTTGGCTGAGAAAGTGAATTTTTATCAGAGTGAGTTATGTGATTGTAAATTAGTGAAATACTTTATTTAATGCAAAGAATCTCAGCCAAAACTGCCAAAAATATTGCATTTTGGCTGAAAATATTAAGTTGTGGTGCTTTAGGAAATGCGGCATTTTCTAAAGCGGCCGTATTTTTGAGATTTGTCCGTTTTTCCAATGAATTTTAGCCTACTTTTGTCCGTTTTTCCAATGGATTTTTCTTGAATTTGTCCGCTTTTCCATAATTCGTTGCAGAGATTATTTTCCCATTATTTTTCGTAACTTTGTGCGGTTATACTTGGATGTATATCCAACGGGTTGATTTGTAATAATTTAACATAAAGTTCTATGATAATTTTAGTGCTTAACTGCGGCAGCTCTTCGCTTAAGTATCAGCTGCTGGATATGAAGGGCGACGACGCTTACGACCTTCTCGCAAAGGGTCTTGTGGAGCGCATCGGACTTGAAGTGGGTTGCCTTAAACACCAGGCTCCGGGAAAGGAGAAACTCGTAAAGGAGATGCCTATCGCCGACCACACCGTCGGAATCAAGGCTGTGCTGGACGCTCTTCTGGACAAGGAGTATGGCGTTCTGGAGTCTCTTGAGGACATTGAGGCTGTGGGCCACAGGGTGGTGCACGGCGGAGAGGAGTTTTTCTGCAGCGCTCTGGTTACCGACAAGGTGGTGGAGCAGATTCGCAGCTGCTGCGAGATTGCCCCGCTTCACAACCCGGCAAACCTCCTGGGAATAGACGCTGTCACAAAGGCTCTCCCGACGGTTCCTCAGGTTGCCGTTTTTGACACGGCTTTCCATCAGACTATGCCTCCGTACGCCTATATGTACGCGCTTCCTTACGAGTACTACGAGAAATACCGCATCCGCCGCTACGGCTTCCACGGCACCAGCCACAAGTATGTGAGCGCAAAGGGCGCCGAGTTCGCGGGAGTGGACCTCTCTAACAGCAAAATCATCACCTGCCACCTTGGAAACGGAAGCTCCGTGACCGCCGTGGAGAACGGAAAATCCGTGGACACCTCTATGGGATTCACTCCGCTCGAGGGTATGATTATGGGAACCCGCTGCGGAAACATTGACCCTGACATCGTGACCTACATCGAGGAGAAGGAAAACCTCACTCCTGCCCAGATGAGCAAGGTTCTGAACAAACAGTCCGGCTTCCAGGGTCTTTCAGGCATATCTTCCGACGCGCGTGACCTCAACGCTGCCGCCGAGGCCGGAGACCGCAGGGCGAAACTCACCCTCAAGAAACTCACCTACGACATCACCAAACTCATCGGTGCGTATGCAGCTGCGATGAACGGTGTGGACCTTATCGTCTTCACAGGCGGTATCGGCGAGAACAACGTCCGTCTTCGCCGCAGGGTGTGCGAGAACCTGACCTATATGGGGTTGAAGTTTGACTACGATGCCAATGCCGGGGAGAAGGCTGACGAGATGATGATTTCGCTGCCGGATTCGAAGGTGAAAGTTGCCGTCATCGCCACCAACGAGGAGCTGATGATAGCGCGCGACACTATGCACATTGTATCGCAAATTGACTAAAATGGCGAATGGCTGCCTTGCCCTCCATCCATTTTAGCGTAATTTGCACAGAATTGTAATTTAGGGGAGTTTATACCAATTGTAATTTTAAATAACTCATTAATATGTTTACCAGTTTTCAGGACATTTTCGGCGAACTCGCTTCACGCGGAGCCAAGAAAAGAATGATTGTAGCCTGGGGAGTTGACGAGCACACCATCGCCGCCGCTTCAAAGGCAGTGGACCTCGGACTCATCGAGGCAACTCTCGTGGGTGACGAGAACCTCATCAAGGCCGTTTGCGAAAAAGACGGCATCGACAAGGGCAAATTCACCGTCATCAACAACCCTGTAGAGGCTAAAGCCATCGCTCAGGCAGTTGCAATGATTAACGAGGGCGCAGGCGACTTCCTTATGAAGGGCCTCTGCTCAACCGACAAATATCTCCGCGCCATCCTCAACAAGGAGACCGGCATCCTTCCTCCGAAGGCTGTCCTCACCCACGTTGCGGTGCTCGAAAACCCTAACTATCACAAGCTTATCTTCCTTAGCGATATGGCCGTAATCCCTGCTCCGGACCTGAAGCAGAAAAAGGCTATGCTCGGATTCCTTGTGAACACTGCTCATTCAATGGGCATCGAGACTCCGAAAGTTGCGATTATCGCCGCCACAGAGCAGATGCTTGAGGGTATGCCTGCCTGCGTTGAGGCTGCAGTCCTTGCAAAGAAGGTAGAAAGGGGCGAGGTTAAGGGCTGTGTCGCTGACGGTCCGCTCGCACTCGACGTTGCCATTGATATGGAGTCTGTTCAGATTAAGGGTCTCAAGAGCCCGGTTGCCGGTGACGCCGACTGCCTCCTCTTCCCTAACATCGAGTCTGCGAATGTCTTCTACAAGACCAACTCAAAGCTCGCTGTGGGCGTAAAGCAGGCCGGTATGGCTGTGGGTGCCAAGGTTCCTTGCGTGCTTTCAAGCCGCGGCGACAGCATCGATACTAAGCTCAACAGCATCGCCATCGCAGCAATGTCCTGCAAATAGTACAGATCGCCTTAAAAGGCGGGGGTCTTCGTTGTGCTCCTAGCGAAAATCCTCACAACCCTTAGGTTGCTGCGGTTTTCCCTTCGTCGCGAGCCTTGCCCCCCATCCTTTTAAGACAATCTGCCTCGTATAGGGTACTTATGGAGAATTATCCTTCAAAATTGCTTGAGAATGCAGTTGAGGCGATAGGCACTCTTCCGGGAATCGGCCGGAGGAGTGCCCTTCGTCTTGCTCTGTATCTTCTGAAGCAGCCGCAGGAGAACGTGCACCATTTCACTGAGTCGATTGCATCGTTGAGGGATAATGTGAAGTATTGCCGGGAATGCCGGATGATTTCGGACTCGGAAGTTTGCTCCATCTGCTCGGACCGAAGCCGTAACCGCAGTCAAATCTGCGTCGTTCAGTCGGTCCGTGACGTTATGAGCATCGAGGCGACAGGACAGTATCACGGTCTCTACCACGTTCTTGGCGGGGTCATCTCCCCGATTAACGGAGTGGGCCCGTCGGACCTTACCATCCGAGAACTCGTGGAAAGGGTTTCCGCCAGCACGGGCGGGAAGCAGGACTGCCTCTTAGAAGGGTCCCGCGAAGCCCTTTCGGGGACGCTTGCTGAAGAGGAGAACGGCCCACTGGAGATAATCCTTGCTCTTAGTGGAGACGTGGAGGGGGAAACAACCTCGTTTTACATCTTCCGCCAGATTTCCCAGTTCGGCGTGAAGGTGACTTCGCTCGCAAGGGGCCTTGGCTTCGGCGATGACCTCGAGTACGCCGACTCCCTGACCCTCGGCCGCTCAATCCTCGGCCGCCAGCAGTTCCGTCCGCAGTAGCGCGCCCCCTGCCGCAAAAACGCCGCTCGAAACGCCGCAAAAACTCTGCTCGGGTGATGCAACTATAAAAGAAAGCAGGCTGACCAAATCGGTCAGCCTGCTTTGTCGTATGGGGTGCTAAAACTATTTAGCTTCAGGATAGGTGACGATTACAGCGTCCTCGTTCTTGAACTCGCCGTTTTCGTCCAGAGCTACAACTGCGATGTAGTAGGTTTCGTCAGCCCTGATGTCGTTGCCTCCAAGCACATACATAAAGGTGTCAGTCTTAGTCTTCTCGATAGCAGTTACGCCTTTTTCGCATTTCGTTGAATTGTAGAGGGCGTTGCATACGTAGTAGTCGTATGTGCTGTCATCTCCCATCATCGCAATCACTGCCTCAATCTCGCTTTTGCTGTTAACGGTAGTCTGATATCCGTTAGGAGCCTCGATATTTACGCTGTAGGTGATTTTTCCGTTAGTGAGGACGACGTCGTCGATGGTTTTCTTTGCTGCAGGCTCTTCTGTGTTTGCCTTGTTGCAGGATACAGCCATTGCCAATACTGCGGCTGCCATCAAAATGTACTTTTTCATAACTTTGATAATTTAGTTAGTTAATAATAAATGATATAGATGTTTTCTGAAATTCTTTGAAACTTTCTCCCGCCAAAGCAGTCTGCCCCGGCAGGAGCTCCCGCTATTTCGCGTAAATCTCGTCAATCTTTGCCGCAAGTTCCTCTCCGCGAAGGTCCTGAGCGATAATCTTTCCATCAGGGTCGAGGATGAACATACGAGGAATGCCCGTTACATTGAATGACTTTGCAACAGGGCAGTCCCAGCCCTTGAGCGAGCTCACCTGATGCCAGTCGAGGCCGTTCTTCTGGATGGCTGCAACCCATTTGTCGCGGGATTTCTCCTCGTCAAGCGAAACTCCAAGAATCTCGAGACCGTCCTTGTGGTGCTTCTCGTAGATGGCCTTCACGTTCGGCGCCTCGGCAAGGCAAGGCCCGCACCAGGAAGCCCAGAAGTCGATGATGGTGTAGTGGCCGCGCAACTGGCTGAGCGAGAAATTGTTGCCGTCAGGGTCCGGGAGGGTGAAGTCTTCCGGAGTGCCACCTACGCTAAAGTGTGACGCCCTTTCGATTTCCTGTCCGATTTTAACACCCTGCGGGCAAGTCTTTACAGCCTTGTCGAGGTCGTTGTATCTGGTCTGAACATACTCGAACGGACGGTTTTTCAGAAGGAAGTCCTCGAAGAAGTAGGTGACGGCCACAGAGTTGCGGGTGGTGTCAAGATAGACCCCGATGATGGAATCGTAGGCCTCTTTCATCATTGTGATGCCGCGGCTTACCGAATCAATCTGTTTCTGGTCGGTCATATCGGCGAGTTTGGACGCCATAATCATAGTGCCGAGCTGGATGAAAGCGTTGCTGAAGTTGAAATCTTCCCCGTCCTCGAGAATCTTCTGGTCGCGTCCTCCGTCAACCGTGCAGCTGAAGGTGGAATAGGCCTTGCCTTTCTTGTCGGTGCCGCTCTTAGGAGTGATTGTGACCTTAACTGAATCCTTGCCGGCGAAAATGTTCTTGCTCTTGTCACCGTAGCAGAGTGTGAGCCTTTTCGGGTAGTCTGTCTTAACTGTAACGGAGAATGTCCCGTCCGGTGCGACAGGTGCTGCGGCTACGAAAACGGAATCCGCATCTTTTGCCTTCTCGCATACGACGAGAGTGTCTCCTTCTCCGCCCTCCCAAGTACCGCAGATTACGGTCTTAGGGGTGCAGGAAACTGCGCAAGCGGCTGCAAAAAGCGAAAGGCCGCCAAGAATAAGTGTGCTTTTTTTCATTGTGTATAAATGGTTTATATATTATTCAAATCCATCGGGTTCATTTCTCCTCCTGGAAGACGCCCTTATTCAGTAGCCTCCACATCCCAGGAAAAGTGCTTTTTAAGGTAAGTCCTAACTGAAGCTATCCTAGTGTCGAAAATTTCCCTCCCCACAGTAAGTGTCTCAGTCGTCGTTGTCTTTGACCCGTCGGCATTATATTCGGTGGTTTCCTTCTCGGTCGTCTGCTTTGCCGCCCTCTGAATCAAGGCTTCCTGTTTCGCCTCATCATAACAAAGGAGGAATGCCACCATATCCCCGAAATCCTGTTGATAAGTCTTTATGTAATAGACATATCCGTCTGTGGCTTCATCTCCGTATCCTCCGCTCTGGGCAAAGGCTGCGGAATAGTAGTAGTGGAGGTTGTATCCGTACCTGCACGGGCGGAAGGCCCCGCAATAGTAGTAGAGGTTGAACCGGTCCGTGTACGGGGTCATCGGCTCACCGAAAGTCGTGCTCTTCTTTCCGAGCGAAGTCTGATAGAACTTGAAGTAGGACATCTGGTAGTAGTCGTACATCCTGTCCTCGGCTGCAGTTATGAACTCGGTCGGCTCGCTCCAGTAGGTGGTGTTGGACATCATCCTTTCCACAATGAGCGAGGTCCATTCGTAGCGCAGAGAGTCCCTGTCCATAGTCTCGAGAGCCTTCGCCGAGAAGGTTACCTGTTTCCCGCCCACTTCGCCGCAGAGGCTGCGCCAGTTAGTCGTTGTCCTGCCGATATCTTTCCCGTCTATGTTGTCCTTAAGTTCATATGTCCACTCAAAGCGGACGCTGTCGGCAACATACATTGTCGAGGGCATATACTTCGCGATGAACCCGTCCGGAAAAAGCGGGAACACCTCTTTCTCAAGAAACTCGGCGACGGCAATGGTCTGCTCATCGCTCGCGGGGGTGTAAGTTGTTGCGAGAGTGTAACTTCCGTCGAAAAGATATGTCTGCGAGGATATGGAATTGGTTAGAAGAACCTTGTACTTGTCGTTAAAGTCCTTCACCCCCTCAGGGCATTCTCCGGCAATGCCGTCCAGCCAGCTGAAATCATATTCCTTCTCCTTCGTGCACCCGAAGGCAAGAAAAGACGCCGCCAATGTTATGAAAATCAATATCTTATTTTTCATAATACACTCCTCCTTCTTAGTTTATCGCTTCCCTGTAAGGACGCGGATTGAAGTTCTCCGGGCACACTTTCCTTTCCTCCTCAGGGAAGTTGAGAATGTAGGCTTCGTCTCCCTTTTCAAGGCGGTAGGTCTTCCCGTCCTTCCACTGGTGGAGAATTTCGGGTTCTCCCTCGCGTCGAAGGTCAAACCAGCGGTGGAACTCCTCTCCGCACAGCTCCCGCCTTCTTTCCTTCCAGATGTACTCCACGATTCCGTCCTCTCCTCCCACGTCGGTGAGACTTCTGTCCGTGTAGCCGCTGATTCGGTTGCGGCGTACCGCGTTGAGCGCCTCAAGTGCCTTGGAATAGTCCGGGGAGGCTTTTCTTGCATAGGCTTCTGCGAGGGAAAGGTAGATTTCCGAGGTTCGGAAAGCCTG
Source organism: bacterium (assembly GCA_963652025.1). Classification (GTDB taxonomy): domain Bacteria; phylum Bacteroidota; class Bacteroidia; order Bacteroidales; family UBA932; genus Cryptobacteroides. The sequence continues at coordinate 13,680 of CAVJRU010000027.1, forward strand.
GCTGCGGTGGTAGCCGTCCTCTGCGTCGTACTTGAAAAGGTTGTAGCTGTACCACTGGCTCGCCACTCCCTTGAAAATCTTCGGGGCGTAGAAGTAGTAGGTCTTTCGCATATCCTTTTCGCCCGGGAGAAGGTCCTCTTCGAAGGAGTCGAGAAGCTCATCCGACATCGCGTAGTAGTAGATGTGGTTGTCTGCAAGGCCTCCGAGTATGTTCTTTAGCCAGACATTCCTGCCGTAGAGCCAGAGGATTTCGGGGTTGGCGGATGAAATGAGTCCTTTCACGTCGGAGCCTCCCGGGGTTGAGAGCGTCGGGTTTACGCAGCTTGTGAGGGAGGTGATGTCGTAGAGCTTGGAATTGCGCTCAAGAAGCTTTTCTCCGTAGGAAACGACAGCGTCGAAGTCCTCCATATAGAGCGCGGCCCTTACGCCCAGAGTGTAGAGCGCCGTCACTGATATTTCGTAAATGTTCTGAATCTCAGCGCCTTCCAGACACGCTATTCCCGCATCAATGTCGCTTCGTATGAGGCTCCAGACCTCCTCCATTGTGGCCCGGGGATAAACGTCCGTGCCGGGAGTCGGGGTGAGTTTCACAGGGACGCAGGCGTCCTCTGCCGCTGAAACGTTGTATGGAGCGGCGTAGAGATTTGCAAGACAAAGGTAGGCGAAGGCCCTGTGGAAGTAGGCCTGTCCGCGGACAATCTCCCGGTCCTCGTCAGTCCCTTCGGCCGAGTCGATGGCGTCAAGGACCGTGTTTGCCGCGAGAGCCTGGCTGTAGAGGTAGCCGTAGAGACGGTCGGTGAAGTCGTCATCGTCCTCAATCTCGTCCGCCCACTGGTAGATTTTTCTGTATGTGCTGAGGTTTGTGCTCTCAACCGGATTGTCCACTTCCACCCTGTCGGAGAGGTCCGTGTAGGCGACGTCGTCCGTCATCAGCTGGACAAACACCCCGTAGGTGGTCGCGTAGAGGAAATAACCGTTGCTGCCCTGGAGCAATTCCTTGTAGTGGTCCACTGTCGTGGGGACAATCTGGTTCTGCGAAGTCCTCTCAAGGAACGAAGTGCAGGAGGAAAGCAGCAGAGCTGCGAGCGCAAGTTTTGTAATTTTCTTCATCTTCTTTTCCTCCTATAGCGTTATGTTGACCCCGAGCGTGTAAGACCTCGGAATAGGGCTTGTGGCCGAGGTGCCGAGTTCCGGGTCATATCCGTGCCATTTGCTGTTCGCCACGATGAAAAGGTTTGTGGCTTGAAGGCGTATGGACAGGGAATTGATTTTCATCTTCTTTAGAACCGAAGACGGGAAGTTGTATGAAAGCGACACGGAACGAAGACGGAAATTGTCTGTAGAGCAGACCCTTGCCGTGGAGTAGTCGTACATCGCCGAGCCCTTGTAGATGTCGCCTTTTGACGCGTCGGTCGGGCGAAGTCTCAGCCCGTCGTAGGAGTAGTCGTCCATAAGAACCGGGATATTGGTGTTCGCTTCATCCCCGGGCTGTTTCCATCTGTTCTTTATGTCCACGGTCACGTTGTACTCCGGGTCGAAGACTTTGGAATAATTGCCGTTGTAGATGGACGGAAGGCGGCCCATACCCCCGAGAGAGTAGGTGAAAGAGGAGTTGAGGTGCCAGTTCTTGAACCTTAATCCTATGTTTATTCCTCCTGTGTGCGGCGGGGTGAGAAGTCCGGTCTTCACAAGGCGGAGTTCGCTCTCATAGAGAGTGTAGTTCTTGTAGGTGCGGTCGTCGATTTTTGTCTGTGTGTTGCCGTCCTTGTCGTAGTACAGAGGAAGTCCGGTCTCGTGGTCCAGACCGGCGAAGTCGTAGGAGTAGAACGTTCCGATGGCTTCCCCCACAATCAGCGCACTTCCAGAGAGTTTCTCCGAATTGGTGATTGTGCCCAGCTCGTCGTTGGCTTTTGTCATCGTGTTGCGGTTGTAGCCGTAGTTCACCTGGATATTCATTGACCAGTCGTGGGTTTTCACCGGATAACCGGTCAGGGCCACCTCCACACCGGAATTGTTCATATTCCCGGCATTGATTTTATAGCTGCTGATTCCGTTCACGGCGGAGATGGTCTTTGTCATAATCATATCCGTCCCCACCTTCTTATAAAGGTCCACAGTTCCGTTGAGGCGCGTACCGAAGAGTGAAAAGTCGAGTCCGAGGTTGTAGGAAGTGGTTTTCTCCCACCTCAGGTCCGCGTTCGGCCAGTAGCTCACGGTGGATTCGGCGAGTCCCGTTTCCGAGCTTATGTCTCCGATTTTAATCACCAGGTCCGGCGATGTGCCCGAGTCCACGTTTCCCTGGATTCCGTAGGAACAGCGGATGGCAAGGTAGTTCAGATACGGATTGGCCTTGAGAAAGGACTCTTCGCTGATGGTCCATTTTCCGGAGACCGACCATATAGGGAGGAACCTGTATTTGGGGTTTGTTCCGAACTGGTTGGAACCGTCCATACTTATGCTGCCGCTGAGAAGGTACCTGTCCTTGTATGAATATGAAGCTACGCCCCTGAACGAAACGACGTTGCGGATGTTGTCGGTGATGGAGGGGTTGAAGCTTCCGCCCTGAAGCTGAGTTAGATAGCGGTCGGTGTAGGCGGGGGAAACGGTCTTGCCGCGGTCCGGAAGGTAGCCGTAGGAGTACTGGCTGTAGCCGTCATTCTTTGAACTGCGAAGTTCATTAAGGGCCATCACGCTGACCACGTGGTCACCGAAACTCTGGTTGTAGCTCAGCTGGTTGCGAAGGTCCCAGGTTGAGGCCGTTGTCTGGGAGTAGTCCAGAATTCCGCCCACGGGGAGAGGGGAGTCGTTCCACTCGTCCGACCCGGTCTGCACATAGTAGTCCTTGCTGTAGCCCCTTATTTTAGCTACCTGAAGTGTCTGGTCGTTCGCCCAGGAGTTCTTCACTGTCTGGGTGGTTGTGTATGAGCCCTGAAGCTCATATTTGATTCCGCCCCAGATGAGCCACTGCAGGTTGAGTTTTGCAGTGACGTTGTTCACCTTCGATTCCGTCCCTGAGTTCTCCGCTTCGCTCAGAAAGTTGAATGTGAGGGCGTCTTTTCCGCTTCCCAGTGCACTGTAAGGCTCATAGAAGTAGAGCGAGCCGTCAGAGTTGTAGCAGGGGATGGTGCGGGAGGTGGAATAGGCGTAGCTGCGCGGGTTTATGCCGTAGTAGCCGGTGTTTTTCCTCATCGAGGCGTTGAGCTGCACTCCGACGAAAAGCTTTTTCGTGAGCCAGGAATTGAGTTTTGCGAGCACGGTGTAGCGGTTGGACTGCTCTCCGCGTGCCGTTCCTGGCTGGATGTCGGCTCCGATGGAGGTGTAGTAGGTGGTGCGGTCTGTTCCTCCTGAAACGCTGACGGTGTGGCTGTTGGTGACAGCATTGCGGTACAGAAGGCCCAGCCAGTCGGTGTTGCGCCGTGCCATCTGCTCGACTCCGCTTCTGAACTCCTCCGCGGTGAGCCCCTTGGACTCGTACTGGTTCAAAAGTCCTTCGTAGCCGAGGTTAAGTGAAGACATATCCCTTGTGTAGTGAAGTCCCGCGTCCACAATTTCGCTCGAAAGAACTATGCGGTCGTAGGCGTCCATAAGGTCCATCTGGTCGTAGCTGTCCCTTTGTTTTACTGAGACTGTTCCCGAATAGGAAATCCTGGGCTTACCCTCCTTTCCCTGGCGCGTGGTCACGACGATGACTCCGTTGGCGGCCTGGATGCCGTATATGGCGGTCGCTGAGGCGTCTTTAAGAACTGAAATTGACTCAATGTCGGAAGGGTTCACTCCCGCGATGGCGTTTCCCACCATATACTCGGCGTCATCTCCGGTGAGGTCGGAGTGGTCAATTTCCACCGGGTCCTGAAGAATCACTCCGTCAAGCACCCACAGCGGGCTTTTGTTGCCGATGATGGTGGAGGTGCCCCTGACCCTGATTTTGGATGCGGCACCCGGTGAACCGCTCGTTTCGGTGACTGCGACGCCGGCAATCTGACCGGAAAGCATCTGGTCCACGTTCATCGTTCCGGCCACCATCACATCCGACGCTTTGACGGTCGCAATAGCCGAGGTAAGTTCTCTTTTGTTGGTTGTCTGATAACCTGTAACTACCACTCCGTCAATGTTGTAGGAGTCTTCGTCAAGGCTTACCGCTATAGTCTGCCTCCCTTTGATTTTGACCGTCTGGCTCAGCATCCCGAGCATCGAGAATTCAAGGCTTCCGCCCTTGGGGTCTTTAACGTGGATTGAGTATTTTCCCTTGGCATCTGTGAGGGTGTAGTTGTTCGTGGAGCCCTGTTCCTTGACTGCAACTCCCGCGAGTGGCTGTCCCTCCGTGTCAGAGACCACTCCCTTGACGTCTCCGCCGGCGCTTTGTGCGTGTGACGGGGCGCAGAACAGGGCGAGGAAAACTATCGCTGCCGAGACAAATTTCAGTATAGATCGAAGATTTGAGTTCATAAGTTGTACAATGCGTTCAGAGGGGTTTAACGCCTCCGAAAAACTCTGAATTTCGCTTAGGTGGACTATAACCACAAGATTAAAACACTCACTACTTGAATGCAAATGTAATAATTATGAATTGAAAATTGCAACTTTTTTTGCGTTGTACGTTGATAGTTACCGCTTTTCGCCTCTTTTGCCGCTTATATTATTTAGTGTTTATTTCAAATATGCTTATATATCGTAATTTATGCGATGAAAATAATTATGAAATGAAATCATTTATTTTCCCGTGTTCGTGCACGGAATTATGGAAAAGATTATTAAATTTGCGTTGATTTCCGCTCTTGGCGTGCAGTATGCTTTGGCGAGAGTTTGATTTTGACTGTTAAGTTCAATTTATTCACGAGGTTATACACTCGCAAACAAAAAATAGTAACGATGATACGAATGACAGAAAGTTGGAGGTGGTACGGTCCGAATGACCCGGTGAGTCTCCAGTTCATCAAACAGACAGGAGCAACAGATATTGTTCACGCATTGCATCACATTCCGAACGGGGAAGTCTGGACCGTTGAGGAAATCCGCAAGAGACAGGCTCTCATCGCCGAAGCGGGACTTCGCTGGAGCGTGGTGGAGAGTGTTCCTGTGCACGAGCACATCAAAACTCGCGAGGGCGAATACCTTAAATATATTGAGAACTATAAGCAGAGCATCCGCAACCTCGCCGAGTGCGGCATCAAGTGCATAACCTACAACTTTATGCCGGTGCTGGACTGGACCCGCACAGACCTTCAGTTCCAGATGCCTGACGGCTCGAGGGCGCTTCGCTTCGAAAGGGCCGCTTTCCTTGCTTTCGACCTCTTCATTCTCGGCCGCAAGGAGGCTTTTTCCGAGTACACTCCAGAGGAAATAGAGAAGGCTAAGGCACGTTACGAGAAAATGGATGCGGCTGAAATTCAGCTCATTACAAGAAATATGATTGCCGGTCTTCCGGGAAGCGAAGAGAGTTTCACTCTCGACCAGTTCCGGCAGGCTCTTTCACGCTACGACGGGGTCAGCGCAGAGCAGCTTCGCTCAAACCTCATTTTCTTCCTCCAGCAGATTTGCCCGGTTGCCGACGAGTGCGGCAGCATTATGGTCATCCATCCGGACGACCCGCCATATCCTCTCCTCGGTCTTCCGCGCGTGCTTTCCACAGCGGAGGATTTCCGCAAAATCATAGCCGCCGTTCCGAATCCTTCCAACGGTCTGTGCCTCTGCACGGGCTCTTTCGGAGTGAGGGCGGACAACGACTGCGTCGCTATGATGAGGGAGTTCGGCGACAGAGTGGGCTTTGTGCACCTCAGAACCACAAAGCGCGACTCCGAGGGCAACTTCTACGAGGCGAACCTTCTCGAGGGCGACGTGGATATGTACGGAATGATGGAGGCGCTTCTTGAAGTGGAGCAGAGGCGCGGGGTGAGCCTTCCGGTGCGTCCTGACCACGGCCACCAGATGTGCGACGACCTCGGACGCAAGTCCAATCCGGGATATTCCTGCTACGGGCGTATGCGCAGCCTGGCGGAGCTTCGCGGCCTCCAGGAGGCAATTATCCGAGCAAAATACACCAAATAGTGAATTTCTGACTCGGTCAAATAGGGTTAAAAATTAATTTACTTTCAATATGGCACAGAATCTTTTTGACATCAAGGGTAAGGTCGTTGTGATGACCGGCGCCTGCGGCGTGCTCGGAAGCACGATTGTTAAATATTTCGCGGCCGAGGGTTGCCCTGTGGTCCTTCTCGACCTTGAGAGGGCGTCCGCAATCGGCGAAAAACTCGTAGGCGAAATCAAAGCAGAGGGCGGCGAGGCTCTTTTCCTCCCTACCAACGTTCTTGACAAGGCTGTTTTGGAGCAGAACTACGCCGACATCATCGCCCGCTACGGCCGCATTGATATCCTTCTCAACGCCGCCGGCGGAAATATGGCTTCAGCCACCGTACCGCCTGACAAGACCATCTTCGACCTCGATGTTGATGCCGTGAAGAAAGTCACAGAGCTCAACCTCTTCGGCACCATAATCCCGACTATGGTCTTCGCCAAGTCAATGGCCGAGAGCGGAAAGGGCTCCATCATCAACTTCGCTTCAGAGTCGGCTCTCCGTCCGCTCACAAGGGTGGCAGGCTATGGTGTCGCCAAGGCTGCCGTGGCAAACTGGACAAAGTATCTCTGCGCTGAGCTCGCAATCAAGTTCGGCGAGGGCATCAGGGTCAACGCCATCGCTCCGGGCTTCCTCCTGACGAACCAGAACCGCACTCTCCTCACGAACGAAGACGGCTCTCTCACCCAGAGGTCACACACCATTCTTGCGCACACTCCGATCGGACGTTTCCTTGAGCCGGACGAGCTCGTGGGCACGCTGCACTATCTCGCGTCCGAGGCTTCCAAGGCCGTGACCGGAACTGTGTGTGTTGTTGATGGAGGTTTCGACGCATTCTCAATATAGAGAATGGCGAAGAAAAAGCGGATTGCTGCGTTGTGCTCCTCGCGAAAATCCTCACAACCGAAAGGTTGCTGCGGTTTTCCCTTCGTCGCGAGCCTTGCACTCCATCCTTTTCTTCATCCATTCTCTCCCACGCACATTTGCGAAGAAAAGGCGGATTGACTCCGTCCTTTTCTTCACTTCCCAACCTTTAAAAATTTAACGACATTATGGCAAAGAAAATTGTAACTTTTGGAGAAATAATGCTCCGGCTGGCTACGCCTGGGCATCTGCGCTACAGCCAGGCTCACTCATTTGAGGCTACTTTCGGCGGCGGCGAGGCTAATGTGGCCGTCTCACTTGCAAACTATGGCGAGGACGCTCAGTTCGTAACCGCCCTTCCTGACAATGAAATCGCACGCTCCTGCCTTGCAGAGCTTCGCGGCCTTGGAGTCGGCGTCGGCGGCTGCATCACCAGCGGCGACAGAATGGGCATATATTACATTGAGAAGGGCGCCGTTGCCCGTCCGAGCAAAGTCATCTACGACCGCGCACACTCTTCAATCGCGGAGATTGTCCCGGGCTCAATCGACTGGGAGAAGGTCCTCGCGGGAGCTGACTGGTTCCACTGGACAGGCATCACTCCTGCAATCAGCGACGCTGCGGCTAAGGAATGCCTCGCGGCAATAAAGACTGCTAACCGTCTCGGAGTCAAGGTTTCCTGCGACCTAAACTACCGCAAGAACCTCTGGAAATATGGCAAAACGGCAGCCGAAGTTATGCCTGAACTCGTTGAGGGGTGCGACGTCATCATCGGAAACGAGGAGGACGCCGAGAAGGTCTTCGGCATCAAACCGGAAGGCTTCAATGCTGACGAGGGAGTAATCGACAGCGCGAAGTTCGAGTATGTCGCAACGGAGCTTATGAAAAAGTTCCCGCGCGCAAAGAAAGTCGCCATCACCCTCAGGGGCTCCGTAAACGCAGACCACAACACCTGGGGCGCCGTGATTTATGACGGAACAAAGCTCTATGCTTCAAGAAGATACGACATTACCGACATCGTAGACCGCGTGGGCGGAGGCGACTCCTTCTGCGGCGGACTCATCTACGGTCTTCTGGAGTACCCTACAGACGCCGAGGCGCTCGACTTCGCAGTTGCGGCATCCTGCCTCAAGCACACAATCGAGGGCGACTACAACAGGGTTAGCGTCAAGGAAGTCGAAACGCTTATGAAGGGTAATGGCTCCGGCCGCGTGTCCCGCTAAAAGCGAATGGCAGGTTACGCTCCTTGACCATCTTTCAATCAGCGTAGTAATGCTTTCTGTTTTACTCTTAGAAATACCTTAATATTATGGCAAAATACAGCAAAGTACAGGTTCTTGAGTCCGCAATCACCACAGGACTCGTTCCGGTTTTCTACAATAGCGGCGAAGAGACCGCAAAGGCAGTGCTCAAAGCCTGCTATGACGGCGGCATCCGCGTTTTCGAATTCACCAACAGAGGTGACTTCGCCCACGAAATTTTCGTAAAACTCGTCAAATATGCCGAGGAAGAACTTCCCGGGATGATTCTCGGAGCAGGCTCCGTCATTGACGCCCCTACTGCCGCCCTCTTCCTTCAGAGCGGTGCGAACTTCATCGTAGGTCCGCTCTTCAACCCTGAGGTTGCCGCCATCTGCAACCGCCGCTGCGTCCCTTACATCCCGGGCTGCGGCTCAGTCACCGAGGTGGGCACCGCCCAGGCAGCCGGCTGCGACGTCGTGAAAGTATTCCCTGGAGATGTTCTCGGAACAGCCTTCGTGAAGGGAATCAAAGGCCCTATGCCGTGGACCCAGGTGCTCGTAACCGGCGGAGTGAAACCGGAAGTGGATAATCTCAAAGGCTGGTTCAAGGCAGGCGCAACCTGCGTCGGAATGGGAAGCAACCTCTTCCCGAAGGACCTTGTGAAAGCAGGAGAGTGGGAAGAAATTTCAGAACTCTGCCGCAAGTCCCTGCAGATAATCTCCGACGTCCGCGCTCTGTAAAATGAGGCGGCATTCAAATAAACTTCTGCTGCTTTTGGCTCTGGCCGTCTCCTCCCTTGTGGGATGCACAAAGGAGGGACAACTGGAGCCGAAAGCTTCTTTTAAGGCCAAGACAACCTCGGTTTCAATTCCCGCCGCAGGCTATTCCTCCTCTTCGCCCGGAGTCTATCAGTTCTCCACATCCCAGAGCTGGACAGCCAGCACTCCGCAGAGCGTCAAATCCTGGTTTTCCTTCTCTCCGTCAAAGGGCGCCTCAGGCGATGTGGAAATAAAATTCACGGCCACTAAAAATGCCTCCGGATCCTCCCGTACCGCCAAAATGACCATCATAACGGGCACGACCATAAAGGATATAACCTTCACCCAGCCCTACTCGTCCGATCCGACGCCTGACCCTGATCCATCGCCCCAGAACTCACTCTACGACGATGTGCCTTCAGGATTCCGTGATGAGGCAGAATCCTCGGACGCTGACCCTTCTGGCACGGCGGACCTTAGTGTATTTAAGGATATGGGCCACCCGCGCCTTCTTATGAACCGTCGGGACTTCGCGGAACTGAAACAGAAGGTTACGACCAACTCCGGAAGCAACCGGACACTTACAAAACTCCACAACGTAATGATGAAAACTGCCGACGCGTCCGCAAAGGCCACTTCATCCATCACGTACAACACCACCGATACGGACAAAAATCAGGACCAGGCTAAGCTGGCGATGAAGCGAATCGGCTCCTGCGCCTACGCCTACCGAATGACAGGCGAGGAGAAATATCTCACTCGGGCAGTGGCGGACCTTAAGACAGTCGTCGGTTTTTCGGATTGGAACGCATCCAGCAAGTTCCTCACTGCTGCACAGATGGCCTCCGCCGTCGCCCTCGGCTACGACTGGCTCTACTATTCTCTTGACTACGACCTGAGGGTGAAAATCCGCGAAAAACTCCTGGACTACGCAATCATCCCGGGCCGCACCGCGGATTTTACCACTGCGGAACACAACTGGAACCAGGTCTGCTACGGCGGCACCCTTCTCGGAGCAATCGCCATCTACGGCAAGGAAAAGACCCAGTCCGGGGCTCTTATCAACGAATGCATCGCCAACAACGGCCGCATACTCAAAAAAATCTATGAACCCGACGGAGTCTATCCAGAAGGGTATTCCTACTGGGGCTTCGGGACAGGTTTCCAGGCATTCATCTTTGTCGCTCTCGAGAAAGTCTTCGGCACTTTGTACGGGATGGACAACTGCGCTGCATTGGAAAAGACTCCGCGCTGGCTTCTGATGTCTTCGGGAGTGAACGGAAGGGTCTACAGCTTCGGAGATTCTACCAGTGCGTATGACCAGCCGAAAATGGGAATGTGGTGGTTTGCAATGCATTACAACAACCCTTCCCTGCTTAGGGTCGAAGTGCGGCTTCTTAACAACACTTCAGGGAATGAGACCAATCCCTACAGCTCCTCTATGAGCGAGGTCCGTATGCTTCCCGTAGCCCTTGCGTGTGCTAATGCGACGACCGGCCTTGACTCTGTCACCGGCTCCTCCGGAGAAATGCCGACGATGTATTATGCTTCGGGAGACATCCCCGTCGTGATTTCCCGCACCACCTGGGACAACACTTCCTCCGACCGCTATCTCGCTCTGAAGGGCGGAAAAGCAGGCCACACGCACGGCCATATGGACGCGGGCACTTTCGTCTATGATGCTCTCGGCTGCAGATGGTCGCAGGAACTCAACCGTGAGGCTTACTCAATCTATGAGTCTCGCGGCGACTACTGGAACCTCAGTCAGAACTCTTTCCGCTGGACAATCTTCGCCCTGAACAATCGCGGGCACAGCACTCTTACAATTAACGGAGCCGACCACAATGTGAGCGGCGCGGCGACCGTTCTGGAAACCTACGACACCCCGGCCACCCGTGGTGCCAAATTCGATCTTAGCCCCGTTTTTAGCAGCGAGGCGGCTTCGGTAACGCGAAAAGCTGAAATCCGAAATGGGACTGACCTCTACATCACCGACGAGATTACGGCCCTGAGCACGAAGGCGGCCTCCATCCAGTGGAGAATGGTCACTCCGGCTTCCGTTGCTGTCTCCGAGGACGGAGAGACTCTCACGCAGGACGGTAAGACTATGTACTTGAAGGTTAAAGTGCAGAGCGGCTCCGCCACTCCTGTTTTCACGTCCTGGGAGTCCCACGGAACTTTTGACTGGGAAAAAACCTACAATGGGGCTGTTGCCGGCTACACGGCGACAGTTTCAAAAGGCTCATCCGTCACCTTCCTTACCGTGCTCACTGCCGACAAGGACCTTAGTCTGTGATTCTTATGGCTTGATATACAATGATTTATGTGCTTAAAAATCCACAATGAATTATTTATCCTTACTGATATGAAGAAAACACTCCTGTTAGCTGCGGCGCTGCTCCCTCTTCTGCTGGTTTCCGGCTGCTCAAAAGGCGACTGGAAAGACGCGTCGCTCCCAGCTGAAAAACGCGCCAGACTGCTCCTTCGCGAGATGACTCTCGAAGAGAAGGTGGGACAGATGTGCCAATATGTGGCTCCCTGCTATGTCGAACCGGGAAAAGGCTCAGCTCACAAGAACATTGACGCCACAGACACTAATCTCGGCAACCCTGACCTTGCGGACAAGGTGCGCAGGGGCGAAGTAGGAGCGTTTCTTCACGTAATGACAAGCGACGAAGCCGTTGCGCTTCAAAAACTTGCCGCCAGAAGTCGGCTTGGCATTCCGCTGCTTTTGGGAATCGACGCCCTCCACGGCAACGCCCTCATCGAAGGCTGCACGGTCTATCCGACCAACATCAATATGGCCTCCACTTTCAACCCTGCCCTTATGGAGAAGATAGGGGAGGAAACTGCGCTAGAAATGCGTCAGAGGGGGCTTTTCTGGGCTTTTGCCCCGAACCTCGACATCGCCCGCGACGCCCGCTGGGGCAGAATGGGGGAGACCTTCGGAGAGGACCCGCTTCTGACCTCCGAGATGGGTAAATATGCTATCTGGGGGCTTCAAGGCCGTGACGGGAAATTCAGCGGCGAGCACGTCCTCGCCTGCGCGAAGCATCTTATAGCGGGCGGCGAACCTGCCGGAGGACTCAACGCCGCTCCGATGGACATCTCCGAGAGAAAACTCCGTGAACTCTACCTCCCACCATTCATCGCTGCCGTTTCCGAGGCCCGAGTCGGTTCCGTTATGGCTGCCCACAATGAGCTCAACGGCATCCCCTGCCACGGCAATTCCTGGCTTCTCGGGGACCTTCTTCGTGACGAACTTGGCTTTGACGGCTTTGTGGTGAGCGACTGGATGGACATAGAGAGGCTTCACTCAATGCACCACTTCGCCAAAGACTCCACCGAGGCGTTCGTCCTTTCCGTTGAGGCAGGAATCGATATGCATATGCAGGGCCCGAAATACTTTGAGGCCGTTGTCGCCGCCGTGAAGTCGGGACGCATAAGCGAAGAGAGGATAGACAGGGCGGCAGGAAAAATTCTTGAGGCGAAATTTGCCCTCGGGCTCTTTGAAAACCCCGTTCCGGAAATCCCTGAACAGATTTGCGGAGCGAAGGAGCATCGCCAGACCGCGCTTGAGGCCGCAAGAGAGGGACTCGTGCTTCTTAAAAACAACGGCGTGCTTCCTCTAAAGGATAATTCTTCCCGGAAAGCTCCGCGCCGCATTTTCCTCACCGGCCCGAATGCCGACAGCCAGACCATCCTCGGCGACTGGGCGGCGCCTCAACCGGACTCTGCAGTCATCACCGTCTATGACGGTCTGAAGGCAGTTTTCCCGGAGACCCGGATCGACACTCTGTGTTTCGGCGGGAAAATCTCCAATGTCGACTCAAAGGGAATTCTCCGCGCACACGCGGCGGCCGCCCAGTGCGATGTAAGCATAGTTGTCGTGGGTGATAACTCCCAAAGATATTCCGCCTTCGGACGCACCTGCGGCGAGAACTGCGACCGAGACAACCTTGACCTTCCGGGAATGCAGCAGCAGTTGCTTCAGGCAGTAGCCGCGGCCGGAAAGCCTGTCGTGCTCGTTCTTATGAGCGGCAGGGCACTCAGCGCAGTTTGGGCAAAAGACAATGTGGACGCGATTCTGAATGTTTGGGAGCCGGGTCAGATGGGAGGACAGGCAATCGCTGAAGTCCTCGCCGGTCTTGTCAACCCTTCAGGAAAACTCCCCGTCACCGTTCCGCGCAATGTGGGACAGGTCCAGACGGTCTATAATCACAAGCACTCCCAATACTCACGCCTTTTCGCGGGCTCTAAGACAGGAGCACTCTGGCCGTTCGGTTATGGTCTGAGTTACAGCAAGTTCGAATACTCCGACGTGAGACTTTCCAAGAGCGAAATCGGCCCCGAAGAGACTCTCACAGCTTCCGTTCGCCTCACCAACTGCGGCCCCTATGACGGCGACGAAGTGGCCCAGCTTTACATCCGTGACGAATACGGTTCAGTCACGCGCCCGGTGAAAGAACTCAAGGGTTTTAAAAGAGTGAGCCTCAAGGCAGGGGAAAGCTGTGAGGTGAAATTCGAAATCACCCCTCAGATGCTTCAGTGCTGGGGCGCGGAAGAAAAATGGAGTGTAGAGAAAGGTTCGTTCACAGTTTTTATCGGTTCATCTTCTGCCGACAAAGACCTTTCGGCAGCATCTTTTGAGGTTATATGAAACTGAATATCAATAAATTATCTTGTGCTTTCGCACTAATTGCTCTCTGCACTCTTCCTTGCGGCGTCTTAGCCCGCACTTCGTCTGATGGCTGGTATGACAAGGTTCCTAAGGGCTTTGTCGAGGAGAAAGAATCCACCGAGGCTGACCCCGAAGGTGTTGCCGACCTTTCCCTGCTAAACGGAATGGGACATCCGAGGCTTATGATGAACGCCGCCGATTTTCAAAGACTGGAGAAAAAAGTGACGGCGGACTCTTCCTCGAATGTGACTCTGTCTCATCTCCATTCAATGATAATGACCATAGCGGATGAATCTGTTGCCGCAACGGGAGATATAGAATACAAACTTGACGCGGCGAATAAGCGCCTTTTACAACGCTCGCGGGAGGCCCTTCGCCGCATCGGGTCCTGCTCCTACGCCTACAGGCTGACCGGGGAGAAGAAATATCTGGACAAGGCGGTGCACGACCTTGAAACGGTAGTGGGCTTCAAAGACTGGAATCCGAAACACTTCCTGGATGTGGGGGAGATGTCGCTGGCGGTCGCAATCGGATATGACTGGCTCTACTACTCCCTTCCTTACGACCTTAGAGCGAAAATTAGCCGGGTCTTGCTTGAAAGAGCTATAGTTCCTGTGCGCGGGCACTCTTCAAACAGTATGGTAAGCAACTGGAATCAGGTCTGCTACGGCGGTCCTCTTGCCGCCGCTGTCGCCGTCTATGGAAAGGAGAGAACTCAGTGCGGAGGGCTTATAAATGAAGTCATAGCAAACAACGGTGATATAGTGAAGAAGCTCTATGACCCTGACGGGGTATATCCGGAGGGCTATAGTTACTGGAGCTACGGCACAGCCTATCAGACGGTCATATTTTCTGTTCTTGAGAAGGCCTTCGGGACTCTCTATGGAATGGATTCCTGTGATGGGCTGAAGAAAACCCCCGAGTGGATTCTGATGATGGTGGGAGTGGGCAACCGTTCCTACTGCTTTGGAGATTCCTCCGGCAAAACGGCTGTTCCAAAGCTTGCAATGTGGTGGTTTGCAAAGCATTACAACGATGTATCTCTTCTTCGGAATGAGTTCCGTCAGATGAGCATCGGACGCTACAAGACCACTATGGAGGAGATGCGCTACCTTCCGATGGCTCTTTCCTGCGCCAATGACGTCGAAGACCTGGACGCGGCTTACTCCGCCTTCACTTCCCCCAAAGCCTCCCCACAGTCTTCCTCAGCAAACTTTTTCTGCAGCACCGGGGGCGAAACCCCGCTCGTTCTCGTGCGCGGAGACTGGAGTGACACCGACTCTGACCGCTACCTTGGCTTCAAGGGCGGAAAAGCGTCTGCGAGTCACGGTCATATGGATGCGGGGTCGTTTGTTTATGACGCGCTCGGCTGCAGGTGGTCCGCCGATGTGTCGCGCCCGAATTATGCGACGATAGAAAACGCCCTTAAAGCGAAGAAGGGAAGTTATTGGAGTACGAAGCAGAACTCCCTCCGCTGGCAAGTCTGGAGACTCAACAATAGGGGACACAGCACCCTCACCATCAACGACAAGGATTTCTGCGCCAAAGGCTTCGCCAAGATAACCGATGTCTATGACACTCCCTCACGCAGAGGCGCAACGCTTGATATGACTCCGGTCTATGGCGGAGAGGTCTCCTCAGCCCTTAGAACCATAACCTTGGACAGTGACGGCAATCTCTATGTTACTGACGAGATTACGGCGCGCACCGACCTTGAAGCCCATCTCCAGTGGAGAATGGTGACGCCAGCATCTGTTGACGTACGTCAGGAAGATGAAGTTCTTACCCAAAATGGCAAATCAATAAAACTCAAAGTCTTCAGTTCCAACCCTTCCGTCACTCCGTCCTACACCAGGTGGAGCGCTTCGGGGACCAATTCCTGGGATGAACCTTGTGAAGGTATGGCTGTCGCGGGTTACACTGCCTCCGTCCCTAAGGGAGAAACCGTAAGGCTTGTCACCGTCCTTTCTGCAAACGAAGTGGAGTATCTTCCCTCCTGGCAGGAAGGCTATCTTGACATCCACACCGTCGCCACGGGAAAGGGTGATGCAGCTCTTCTCATTATGCCGGACGGCACCTCGATGCTCATTGACGCCGGCGACAACAACAATTGGGGGCCGCAGCATCCGGACAGCTCGAAAAAGGTAGGCGAGTGGCTCGCCCTCTACATCAAGCATTTCCTCTCTCAGGTTCAGCCCGGCAGGGATACGCTTGACTATGTGATGATTACCCATTTCCACTCCGACCACATCGGAGTCGTCCGTGACGCTCTTCCCGGCTCCAACGGCTACGACCTTTCAGGAATTACGCTTCTTGGAGAGTACCTTCATTTCAATAAATTCGTTGACAGAGGCTATCCTGACTATGATTTCCCTTCACGCGAGAATGTCCTGAGGGCCGACAAGGGCTTCATTCCGCACTATATCAATTTCGTGAACCACATCGCCGGGAACGGCACCAGCGTCGAGAAATTTCAGATCGGCAGCAAAAAGCAGTTCAGATTGGTCAATTCTCCGAAGAAATACTCCCGCAGCTTCGAAATCCGCAATCTTGCCGCAAACGGCGAGGTCTGGACCGGAAAGGGCACAAAATCCAGAAAAATGTACAGCGGAGACCCGCTTCTTTTTGACGAGAACATAGTTTCCTGTGCCCTCAGGCTCCGTTACGGCAAGTTCGCCTATTACAACGGGGGTGACATCGCCGGCAGCAACTGGGGGAACAACAAATGCAAGGAACGTGATTTTGAAACAGATATAGCC
>CAVJRU010000028.1:0-3099 GCA_963652025.1 bacterium
TATTACTTGCTCTCGGCGTCTTATGCGGCTGCAAGAACTATCTCAACGTTCAGCCGCAGGGGGAGGTCATCCCCGAGACCGACGAGGAGTTCGCCTCCATAATCCACAACCGCCTGCGGGACATCGAGGGCGGAGGAGACGAGTATGTAATCGGGAATATGGACCTTCTGAAGCACCTGGAAGGCTGCGCTGACGACCTGGACGCGAATCTTCGCCCAGGCACTTCGCTCACTTTCTTCGCCGGGGAGGAGCTGGACAGCCGCCAGAGGGTCTATCGCGAGAGCTGGGAAATCGTCCGCGACTGCAACATAGTAATCGAGAACCTAACGGGAAGGGACACCGATGTGGCAAAGGGCTCTCTTGCGGCGGCATATTCGATGAAGGGAATCATCTACTACAACCTTCTTCGCGAGTTCTGTCAGCCCTGGAGCGAAGAGGAGGCGGACGAACTTCCGGGCATCCCCATTGTGGACAAGTTCGACATAAGCGACAAACCCCTCAGGGGCACCATCCGCCAGACCTACGACTACGCCCGCGCCCAGTTCGAAAGTGCCCTCGCCCTTAACCCTACGGACCCCAAATACATCTTCACCACCTGGATTATAAAGGCGTACGAGATGAAACTCGACTTCTGGTGCTGCAAGTGGGACAGGGTCACTTCGCTCGGGGAGGAGATTCTCTCGGGCAGCGGAATGAGCCTTACTCCCCGCTCCGAATACGCCGAGATGATTAACGCCAAAACCGACACCAAAGGAGAGGTGCTCGTGCGCTCGCACATCAACAACTCCAGCGAGCTGGACTGGTATTTCAGCTACACGAAAGGCTATCTTTCCTCCCGTCCGGCCTGCTCGGCTCTGATGTCTCTTTTCGGCACAGAGCCCAAGAAGGACATCCGCTACACCTGCTTTTTCGACTCCAGGAGGATGAATGCGAAATACCCTGCCTGCAAGGTGAGACTCTCCGAGGTGGTGCTGATGCTCTCGGAGGCATACGCCCACAAGGGCGAGACGGCAAAGTCCCTGGAGCAGCTGAACTCCCTTCGCCGCAACCGCATCGAAGACGCCACCGACCTTACTGAAGGCTCTCTTCCCACGGTCCGCACCGGAGAAAGAATCAGCGTCGACTGCTACGGGAAGAGTCTCACGCCGCTTCTGCAGGCGATTTTCGACGAGAGGCGCAAGGAAATGTTTATGGAGGGAGACCGCTGGTATGAGCTCAAACGCAACGGACGGCCCGAGTGGTGGGTCATCAACAACGGTCTGAAGTACACGACAAAGGCCTATCTTTACACCTCGCCCATTTACAAGGCCGACATAGACCTCAACCCTTCGCTGGAGCAGAACCCGGGGTATGTTTATTAGCAGATGCGTTTCCGTGGAGTTACCCCGCCACGGAGAAATGTTATAATTTTTAAGTGAAATGAGTATGAAAAAAAATATAATTGCTATATTCGCGCTTGGCTTTACGCTCGCAAGTCTTTGTGGTTGCACCTATAACGAGCTTCCGCCGAAGACTTCTGATGCCTCCAAAAGCTATATAAAACCGAAAGGAGAGGTGCCGACAGCCGAAGAAAAAGCCCTCGTAGCCGCTGCCAAAGCCGAATACGAGGCAGCGATAAAGGCCAACAAAGAATGATTTGAAACTAAAGAGAGCCCTTTTCTTAAAGTTTCAAAGTACGATGCCCACTTCGGAGCATCAACAAGAAGTAGCAGTGTATTATTAGGTATTATATTATTATGTTTAAGAGAATCATCACGTTCGTGGCGACGGCAGCCGTAGCGAGCCTCGCCCTCTCTTCCTGCGAAAAGGCAGGAAATGAGCCAATCAACATCGAATTCAGCAAAAATCTCTACACCGTCTATCAGAAAGGCAAGGTGGATGTAATCTTACGCACCAGCCGTCCGGTGAGCGAGGATGTGGAAGTGAATGTTCTGCTTAAAGGTCCGGCTATTCTCGGCGAAGACTATAGGGTGTATGCAGACAAGGAGTACAAGGCCGAAAGCGAAGAACAGGTTCAGTGCGCAGTAAAGATTGAAAAAGACAAATCTTCCGGTTCCCTCACAATTGAGGACCTCGGCACAGGAAACGGCAAAAGTCTCAACATTTCCATCGTTTCAGCTCCGTCAGGACTCAGCCTTGGAACAAAGACAGTCACTGTCGTGGCTCCGGACAATCAGGAGGGTTACGTCGCAAATTTCAGCACAGTCAGGGCATACGCCTACGAGAGCCTCGTGGTCGAGGTCAGCGTCACCGGAAGCGTGAGCGGAAAGGAGTTCAAACCTTCAACCGACCTCATAATCCCTCTCAAACTCGAGGGTGA
Organism: bacterium; assembly: GCA_963652025.1. GTDB lineage: Bacteria > Bacteroidota > Bacteroidia > Bacteroidales > UBA932 > Cryptobacteroides. The sequence goes on from CAVJRU010000028.1 coordinate 2,321, forward strand.
AAGTTCTTCCGAGCTTCAGTTTGTTGCCCCGGAGAACGCACCGGTGGGAGCCACAGCGCCATACGCAGTCATTCCGGCAGGGCAGACAAAGGCTTATGTAAAGTTTAATGTCGCAGACAACTGCTCCGGCGGTGGAGAGCTCCAGCTCACCTTCGACACAGAAAGCGATTCAAGAGTAATTGAAGGACTTTACAGCTATGTAAATATTGCAGTCTGCGGCCTTCAGACCCCTAACAAACTCGTCGGCACCTGGGAATTCAGCAAAATCTACGACAAAGACGAAATTGAGGACTGGTTTGCAGAAATGGAGGATGACACTGATGCTCTTCCGACCCACAACACCGGTTTCACCCTCACCTTCACAGAGCAGGCAGACGGTTCAGTGAAACTCACCCCCGGCAAAACCGGTGATTTCGCGAATTTCTTCCGCGAGTGCACCGTGACAGTCACAGAGCCAAAGAATATGACAACTGGTGCCATCACGCTCGGCAAGTACACCGTGCTTGACAACCAGCAGTTCGTGACCGAGGACGCAAGTTCCGCATATCAGTACAACACCTACTACAAACTCTCCAGCGCCAACCGCGCATTCAGCGCAGACTCCGAAACTCTCGGCGAAGCAGTAGTGGTATTCCGCCTCATCGATGATGGACTTGCAGTTGAGTTCCGCGACTACGACGAACCTCCATTCGGTGAGATGTGGGCAGACGGCTGGAAAAAATTCGACCCGGATATGTTCGGTTTCGCCTCCCTCTTCACCCTGAGGTAGTTCCGACAGC
>CAVJRU010000028.1:3168-29835 GCA_963652025.1 bacterium
ATAAAAAGATGGGATACTCTTTAGATATTCGGGGTGTCCCAAGTGTGAGTCTCGGTACAGCGGACTGTGGCCACCTCGGTGCCGGCCTGGATGCGGAAATCGCCTTTTTCGAGGGTCCAGCGGCCGTCGAAGCCCACGAACGCCATCTTTTCGGCAGGGAGGTCGAAAGTGACTGTCTTGGTCTCGCCCGGCTGAAGTTCAATCTTTGTAAAATCCCTCAGACGGCGGTTGTCAGGAACGACGGAGGCTACAAGGTCGCTTGTGAAAAGAAGCACAGGCTCCTTGCCCGCAACCTTTCCTGTGTTCGTAACATCCACGCTTACCCTCAGAACATCGCCCTGTTTGAACTCGAGACGGTCCACAGAAAGGTTGCTGTAGGCGAAAGTGGTGTAGCTCAAGCCGTAGCCGAATGCCCACTGAACTGAAACCACGGCGTTGTAGTCGTAGGCTCCTTCCATCTTGTCGGTCTCCTCGCTCACTTTGTAGTCGTAGCTTATGATGGAGTTGATTTCCTTCGGGTAGGTGAACGGAAGTTTTGCGCTGAAATTCACTTCGCCCGAAAGAAGAGCGGCAAGAGCGTCGCCTCCCCTGTTTCCCGGAAGAATCGCATCCACAACGGCTGAGGCCTTAGGGACGAGTTCCCCGATAAGACGCGGACGTCCCTCGTTCAGGACGAGAACAATAGGTTTCCCGGTCTTGGAGAGTTCATTCACGAGATATTTCTGATTCTCTGAGATGTTGAGGTCCGAAAGGTTGCCGGGAGTCTCGCAGTAGCTGTTTTCTCCGATGCAGGCAACGATTATGTCCACTCCTTCTGCGGCTGCAACTGCCCTGCGCACATCCTCAATTTTGAAAATTTCCTCGTCATATTTGCCGTACGGCTTGTAGGAAACGCCTTTTTCAAGAGTTACGTTGCGGCGGCCGAACTTCTCGCAGAGAGCCTCGTAGATTGTGTTGTACTTCCCTGCGAAGTCGTCCGCAAGATTTCCCTGCCAGGTGTAGCTCCAACCTCCGTTGAGGCAGCGCATCTCGTTGGAGTTAGGACCGGTCACAAGAATCCTGGTACCCTGCTTTATAGGAAGAGTGCTGTTCTCGTTTTTAAGAAGAACTATTGTCTCCTCGGCGGCGTGGAGGGAAGCCTCGCTGAATTCCGCGCTGCCCAGTTTAGGGTAATCCTGGACAGATGTGTTCGGAGTGTCGAAAAGGCCCAAGCGATACTTCAGACGGAGAATCCTTCTCACGGCGTCGTCCACCCTCTCCATCGGCACTTCTCCTTCCTCAACGAGTTCCTTAAGAGCATCGCAGAAGTCGCAGCTATAAGGGACCATCGACATATCTATGCCGGCGTTGATGGCAAGTTTCACGGCCTCCTTAACGTTGGCGGCCACTTTTTCCCTCTGGTAAAGGTTGTTGATGTCTGACCAGTCGGTCACGATCATTCCGTCCCAATTGAGTTCTTCCTTGAGCCAACCGGTCAGAAGGACAGGGTTGCAGTGGACAGGAGTGCCGTTGATGGAGCCGGAGTTCACCATAAAGGTGAGAGCACCGGCGCGGGCGGCCTCAAGGTAAGGGGCGAAGTATTTCTCCCTCAGGTCAAGCGGGGAGATGTATGCCGGGGTGCGGTCCTTTCCGGAGAAAGGGGAGCCGTAGCCGATGTAGTGCTTCACTGAGACCGCAATGTGCTGAGCGTCAACGTGGTTCGGGTCTGAGCCCTGTTCTCCGAGGATGGTTTCGCGTCCCATCTCGGCGTTAACGTACCAGTCCTCGCCGTAGTTTTCCCACATTCTTGACCATCTCGGGTCTCTTCCGCAGTCGAGCGTCGGGTTGAAGGACCACGGAACGCCTGCAGCGCGGGATTCGTACGCTGTGACCTCTCCTGCGCGGCGTGCAATCTCCCTATTGAAGGAGGCGGCAACCGCGATTGGCTGAGGGAAGAGCGTTCCGTCGCTGAGGTAGGTGGTGCCGTGGATGTGGTCAAGCCCGTAGAGGGTCGGGATGCCCATAACCTCCAGGGACTTGTCGTTGAGCTGACGGACTATCTTGTTCCAGGTCGCAGCCGATTCGGCATATCCGCGCGGAAGGTTGAGGAACGAGCCCACCTTGTATTTCCCGATGAAAAGGTCAAGTTTGTCCTCCGGGAGAATGAATCCGTCCTCATTGTCCGCAGGGGCAGCGAGAGCGTCAAGGGTAATCTGAGTCATCTGACCGATTTTCTCGTCCAGAGTCATCCGTGAGAGCGTTTTCTCAACATTTTTTTCGATTTTTGAATCTCTTGGGATTGCAGGTTTCACCCCGCCTCCGCAAGAGGAAACCATCGTAAGCACAGCCATAGCCGTCAAAATTATGTCAATCTTTTTCATATCAATTATGTGATTTTATATTTTCGGTTGTGAGGATTTTCCCCGAGCGACAACGCAGTAATCCGCCCTCGATTTATCCATATCTGTAAATTCGCATAAAGGGATGGAGTACAAGGCGGAGCGAAGGGGAAACACCGGAGCAACCTTGGGGTTGTGAGGATTTTCCCCGAGCGACAACGCAGTAATCCGCCCTCTATGCGGATTTACACTGCTACGGGGGCCTTTATGGCTGGATATGGATCATAATTTTCCAGCGTAAAGTCCTCGTACTTAAAGTCAAAAATGCTCTTCACCTCAGGGTTCAAAACCATCCGCGGCAGCGGCCGAGGCGTGCGCGAGAGCTGCTCTGCGACCTGGTCGAAGTGGTTGAGGTAGATGTGCGTGTCGCCGGTGGTGTGGATGAACTCGCCGGGCTGCAAGCCGCAAACCTGAGCGACCATCATCGTCAGCAGCGCATAGGAAGCGATGTTGAACGGCACTCCAAGGAAAACGTCTGCGCTCCTCTGGTAGAGCTGGCAGGAAAGTTTCCCATCAGCCACATAGAACTGGAACAGCGTGTGGCAGGGAGGCAGGGCCATTTTCTCCACTTCGGCAACATTCCACGCGGAAACTATCATCCTTCGGGAGTCAGGGTTGTTCTTAATGGTCTCTATGACCTGCGAGAGCTGGTCTATTGTGCGTCCGTCAGGAGTCGGCCAGCTTCTCCACTGGTGGCCATAGACCGGGCCCAGGTCGCCATTTTCGTCGGCCCACTCATCCCAGATGGAGACTCCGTGGTCCTTGAGATATTTGATGTTGGTGTCTCCGGCGATGAACCAAAGAAGCTCATAGATGATGGACTTGAGGTGCACCTTCTTGGTCGTAAGCAGCGGGAAACCCTCCGCGAGATTGAAGCGCATCTGGTAGCCGAAAACGCTCTGGGTACCCACCCCGGTCCGGTCGTGTTTCATCACCCCGTCCGTCCGGATATGCTGAAGTAAGTCTAAATATTGTTGCATAAATTAAAAGTAAAAACTAAGTCGTCAAAAATTAAATATAGGGATGGAGTACAAGGCGGAGCGAAGGGGAAACACCGGAGCAACCTTGGGGTTGTGAGGATTTTCCACGAGCGACAACGCAGTAATCCGCCCCATAGTTAATTTTTGAAAGCAAAGATGATGGCCTGCTCGTATGTCTCGCCAGGCCTCAGCACCGGCGAAGGATACTCCGCCTTGTTCGGCGCATCAGGGAAATTCTGGCACTCCAAAGCTACGCCCTCGTAGTCGTTGTAAGAGCGTCCGCACTTACCCACAGGGCAGCCTGCAAGCCAGTTTCCGGTGTAGACCTGAACGCCTGGCTGAGTGGTGTAAACCTTAAGCGTACGGCCGGAAGCCTCGCTGTGGAGCTCCGCAGCCTCGGAAATCTGCCCCGGAGTGCCTCCGTCAATGACCCAGCAGTTGTCGTAGCCCTTGCCGTACTCAAGAGCGGAGAATTTCTCATTTATATCGCGTCCGAGCGTCTTAGCCTCAACGAAATCCATCGGAGTCCCAGCCACGGGAACGCTCTCCCCGAGAGGAATCAGCGTGGAGTCGGTCGGAAGCCACTCGGAAGCATTGAGCCTCAAAGTGTGGTCAAGCACGGAACCGGAGCCTTCGCCGTTGAGGTTGAAATAGGCGTGGTTCGTGAGGTTTACCACGGTTGGAGCGTCGCACTCGGCGGTGAGAGTGAGCCTAAGTTCATTCTCCTCGCTCCACTCATACCTTGCAACCGCCTTCAAAGCACCCGGGTAGCCCATTTCGCCGTCCTCGGCATAGTAGAGAAACTCCACTCCGTCGCCCTCGATGCGGCTTTCCCAAACCTGATTCTGGAAGCCCTCGGGACCGCCGTGAAGGTGGTTCGGGCCGTTGTTTACAGGGAGAGTGTATTCCGCTCCGTCAAGGCTGAAATGCCCCCCGGCAATGCGGTTGGCGTACCTTCCCGGCACTTTCCCGGCACAAGGGCCGTCGCCGAAGTAGCTCAGCGGGTCAGGATAGCCCAGAACGACATCGGCAAGTTTCCCGTCCCTGTCCGGAACAACGATGGAGACGATACCGGCTCCCACCGATGACACCTGCGCGTATGCACCCGAAGCGTTTTTAAGCGTATAGCGGAAAATCTCTTTTCCAGAAGGGGTCGTGCCCCAAAGTTCTTTGGTTATAGTTGCCATAATTGTATGTGTATTATTTTCAATGTTTTTTTTGCTAGGAGCGTAACGCAGTAATCCGCCTTTTAGGGCAATATGCCCCCTAATGTCCAAAAATTGCAGGCAGCACTTTCTCCACCGGCGCATCCTTCATCAGCACCACCTTATCCCGATTCAGAAGATAAAGCGACGGAATGGCCCTCACATCATAAAGCAAATCGGTGCGTATCACATAGTTAGGGTCATATCCATTATACCAGGACTCGGGGTATATCGGCATATAATTGTACCATTCCCCGAGGTCTTCGTCGATGTAGATGTTAAGCACAGCAAGTTCCCCGCTTTCAATCATAGGCTCCATCTCCTCATACCCCTTCAGGGCGTCAATAATCGCCTTGCAGGCATTGCAGCCGGGATTCGAGAAGAAAAGAAGAGTGGTTTCGGCCTTTATGCCGTAGAGGGAATAGGTCCGGCCATTCTTGTCTGAAAAGCGGAAATCCGCAGCCCTTGTGCCCACCTTGTTGAGAGCGCACTTTCTGGCAGTTTCACTAGACCTCTCGCGGACTTCGGGAGAGAACAGGTCACAAGAGGCTTTCGCCTCAAGGAAAGGACGATAGTAGTCCTCGTTTCGCATAGGAGAGTTAGGGTCATAGAGATATTTCGCGATAATCTCGTCCACAGCCTCCAGCACATTGAGCGCGGAGTCCGCTCTCTCGCAGGCGACGGATTTTTCAAAAAGACGCCCTACAGCCTTCTCAGCCACAGGGAGAGGCACCATATCCAGCGCACCGCACCAGGTTGCGAAGGCCTGTTCGAACTTGTCTGCGGAAACTCCGGCAATATGAGAGGAGTCGCAGAGAAAGAGAGCTGCGGAAGCCTCTTTGCGTGAGCGGTCAGACTCTTCCGGTGAGGATTGTCCCCTACGGGAAGTAGCGTCCAGGGGTTTAAGGAAATCGTCAAAAAAGTGCAGAGCGACATACTCCACTCTCTCGTCAGCATCCTCAATCAATGCCGGAACAGTAATTTGTGGAAAAGCCCGTTCAACCCCGGCATCCGCTACCTTCTTCCCGCCTTTACCGCCTCCGCCGCAAGAGCAGAACACCCCCGAAGCCAAAGCGCCAATCAGGAGAGAGGCAGCCGCATATTTCCAAGAATGTGTCTTCATATCCCCAAAAACTAAGTCCCGCAAGCGCGAAACAAAAATTGTTATAATCCGACAAAAATAACCAATTTCCTTCGTTTCTCAAAAACCCTAAGCCGGCATTAAGAAACAAAAAGCTATATAATCTCCCGCAGGGCGGCGAGTGCGCAGGAAATGTGGTATTGTACGGTTTTGGGGCTTATCATCAGAAGGTCTGCAATCTCCTGATAGGTCTTGTGTTCTTCGCGGCTCAGGCGGAAAATTGTTTTGCGCAGTTCACTCATCCCCTCCAGCGCTTCGGAGATGCTTTTTTCCAGTTCCGCGGTTTCAAGCGGGGAGCTAACCTCCACGCTTTCAGGCAGGAGGCTCTCAGCGGCTCTCTTGTTGTAGCGGCTACGAACGTCCTTGCTCTTTATAAGGTTCAGGACCGCGTGGTGCGTCATCCCGAAAAGATATGACTTCAGGGACCTTACTTCCGGGAGAGTTTCCCTGCTGTTCCAGATTTTCAGGAAAATTTCCTGTGTGATATCTTCTGCTTCAACCGGGTTCTGAAGAAGCGACAGGGCGAAGTTATAGACCTTTGCAGAATACAGCACATAGAGGATGCCAAGCGACTTGACATCCCCCTGTGCTATCTGACAAAGAAGTTTATGGTCTTCAGAAGTCATTTTGTATCAATATCCGGAGTATTCCTTTAATTACCACTCCTTTACGCGGACCTTATACATATCGAAGTCCACGGTAATCGCTCTATCCTCCGAGGAAGCGTCCTTGTCGGAACTATGGCGGATTTTGTGCGATGACCAGGTCTCGTTGCCTTCCGGAACGGTGGCGTCGGTGTACCAAATCTCACCTGTTTCTCCGTTGTAATTGAGAGACTTGATGGCGGTGGAGGCGCTGAAAAGTGCCATTTCCTCAAAGACTTCAGTTTCCACATTGAAGATGTACGCCTTGTTTCCCGCCACACTGAGACGGTTGTCATCGATACTCATCAGGTCGTGCAGTCCGCTTGTAGGAGTTTTTATCGTTTTCTTAAGGTTCAGCTGCGGATTTCCGCTTTCAAGACCCTGAAGTTCAAATACCTTTATGGCCTGGGCTCCGGCTGCGTACAGAAGACTTCTTTTGCGGTTCCACACGACTCCGTGGCCAGAGCTAAGCTCAGCTGAACTGAGGAGGGTCTCGCTCCGTGAGACGCTATAGAGCTGGACACTGTTGTGGTTGGCAGTAGAGCCGTCGGATGTTGCCACTGCGATGTAGCCGCCAGGAATGAACTCGGCCGAATGGGCGTTCGGGGTCTTCGTGGTGTGGAAAAGCACTTCCTTGGTCTCATAATCCAGAAGGACGCACCAGCCGTAGGAACTGGTAAGAAGGATTTTGCTTCCGTTGTCCACCATTTTGCAGTCGTCCAGATGGTCGCACTTGCTTTCCGCAAGGCCGAGCACCGAAGCTGCGCTCTTAGCGTCCCATTCCCAGATGATTCCCTCCTTGTAGGAGGTCTGGGCAAGGTCGGCGTTGATGACGAAGACCTGATTGTCTCCGCAGACGGTGAGTATCGTGGACTCTCCCTCCGCAACCTTTCCGGTGAGGAATTTATCTCCCTCAGAGAAGGTGACAGGAGTGCTTATGCGGGTTGTTGCATAGCGACCGTCAGCGAAAGTGGCCTTAATGGTTATGCCTTTTGCGAGCTCTGCAGGAGCGCAGTACACCTTCACTCTTACGGCTGCCCCACGGCAGTCAAGAGGCGTTTCCAATGTGGTCTTCGCGTATGGAACGCTTGCAGAGACAGAGCCGTCGGAGGTGTTGATTTTCACTTCTCCCGAGAGATTCTCCCCTTCATTTCCACGAATCTCCACGCTGGAAAGGTCATAGTCTCCCATCGCGACGTCCACATACACAGCGCATCCGGCAGGAGCGAGAGTGAATTTGCAGCCCTCATAGGCGTTGATGTTCGCTTTCACTGCATCGTAAAGGACAGGAACTTCAGTTCCGTTCTGCTCCGAAGGAATGTTCAAGGTGACTGTTTCCCCTTCAAGGGATACATCCGCATCGGACGGATACCAGCTGACGACAGTCGTCTCGGTGCGGTCCGCGAGAATGTTGAAAACAAAGTGCGAGGACGCGCTCCCGGGAAGCAGCGCTCCTGCCTCCGCCTTTTGAAGTTTCCCGCCCGTCGTGAGCATTATGGATGCCTTGTTTTCAGCCGTCCATACCGGTGTCGTAAGAGATCCGGAGGCGTCATAATAGCCCCCGAGTGTTATGTCCGCAGTCCCCGCAAGCATCTGCTCCCCCGCCTCTTTCCGGCAGGAAAGAAGGCTGAGGGGTAGAAGCGAGAGTGCAAGAAGGGATGAAATTGTCATCATTCTTTTCATAATGTAAATATAGCTTAATTATGATTATTTTACGCAGCAGCTTCCGCAGATGTCTCCGCCGTGGCTGCTCCAACCGGCTGCTCTTTCCCCGCCGACATAGCGGCCCACAAAAGCGCCGTTCTTGCCGGAGGCTCCGATGAATGCCGAGTAAAGCACCCCGTTAAGGTAATTGTTGCCGCCCATCTGTTTCTGGACGCTGTCGGAGCCGTAGGTGAACTGCTCCTTGACTTTGCCGGTGCTGTCGAGAATGTAACTGCAGTTTAACTCCTGACCTGATGTTATGTAGAAGTTTCCTTCCGAGTCGACACAAGGGTGAGAGTAGTTGAATGCGTTGGTAAGAGCGGCTCCGCTGCTTCCCAGGTGGGTGTATTTCCAAAGTACGGCGCTCAAGTCAGACTTTACGCAATAGACGCTTCCGTCCTTGCTTCCCACGAATACGCTTCCGTTCGGAGCCACAATCGGTTCGTAGAGGCTGTTTTCTGCAACCTCAAGAGTTGCCAGGGCCGCGCGGGTCTCAAGGCTGAACGAGGCGAGTGAGGCCTTAGCCGGGAGGTAAACCGTCTTTTTGTCCGCTGCGACAGCGAATCCGGTGATGTCTGTCATCGCGGCGAATTTGATTGAGGCAATCACGCTTCCGTCCGCTGCAGAGTAGAACTTGACTGTTCCGTCAGTTGAGCCTGCGACGAGTTCGTTCCCGCTAACCAGAAGTCCCGCGATGGCGTTTCCCTGGGCGGCAGTCCAAATCTGTGTTCCGTCCGATGCATTTATGGCGAAGATGTTTCCTGTAGCATCACCGATGAACACCGTCTGCCCGTCGGCGCTGACGGCAGGAGCCGCACTCTTCATTGCTCCGGCTGCTGTGAATGTCCATTTCAGCGCCCCCGCAGATGTGACGGCAAAGAAATAATTCGCTTTGTTCACTCCGAAATAGATGTCGCCGGTTACAGGGTTCACAGTGATAGGATTGTATGACGGAAGGTCGTCAGATGGGGAGTAGGTCCATTTTAGTTCTCCGCTTTCGGTATCGAAGGCGTAGAGGGAAGTTTTCTTGTTGAAGGTTATGTTGTAAACAGTGCTTCCGTCAGGAGAGAACACAGGACAGCCGCCCTTGAAGCCTTCATAGTTGGTGCCTTTCAGAGCCCAGTCGTTGTAGTTCAGGACGAATTCCCTGATTTCCACTTCCGCGTTCCAGCTCTTCTCGATGCCTCCGAGAGTAACGGTAAGTTTCACCTGCTGAGCCCCTGCAGATGATATGCCGGCGCTTACTTCCGCACCAGTGAGGGTGGTTCCGTCAGGGAATTCCCAGCGGATGTTCGTCGCTGACGGGTAGCCTTCGGTGTTGAAGGTGAACTTAATCGGCTGATTTACGGCAGCGCTCTTGCGGCTGAGGAAATATGGCGTAGCGAGGGCTGGCATAGCCTTGGCTGTAGCCCCTTCGGAAGCGCCTTTTGTGTAATTCGCCGTAAGGGTGAGCGTGTAGTTCACGTCGTTTTCAAGCTCGTCTATAGTGTAGGAGGTTTTGTCAGCTTCGATTGTGATGGTTGTCGGAGCGTTTTCGTCGCCCTCCTTGATGTAGCTCAAGGTGTATGAAAGCACGTTCACGGAAGGACTTGTCCACGAGAGCATAATCATATTCGCGCTGCCCTCGGCCTGAAGGTCTGAGACGGCGAATCTTGAAGTGGATGGAGTGGCCTGCACGGAGACTGCTCCGGAGATGAGCTCGCCATAGACTGCCTGAACCTGAAAGATGTAGTTCTTGGCGTTGGTGAGCCCTTCAATCAGAACTTCCTTTTCAGGAGTTCTGAGCGTGACTTTTTCGCTTGCGGTGTAGGTGACGATGTATTCTGTAGGATTCCAGCCCTCGGGGATATCCCAGGAGAGCCCGACCTCCTCATCTCCCGGCACAGCCTTGAGAGAGGTCACCTGATGTCTTCCTGCTCCGGCCTCCGGGAGAATTTCGCTTGCGCAGGAAACTGCCCCGAAGATAATTGCGCTGAGAGACAATATATTGATAATCAATCTTTTCATATTCTTCTCTATTTTATTTTATCGGCGTGTTTATTTTTCGCCTGATTCTAATATCCCGCGTTCTGCCAAAGGATGGCGCTGTTGTTCACGATTTCAATCTGATCCTGAGGAATAGGGAATACGAGTTCGTGTGAGTCAACAGAATATCCCATTCCCTTGAAGAAATCCACCGCGAGGCCCAGTCTCTTGAGGTCGAGCCATCTGTGTCCCTCCAGCGCGAATTCCCTTCCGCGTTCATCCGCAAGTGCCTTGACAAAGGCGGTTTTGTCCGGGACATCAGTCTCCGTGAGGGCGGCGATTCCAGCCCTTGTGCGGGTCTTGTTGAGGTATTCAAGCGCTCCGGTGATGTTTCCCTGCATTCCGAGAGCCTCGGCATACATAAGCACGACATCGGCGAATCTGAGGATAGGGAAATCGTTGCCTACCTGGGTGGTGTAGACGGAGTCGTAGGTGTCGTCCCACTTTTTCATCGAGTAGAGCGTGCTCTTGATTTTCGTGTATGTGCTGATAAGCGGGAGGCGGTTGTCGGCACTCTCATACAAAGCTTTGAACGCCGGTGTCGGATTGGTGATGTCCGCGAGAACTCCGGTGTTTGCACTGTACCAGTAGCCGTGTCCGTTGTCGTTGGTCTTGTCGTAGTAGATGGCGAAAATAATCTCGCGGTTCATTTTGTTTGCCACGTCGAAGACTTCCCCAGTCGTCCCCATAAGACCGTAGCCGCTGTCAGAGAGAGCCTCTTTGAGAACAGCCTCGGCCTCAGGATATTTTCCGAAGGTGAGATAGACTTTTCCAAGGAGCGCCTGCGCGGCGATGCGGGTCACACGGGCCTTCTCGGCGCTGCGTTTCACCGGGAGAAGCTCGGCTGCTTCACTCAGGTCTGCACTCAGGCGGCTGAACATCTGCTCATCGCTGCATCTTGCAATGGTTTTTGCCTCCGCCGGAGAGACCACAGTGGTCGTGAGCGGAACACCTCCGAAAGTGTTGTAAAGATTGAAGTACCACCAGGAGCGCAGGAAAAGCGCCTCACCGCGATACTGCGCGGCGTTCTTTATCCCCTCTTTCCCTTCAAGGTTCACGAGCAGGTCGTTGCAGCGGTAAATGCCGTTGTACCACGCGTCCCAAACGTCGCTGAGGATTCCGTTGTTGGCTTTCTCCTGGAAATGGTCCAAATCGTAACGGTCCTGCGTGGAGACTGCCATAGACTCAAGCACGCACTCGTCGCTGCGGTAGGCGAGTTCATTGAGGAAGAATCCCATCTGGGTCTTTACCTTCTGATAGCAGGCATATACGCCCTGATTGAAGTCGTTGTCGGTTTTGTAGTGGTTTCCCTTCGTTACATTGTTTGACGGGTACTGCTCGAAAAAGGAATCGGAGCAACTGCATAGTCCCGTTATCGCGAGAGCGAACAATGTTATTTTCAATATATTCCTGTTCATATTCCTTACTACAGATTAAAGTTTATACCCACGCTGAATGTCCTTGAAAGAGGGTAGGAGCAATAGTCCTCGCCCGGACGCAGCGCATCGCTGGAGCGTTTGTTCACCTCCGGGTTATATCCGGAGTAGTTGGTGAGGGTGAAAAGGTTCGTGCCCTGAATGTATATTCTCGCATTGGAGATTCCAGCCTTCTTGAACCAGCGGTTCGGGAAGGTGTATCCGATGGAGAGGTTCTGAAGTCTGAGGTATGAACCGTCCTCGAGGTGGAAGGTTGAGGTGCAGGAACCGTTGTTTCCGGTTGATTTTCTGGTCGCGCGGTTGATGTTGCCGTACGGGAATCTCTGCAGGGATTCTTTCATCATATTTGACGAAGCCTCCATATTGAGAAGGTAGCGCCTTTCGAGATTGAGAATCTCGTTTCCGTAAACTCCCTGGAAGGCAGCCGTGAAATCAAGACCTTTCCATCCCAGACGAAGCGAGAAACCATAGTAGAAATCAGGCATATAGTTGCCCACGATGACCCTGTCCTTCTCTTTGTCAAGCACACCGTCTCCGTCAGCGTCCACAAAGCGGAAGTCTCCGATCTGGGTGGTTTCGAAGTGAGGGTAGGTGTCAAGTTCCTCCTGATTGTGGAAGATTCCGTCCTGAACGAGAAGGTAGTAGCAGCCCACAGGGTAGCCCACTTTCGTGATGTAGTAGCCTCCGGCATATGAGGATTCCTTGATTATCGGCGCGTCCTCGTCTCCAAGGTGGAGAACCTTGTTGCGGTTGAGAGACCAGTTGGCGTTGAACTCATAGCTGAAATCACCGACTCTCTTGCGGGAAGAAACCGTGAGCTCAATACCCTTGTTCTGCATCGAGCCGATGTTCATCGTGGATGTGGTGAGTCCGGAAACGGAAGATACCGGAACGTCAAGGAGCATATCCGTGGTCTTGGAGTAGTAGAAGTCGGCGCTGAGTCCGAGAAGGCCGTCGAAAAGGCTTGCGTCGAAACCGCCGTTCACCTGGGTGTTCTTTTCCCAGCCGAGCTGTTCGTTTGCAATCTGGGTCGGATAGACGGAGTTCACGATGCCGTTACCCATATCAAGAGTGGAGGAGCCGTAGAGGGCGAGGTACTCGGAGTTGCCTATCTGGGCGTTTCCTGTCTGTCCCACGCTGACCCTTAGTTTAAGGTCGTTCATCCATTTCGATGCACCTTTCATCCAAGGCTCGTCGCTAAGTCTCCATCCCAGGGAGGCTGCAGGGAAATATCCCCATCGCGTCTGCGGAGCGAAACGAGACGAACCGTCACCTCTTATGGATGCTGACGCCATATAACGTCCCTTGTAGGAGTATTGTGCGCGGACAAGCCACGAAGCGAAGGTGTAGGAGTATTTGTTGTTGTAGGAGTCGTCAACGGAGAGCGTCTTGCCCTTGGTAGTGCGGATTTTGTCGTCTCCGATTGTGCCTGTTCCGCTTAGGTATGAGGCCTGAATTGTCTGTTTCTCAGCCTCATAGACGGCGACGGCGTTGATGGAGTGGTCACCGAACTTGCGGTTGAACGAAAGCTGGTTGGATATGTTCCAGTGGAAGTAGGAACTTGCCTGGTTGGTTGCGGTAGGGGCTGAAGCCGCATCGTAGTACTTCAATCCGCGAAGAGGAATGTAAGACGGACGGTAGTAGTCCCTGATGTATGAATAGTAGTCTCCTCCCGCGGTGAACTTGTACTCGAGTCCTTCAATGAACTCGATTCCCACGTAGGCGTTGCCTGTGAGGTTGAGTTTCTGCCTTACGTCGTCTATTTCAAGCGCGAGGGCGACAGGGTTGAGGACTTCGTTGACCTGGGTGTCCCAAGTATTCGTCCTGAGCTTTCCGTTCATATCCCAGTTGTAGCTTCCGTCGGAATTGTAAGCGGGGAAAATCGGCGGAGCCATAAGGGCAGAGGCAATCACTCCGTCGCTACCGTACTGGGAATCGGTGTTCACCTCATTGGTCTTGGAATAGGACGGGGAGAAACTTACTCCATATTTTACGCGTCCCTTCTTGCCGTCGAAGTTCGCCCTGAGTCCATAGCGGCGGAAATCAGAGCCGATGATTGTTCCCTCACGGTAGAGGTAGTTGGCTCCTATGTAGTAGTTGAAATCCTTTTTCTTTGCAGTCACGCTGAGGGAGTGCTTGTGTGAGAGGGCGTTACGGAAAATCTCGTCCTGCCAGTCAGTGTTGGTAAGCGTCCCTGTGCTGTCCTCGAGATAGGCTGAGACTAACGGGTCTATCCTGTGGTAGACTTGCGGACGGGAAGCTGAAGGGTCGCCGATTGAGCCATCCGGAACATTGTAGAGATAGGCTCCGTTTCGGGCGTCGACATACAGCTGGGCGAATTCGTAGGCGTCGAGCATATCGATTTTCTTCGACACCTGACTGACGCTGAACTGCCCGTCATAAGAGATGACCGGCTCTTCGCCGTGTCCGCGTTTGGTCGTGACAATAACGACTCCGCAGGAACCTCTCGAACCGTAGATTGCAGCCGCAGATGCATCCTTGAGCACTTCCAGGCTTTCGATGTCCGTTCCTTCGAGGTTGGCGAACGCCCTTGAGTCTGACGGGATTCCGTCTATGACATAAAGCGGGTCGTTGCCGGCGGTAGCGGACTGGATTCCCCTGACTCTCACGGTTACATTGCCGTCCGGCTGGCCTCCGAGTTCAAGAACCTGGACTCCAGGCATCTTCGCCGCCATTGACTGGCGGAAATCGGAGGTTGCCGAATTGCGGAAGTCCTCGGCTTTGATGGAAGAAACGGCTGTGGTGACGTCCCTGCGGTTCTGAACGCCGTAACCTATGACAACAACGTCGTCCAGTACGAGCGCATCCTCCGAAAGGGAGAAATCAGCCTTGACCTGACTCTTGGAAATGCTCACCTCTGAGGTTTTGAACCCAAGCAGAGATACCTCCAAGGTCACATCGCCGCGGACGGTCATCTCATAATTTCCATCAATGTCAGTCGCAGTGCCGTTCCCGGTTCCTTTCTCGATGACCATAGCTCCCACGAGCGGCTGGCCGTCAACGGATGAGAGAACCCGTCCGTGAATCTTTCTTGCCGGCTCATTTTTTACCGCATCATTTTGTGCGGCGGGAGCGGTCTTCTTGCTCAGGACAATTTTCTCTCCCTTGAACTCGATGTTCATTGAGGGAAGCACCTTTTTAATGATGGTTTCGATGTTTTCATCGGTAGCATTGACGCTGACTCTTTTCGTCTGGTCAATGTCCGAGTCCACATAGGCGAAAGTGAATGAACTTCCCTTTTCAATCTCCTTGAGAAGTTCCTTGATTGTGACGTCCTTCACATTTACGCTTGCCCTGCGGCTTTGGGCCGAGGCGCAGAGAGTTCCCGCGAGAAGAAAGACCGCGAGAAGAGTCGTAATTTTTGAAAGTGAAGGAACAAGTTTGAAAATTCCTTTCATATTCAGTGAGTTTGTGGTTTATTTTCAATTATTATTGTGTCCCCATCCTCTTTCCAACTGACTGGAAGCAGCATACAGACAAGGTCCAGGACATCTTCCAGCGACTCGTCCCCGATGGTGAGAGACAGTCTCTTTCCTTCCATTCCCGGGGTGCTGAGACGGATGTCTTTGCGGTATTTGTGGGAAAGGTTGCCGGCGATGTCCGAAAGGAGAGCATTGTCGAAGGCTATCCTTCTTTCGTACCATCGGCAGTAGCTGGAAACGTTCACAGCATCGATTGAAGTCATACCGTTGTCCCACACAAGTCTCTGGCCGGGTTTGAGAATGACTTTTTCCATCCCTCCGGCATCTCCGAACTGAACCGAGCCGCTTTTCAGAATCACTTCCGCGCGGTCGCTGTCCTCGTCGCATACGGCGTTGAACGAAGTGCCGAGAACTTTGATTTCCAGCGAGTTGTCCATTTCTACGATGAAGGGATGTTCCGGGTCTTTGGCAACGTCAAAGTAAGCCTCACCCTGCAGTCTCACCTTTCTTTCACCTTTTGCAAAGTCACCGGTGAATGAAAGGGAGCTTCCGCGGTTGAGGTGAACCCTCGACCCGTCGGAGAGCGTGTAGGAAGCGATTGCCTCGTCGGATGCGAGAAGAAGCGTCTGCTTTGATGAAGGGCTATGCTTTGCAAGTGCCCATCCTCCGACAAAAATTGCAAGAGATGCGGCAACTGTCGCCACTACTCTGAAAATCAATTCCTTAGGAGAGCGTCCGAGTCTTGGAGCAGTCCTCTCTTTCCCACTTTCAATGCTTCCAAACAGCCTTTCGAGTCCGCCGTCAATGTCGAAATCTTCGCTCTGCGCGGGAGTCTCGTCCCAGTATTCCCTGAGAAGGGAAGTCACATCCGGGTCGTCTTCTCTTGAAGAAAACCAGCTGAAGAATTTCTCTTTCACTTTCTGAGGGACCTCAACTCCGCTGAAAAAGAAGTCGAATATTTTTCTGTATTCTTTCATTCGATGGGGAAGGAGGAGTGGGGAGATTATTTGCCCTTCTGGATGAATGTGTAGGTGCTTGAGTAGGAACCTGCCTTGAGGGTAATCGTTCCGGTGCGGTCAGCTCCTGTGGTGTTCGCCGTGGTAGTCAGCGTGGATTCGCTGATCCCGGTATTTCCGGAAGACGGCGTGATTGTGAACCAGTCCTCTCCGCTCAGAGTCCAGGGGCAGCTGGCGTAAATCGTGATGCAGTCAGTTCCGCCTGAGACCGAAGTGACCGGTGAGGTTGAGTTGATTTCTGTCTGGATGACAATGGTGTCGTGAACCTCTGACACCCTCTCTTTCTGACACCCTTCCACAGCAAGGAGAGCGAATGCTCCGAGTGCGAGGGTTGCAGCAAATAATTTAAGTTTCATATTGCTTGAATTTAGTGCGAATAATTATGTTCGTATATATATGACAACTTAGCCGAAAAATATGCTAAAGCAGAAGGAAAAAAAATCCCATTTCGCAGAAATTGGGAAAAGCAATTACGCGAAATGGGAAGTAAACTGCGGCGGCGTCCTTTAGACTGTCAGCGGCGGCGGGCGCTAGATTGTCTGCTGCTTGCGCCTCCAGTTGAAAATCGGCAGGAGGAAGGAAATGACAGCCGCTCCCAGCCAGAACCAGCTGACGAGGGAGTAGTCGTGACGGGTGACGGTCTCGCCGAGACTGTTCACCACCTCGTAGGTGTGTCCGTCCAAAAGAAGTCCGGTGATGATGTTCTGCACGCCGGCTGCCGCGTATGAAGCCACTCCCACAATGCCCAGAGCCGCCCCGGTTGCCTTTCTCGGCACGAGGTCGATTGCCATAAGGCCGCCGATGAAGGAGATGAGCACTCCGATCGCTACTCCGAAAAGAACCATCGAAAGGACGAGAACCCAGTGGCTTCCGCCTCCGAAGAGGAAGAGGGCGAGGGCTATGGACTCAAGGACGCCGGCAGCGAATGCCGGATATTTCCTGTCACCCCTGAAGACCTTGTCGGAAAGCCAGCCGGAGAAAACGGTTCCTATCACGCCGAAAATCGGGTTTATACCGATGATTGACGCAGCCTCAACGAGGGAGTAGTCGTAGGTCTCCTGAAGGAAAATCGTTCCCCATTCGTTTATGGCGTAGCGGCTCATATACATAAATGCGCTGGAAAGGGCGAGAATCCAGACTCCCGGATTGCGGAGCACGGCCGCCTGAATCCTGCGGGTCTCGTGTGCATCCACCGTCTGTTTTTCCTCGGTTTTCTCTCCGGAAAGTTCCTCGATGCTCGGAAGTCCCTTGCTCTCCGGGGTGTCGTGCATCCAAAGGAGAATAATCAGCACTCCGAGAATGCCCGCACAGGCGGCGCCGAAAAAGCCCCATTTCCACCCGAAGGCGGCGACAAGCGAGCCCACGAAGATGAAGGAGAGTCCTTCGCCGATGTTGTGCGAAGCGCTGAAAAAGCCGTAGTATGTGCCCCTGATTTTGAGGGGGAACCATCTTGAGAGTCCGACGATTGCAGGCGGAGCGCCCATAGACTGAGCCCAGCCGTTGGCGGCCCACATAATGGCGAAGACGATGAATATCACCGAGCTGCTCCACCCGGCCTTAGCCGCGCTCACGCCGAGAACTCCCATAATGAGGTTGGCGGCGGCAGAGATGATAAGTCCCGTAGCCATAAAGCGCTTTATGTTCGAAGAATCCACGAGGAATCCGTTGACGAATTTCCCGACGGCGTATGTCCAATAAAGGCAGGCACCGATGATTCCGAGCTGGGTCGCGTCCAGAAGTCCCGCATCAATGAGAGGCTGCTTCATCACGCCCATCGACATCCTGCACACATAGTAGAGCGCATACCCGAGTGTCACTGCAACGAAAGTCTGAAAACGTTTCCGCTTCCAGACCCCCTGAACTTTATCCTGCGGCACCCTATCAAATGAAGGCGCGCTCATAGAGTAAAATCCCATAAAATACTTAATTTAACTTAACTTTCGCAAGTATCTAACTCATTTATATATAAACCTTTTCTCTCTAATTACCCTCTCAAATCCCACGCACTTTTTCTTTCGCACTTTCCTCCCCTCTTTTTTATCTGAACCCCCTGCACCCCCTGTCAGGGGGATTTTTACGGCCCATCGGGCCGACGGGCAGAAGCCCTTGTCAAGTTTCGCACTTGCGAAACTTGAGTTAATTTAATTTGCTGAGAAATTAAGCTTGAAGAAGGAACTACTTGATGAACGTGAGCAGGTATTCCTCCATCTTCTTGAAGCCTTCGAGAATCGGGTGAACCGTGTCTTTTGAGTACTCCGGACGAATTGTTCCGTCTTCGCCAGCAAGGAGGGTGTAATAGTCCACATATTTGATTTTTTTCTCAGCTGCATATTCCTTCAGAAGGGCGTTGAACTGCTGAATCTGGGTGAGAGGGTCTTTCACCTCCGGTCTCCAGGAGAATTTTGTGGAGCAAAGAAGAGAGCAGACAATCGGCTTGATTCCGTTTGCCTTGGCGATGTCGCACATCGACTTGATGCGTCCCACGGCCTCTTCGATGGAAGTGGCATAACCTTCATTGAGCGCCAGGTCATTCACTCCCACAAGGATAACGACATATTTCGGGTGCAATTCAACCACATCCGGACGCATCCTCGCAAGACACTGCGCCGTGGTCTGTCTGCTGATTCCGCGACCGACAAAATTGTTCTCGGAGAAGAATTCCGGGTCCTTCTTAGCCCAACGGTCGGTTATTGAGTCGCCAATAAGTACGGCCTTTGGAGCCTTGGTGATGAGGGCGTTCGCCTCGGCATATCTGCCGGTGTTTGCCCAGTCCGTTTTGATTTGCGTGATTGAATTCGAATCCGTTCTAATCAGCTCTGCCGGATTTGTCTGGGCAGATAGTGAAACTGTCAGAAACAGAGGTAGAAGCACCGCGAGGGCCAATTTCATTCTATTTTTCATAACAATAAAAAATTATATATATCCATTCCCTGGTCCGCGAATATGACATATTCGGAGATTCGCGGTGACTTGCAAATTTATGAAAAAAACAAGAGGAAACACAATTTGTCACTGCATTTCCTATCTTTGCAAGTTAATTTGTCGTCTAAGGCGGGAGAAATTACAGCCGGCGCACCGCTGGGGAGACCTTCAAAGCAACAAACAATGAAAATCAGCAGCTATCATATTTCACCAGGAAGATTTTTCGCTCTTGCAGGCGCGGTTATCCTTCTCTTTTTCAACACTTTCCCTGCTCGGGCGCAGTTCTACTTCGCCGGAGACGACCCCTGGTTCAAAAAGTGGTACAGCATAGAATCCGAAAACTACAAAGTGATTTACCCCCGTGGGCTGGACTCCCTAGCGAGGGGCTATGCACGCGAACTCGAGACCTACCGAAAGAGCGTCGGACTCACCTCGGGATACATCCCTGGAGACCACACAAGGGGAAAAATGCCGGTTGTGCTCCACGCATATAACTCTGTATCAAACGGTTCCGTAGCCTGGGCTCCGAAAAGACTGGACGCCTACACCCTGCCCCAGATGTACAACAGCGAAGCTCACCCCTGGGTCACCCAGCTGGCGGTCCACGAGTCGCGCCACATAAGCCAGATGCAGTTCGGTCTGAGCAACGCTATGCGTCCGTTCAACTGGATTATCGGAGAGATGTGGAACGGGCTCAGCGCAGGAATATACACAGAAAACTCCTTCCTTGAAGGCGACGCCGTGGTCTGCGAGACTGAGCTTACCCGCTCCGGAAGGGGACGTAAGGCAGATTTCCTGAACTACTATATGGTCTGCTTCGACCAGGGCGACCTGCGTGACTGGAACCAGTGGAGGTTCGGCTCGCAAAAAAACTACACTCCCGACTACTATGCCCTCGGGTACCTCACCTACGGAGGCCTGAGGTGGCTGTACGACATAGATGACTACACTGCCACCTATCTTGATTATGCTTCCCGCCACCCAATCCGTTTCGATGTAAGGGATGTCATAGCAAAGCACCACACCGGCAAAGACCTCGTGCGTTCTTTCCCTGCCGTAAGAGACTCTGTGACTGCGGTTTGGAAGGCTGACGCCGAGAAGAGACGGCCATATATGCCTATGCAGCAGCTGACCCTTGAGCCCCGTAAAACTGCTGATTATGAGGGACTTCTGCTTCAGGGAGATAATCTCTATGCGATAAAAAGCGGCTATAACGACAACTACCAGTTGGTGCGCATCTCTCTGCCGGCTCCAAGTTCTGAAGCGTGCATCGCCTCCAGCGATGCCGTGGCGGACAAGTTCTGCGAAGACTCGCTCCCAACGCTTGAAAGCGAAGACTCGCTCAAGGCCTCCGGCGCGGATTCCCTGAATATCCTCCCGGAGCGCTTCATAACGCATTTCGGAAGCTACACCGGGCCGCTCAAATACTCCCCTGCGACAGGCCGCATCTACTGGAGCGAAAGCATCGCCGACGCGCGCTGGACCCTCAAATACACTTCCAAAATCCGCAGTCTTAAAGAAGGGCACCGGGGGAAGCATAGCCTTACCCGCAAAGGCTGGCTCTATAACCCCGCCATTTCCCCGGATGGGCGAAAGGCGGCAGTTGTGGAACTTCGTACCGAGGGAGGCTCACGCGCAGCGGTTCTTGACAGCGAAAGCGGAAAGAAGCTTTTCTGCACCGACGCCCCGGACTCTCTTCAGCTGAGCGAACTCGCCTGGGTGGGAGAGGACATCTATGCCACCGCCATCAGCGCCAACGGTTTTGGAATCTACCGCGTTCCCGAGGCCCAGGGAGCGCAATGGGAAGAAATCCTCGCGCCTTCGCCCGTCCAAATCAAAAACTTCCAGAGCGGGACTCTCCGCTCGGAGCTTGACCCCCTCCAAAAGCAAGCAGCCAAGGAAGACGAATCCCTGCTATTCACCTCGGACCGCACAGGAGTGAACGAACTCTACCGCCTCTGCCTCCAGAATGGGAAAATCACTCAGGTAACTTCAACCCGCTACGGAGCCTCCGACTACCAGTTCGATGCCGACGGAAACTGGCTCTACTACTCCTCCCAGACCATAAAAGGCAAAATGATTTTCCGCACCGCTGCGCAAGACCTCCCGGAAAAGGAAGTGAACTGGAACGAGAGATACTCCTGGCCAATCGCGGATAAACTCTCCGAGCAGGCACGAAGAAGAGCTGAAAAACTCTACGGCACCTCTGACCTTTTGAAGACAGAGGCGGAAAGGGCCGACACGATGAGGCTCTCCGCCCCGAAAAGATACCACAAATTCCCCCAGATGTTCCGTGTCCACTCCTGGGCACCGTGCTATATAAATTTCCCGGCGCTCCTTAATTCCGACGCCCTCGGGGACAACATCTTCGACTACATCAACTTGGGCGCGACCGCTGTCATCCAGAACCAGCTCGGCACATTTTCCGGAATTGTGGGCTACTCCGCCCACACTGACAAATACGCCTCCGCTTCAGCCAACGGCCGCAAACCGTGGAGACACTCCGCGCACCTCAACCTCACCTACAGCGGGCTCTACCCAGTCTTTGAGCTGAACATAGACTTCAACGACAGAGCCGCCCGGCAAAGCAACATTTTCCTTCGCGAAGTCAAAGAAGGCAGATACAGCGTCCTCACCCACTCCGAGGCGCAGAACAATGTCCCGAATATCAGCGGAACTCTTCGCGCCTACATCCCGTTCAAGTTCTCCTCAGGGGGATGGAGCAGAGGATTCACCCCGAGCGTTTCCTACTACCTGAGCAACGACCGCAGGGAAGCCAACGCCTATCTTTTCCGCGCCACCGGTCCTATGCTGCCATCTGAAAAGCTCCCATACGGTTCACTTTCCAATTCAGAGGGGCTGAAGACCCAATGGGTTCAAGTCGGGAAGATGAACGCGAAATATCTCAAAAACCTCCCGACCCAGCAGCTCAACGTCTCAGCAAGCCTCTACGGAACTCTTTCCACCACCAACTCCGCGGTTTATCCGCGCTGGGGAGGCGGACTGCAGGCGGGATTGAGCTACCCTCTCGGGATGAACCACTGGTACTCCCCGGTTGCATTCGGCTATGCCTACGGCTACTTCCCGGGCATCACGCGCGAACAGGGCCTCAAACTCACTGCCTGGTGGCAGGGGCAGACCGCCTCCGTGGAGCAAGGCCGGGCCTACACAGCCGCGCCGTTCCACTCCAATGCGGTCAGCATCCTCCCGAGAGGCTTCCAGGACGAGAGCTCCGTCACTCTTAGGAACACCCTCGTCCAAAGCACGCAGCATCTTGGCAAGTTCACCGCTGATTATGCAATTCCGATTTACGTAGGCGACCGGGCCATCATCTGGGACGGCTTCTATGTCCGCCGCCTGACCTTCACCCCTCACTTTGACTTGACTCTGTTCAAAAACAGCGACTTTTTCAACAACAGGAAAGGCGTAGGGAGCCTGATGACCTACGGCTTCGACATCTCAGCCGACTTCGAGTGCATCCTCTGGCTCCTCATTCCGTGCAGCATCGGAGTGAGCGTGAACTTCAACGGTGCCCCGGGCTGGACCGACCTTCAGAACATAGGCACCGCTCTCGGAATGCAGAAAGTCCAGAAATTCTACATAGGCCCGGTCTTCAAACTGAGTATGTTCTAAGCAAAACCTCAAAAAAGTTGTACTTTTGCACAGTACAAGACAAATAAAACGATATGTCACTGATTTCAAAGGCAAACGCCATCTGCTCAAAGTGCTCTCAGAGCAGCGAAATAACGATTTACAAAAGCATCAACACGGCGGAAGACCCCGCTCTTCGCGGCAAGGTTCGCGACGGCTCGCTCTTCCTGTGGTCCTGCCCACACTGCGGCACGGTGAACCTCGCCCGCTACGAGACCCTCTACCACGACCCCGAGCACAAAATAATGCTCTGGCTCGCCCCTGAGGACAAAATCTCCCCGGCCCAGATGCAGGCGATAACCAACCACACCAAGGCTATGGGCGGTTACACCCTTAGGCTCGTCGGGGATATGGGCGAACTGATGGAAAAGGTGAGGATTTTCGATGCGGGGCTGGACGACGCGGTGGTGGAACTCTGCAAGTGGGTGACCCGGCGTGAGATGGCCTCAAAGGGCGACCCTCAGAAAAGCCTTGAAGCCAAACAGAACAAAGAGACAATCGAAAATGCAGCCTTCCATTTCTACGGAGTGGAGGGTGAAGGAGACTCCCGCATCCTTATCCTGAGTTTCGCCGCCGAGGGCGAAATGAAAGGCGTGAAAGTGGGCTGGAACGTTTACGAGGACTGCAAGGGCATCCTGGAGCGCAATCCGACCGTCCTCCCAGGCGAAGGCTTCTCCCGCATAGACTCCTCCTGGCTCGCCTCCGTCATCCGGTAAGAAAGAGTTTGACCGAAAGTCAATTTTGTGGCTTTTGAATCATCCTTAGCGAAACCCCGGA
Source organism: bacterium (assembly GCA_963652025.1). GTDB lineage: Bacteria > Bacteroidota > Bacteroidia > Bacteroidales > UBA932 > Cryptobacteroides. The sequence continues at coordinate 26,491 of CAVJRU010000028.1, forward strand.
CCTTTCGGTGAGATTCTGACATAAAAGGCTAATTTTGTTCGGGAATTGTTTTTCAATGAATGGAATTATGAAAAGATTTTTTGTTGCCTGCCTGACGCTAATTTTTGCGCAGGCGATTGATGCTCAAATTGTTACATCAGGAAGCCTTGAAAGCCTGAAGGGTGTTACAAGGTTTTCCTTCCAGATGGACTACTCCTCAGTCAGCATCTGCGGACTCAGCGAGGAGGACTTTCTTGACTGGCACCTTAGCGGAAAAGATGAAGCGGAAGATGCCGAGTGGAGGGAAAAATGGAACGGGGAAATCAAAAACGATTTCGCCCAGACATTTATCGAAGATTTCACCGGCACACAGGAGGACCTTCCCCGGAAGCAGGTGCTGCTTCTGCGTCCCAAGAAGCCGGTTGATTACAAGATGGTCGTGTGCCTCAAGACAATCAACAATAATTACGATGTTACGGCAGATGTGAAAATCATCGGCCCTTCTGGTGAGGAAGTCGCAGTCATCTCCGCCCGAGGCCGCTCAGTGCCATTCGGTTCATTCGAATTCCGCACCCGCAAAGCCATCGGCCGTGTAGCGGACAGAGTTGCAGAACTGCTCGGAAAAAACCTATAACCTCACTGAAGCAGCAGAAGGATGGGGAGGTGGTCGCTTACGCCGGCGGTGTAGCGGGGACCGGTGTAGGTTCTCTGGGGTTTGAAGCCGACGTGGGTCTTGTCCCGAATCATCAGGAACGGGGGCTGAAGGACCTTCATCTGCGGAGTTGGGGACATTGATTGCCTCGTCTGAGAGGAGTCATTTGGAGATTGAAATGCGGATAACGGCGGAAAATCCACAAGAAAATGGTCTATCAGTTCCCAGCGGCCGTTAAAGCGGATGCTCCCCTCCCCGCGCTCTGAAAGAGGCGCTGCGAGATTTTCGAGAACGCCCTCAATGATTTTGAACTGCTTTCCGGAGGGAGTGTCGTTGAAATCCCCCATCGCAACGATTGGCGCCCCAGAGACAGCCCTAATTGAGTCGCATACCGCCCTCAGTCGCCTCATCGCAAGTTCCCTGCTGTGCTCAGAAGCCTTTGAGCCTGAGTACTTTGAAGGGTGATGGTTTACAAGAATGTGTATTTTGCAAGGGTTCTCCCCCGATGTTTTTTCCTGCCCGGAACACCTCATACCTTCAGCACGGGAAGCCCCTCCGCTACTCCCCCCGATGAACTCCGCCTCCACATAGAGAATGTCCCTTGTGGGCATAACCTCACCAGAGTCCGAAAGGATATGCACCGCCCTGGAAGAAAGCACACGGACTCGCGAGCGGCGGTAAAGCAGCGCAACATCTATCCCCCTGCGGTCGGGTGAGTCGTAATGGACATAACTGTAGTCCATTTTCCTTAGAACCGCCGAGTTCACAAGGCGGTTGAGCACAAAGCCGTTTTCCACCTCCGCAACTCCCACTATGTCCGGCGCGCCACATCCTGCAACACTTATCCCCTTCGTATCTGCTCCGGCAATGTCCGGCGGGGTGAAGCCTCCTCGGGAGCCGCCGTCCACCTCCCCTGCCGCAGAACTGTTCCCTCCCTGAAGGCTCTCCCCCATCCAGAGCAGGGTTTTACCGATGAAGTTGCACTTTGCAGTGAACCGTTTTTTCGTCCACCTACGGCTGCCGCGTGAAGAAAAATCCGAGTCTGACGAGGATGTGGCATCGTCGAAATAGTCGAAAAAATTCTCCAGATTCCAAAAAACTATGCTCCTGCGGGCAAAATCCTGCTGCAAAGGAGACTCCTCCTGCACCACCATCTCTTGCCTGGGGGTCATCTGCCGATTACTCTCCTGCGCCGCAGCGACAGAAAATGCGGCAAAACCAAGGGCAAACAGCAAAACAATATAAGTCAATATCTTTTTCATCCCCGCAATTTGGGAAGAATACTCCGGAACGGATTAAAGAAAAAGAAAAACATTTGCTACTTTTGCAGTTCGAATTCAAAAAAAAGAAAAAGTTTCTTTGAGGTCTTCCACAAAAGCCTCATCGGGACCCCGTTCAAGACAAAAAAAACGAAAACTATATGTCACTAAAATGCGGAATCGTAGGTCTTCCGAATGTCGGAAAATCTACACTTTTCAATTGCATCAGCTCAGGCAAGGCGCAGAGCGCGAACTTTCCCTTCTGCACCATCGACCCGAACATCGGCTCCACAGTCGTTCCGGACAAAAGGCTTGACGTTCTGAATGACCTCTGCCACCCGCGGAGCCTTGTGCCCGCTACGGTGGAAATCGTGGACATTGCCGGACTCGTAAAGGGAGCCAGCAAGGGTGAAGGACTCGGAAACCAGTTCCTTGCGAACATCAGGGAGACCGACGCCATTCTTCACGTCCTCCGCTGCTTCGACGACCCTAACATCGTCCACGTGGACGGCAGCGTGGACCCGGTCCGCGACAAGGAAGTCATAGACCTTGAGCTCCAAATCAAGGACCTTGAGACTGTCGAAAACCGCCTTGCAAAGGTCTCCAAGCAAGCTCAGGTGGGCGACAAGAACGCAAAGAAACTCCTTGAAATCCTTCTTCAGTACAAGGAGGCACTTGAGAACGGCAAGAGCTGCCGCAGCGTGCAGCTCAGCCCAGAGGACGCCGCTCTCGGAAAGGAACTTTTCCTCCTGACCGACAAGCCGATTCTGTATGTCTGCAACGTGGACGAAGCGTCTGCAAAGAACGGAAACAAATACGTTGACGCTGTGCGTGAGGCGGTAAAGGATGAGGACGCCGAGATTCTGGTGATTTCAGCAAAGATCGAATCCGACATCGCGGAACTTGAGACCTACGAGGAGAGGCAGATGTTCCTCTCGGAACTCGGACTTGAGGAGTCCGGCTCCGTCAGGCTCATCCAGTCAGCCTACTCCCTTCTGAACCTCCAGACCTTCTTCACAGCCGGAGCTGACGAGGTGCGCGCCTGGACCATCCACAAGGGCGACAAAGCCCCTAAAGCCGCCGGAGTCATACACACCGACTTCGAAAAAGGCTTCATCAGGGCCGAAGTAATCAAATACGACGACTTCGTTTCGCTTAAATCCGAGGCAGCCTGCAGGGCCGCCGGAAAGCTCGGCATCGAGGGCAAGGATTACGTCGTCCAGGACGGCGACATTATGCACTTCCTCTTTAATGTGTAATTGAAGTCTGCTGCGGGGCCTTATAAAATAAAAATAGGTTGACCAATTGGTCAACCTATTTTTTGTGCGGGGGGGGAAGAGGTCGAATAAAAAGATGGGATACAAGGCTCTCTACGACGCCCAATACCGGAGCAACCTTTCGGTTGTGAGGATTTGGGCTAGGAGAGGAACGCAGTAGACCGCTTTTTAGTCGGCC
>CAVJRU010000029.1:0-29741 GCA_963652025.1 bacterium
TGGGGGGTGTATAGAGGTTCGCAGCCCTGGGGCTGCGGAGCGGCGACAGCTCATTTTTTATACAAAAAAAATGAGCTGTCGTCGCTCCCGCGAGGACACCTCATACTAACCACATAATTAATAACACTAAAACTAATAACCGAGCGAAAGAATTAACAACTACTGTGCCAAAACTCGCACTCACTACAAAAAAAGTAAAGAAATCTCACATTTCTGCAAGATTTCTTTACCTAAGAAGTTATTTCGAGCGGAATTACTCTGCCTTGAACTCAGCTACGTCAGCCGAAGAAGTCGGAAGCACCTCCACCTTTTCTTTGTAAAGCTCGATTACTCCGCAGATGTCCGCAGTCTTGCCGGCCACGAATGACTCATCCTTGAAAGATGCATACTTCGTCACATAGACGGTCACAACCGTTGACTCTTCATCATCTCCTTTGAAAGAGTGCCCTGACGTTGCAGAAGAAGAGTACCAAGTTGAGGATGTTGCAGGTGAAGTCACATTCTTAACCTTCACATACTGCCCCACATAGTCTGTCATCTGGGTAGCCTTGATTTCCGGCACCACGATGCTTGCCTTCTCATCCGTAGTGTAAATCGTCGCATTGGTGATGGTGCGAAGATTATTGCTGAGAGTGTACTTCGCGGTCTTGAGGCTCACGATAACCTTTGTGCCGACAGGAAGAGTAGCCTCAGTGTAATTATCACCTTTGACGATGATTCCGGAAGAAGCCTTTCCAGTGTTGTCCACAAGTGCGATTACGCTTTTAAGGTTACCTCCCTCATTGTTTGCAGCGACATATCCCTTCACGGCAACAAGGTCAGCAAGAGATGCTCCGTTGGTGAAATCCACGTCAAGTTTTGAATTGAGAGTTGCGACCGTAATTGCAGACGCCTCATCCGGACGGGTCTCCTTGTCGACAGGCTCAATGGAAGTTGCCATAGTGGAGATGTATTTCACTCCGTCGCTCTCGGTCACTCCGGTAAGGTAGCCTGTCACGATGATTTTCGCGCCCACGTACTTTGTGATGTTGAAAGAATCACCCGGATATGAAATAGTGCCCTGTACTGTTGTTCCATCCACCTCAACATTGTAGTGCCACTGATAAATCTGGTCACGATAAGAGTTGAGAGTGCCCGTGTAAGTCACATATTTTACTGTAAGATTATCCGGATATGAATTGAACTGAGCGGCCTTGAACTCCTCCGGAGTCGGGTAGGTCACGGCAGTGTTTCCGTTGATTGTGACAGTGGAAGTGCCGTCAAACTGCTTCATCCCGCCGTATTCTGTTGTAGGACCCTCAACGGTCACGTTGTCACCTACGGTAGTCGTGTGATTTTTCTGGAATACGAGGATTATTCCGCTGTTATCCTTAACAAGGAAGCCCTTTGTGTGGGTTGCAACAACCTGACCTTCAATCTTATAGATCTCATCTACAGGCTGAGAAAGCACGTCGGAAATCGATGAAAGAGGTGTTACTACTTCCTTTCCGAACTCTATTGTCTGACCGCCCTGGCCCGGGACAAGAAGCACATCGTCAAGACGATTCACGCTGAAATTCTTGGCCTCGAATTTAATGTAAAGGGTGGATGTGCCACTAGGAAGAGTGAAATCAGCTGTTGCAAGTCTCCATTTTCCTTCGCGCGTATCCTCAACTCCTCCAAAATCATAGTCAATGGCCGGAGACCAAACCTGTCCGTCAGCGGAGAGTTTCACAGTGAATGAAGACCTAAGGAATGTGTTTGCGCTGCCCTGTGAATAGTACTGAGCTCCGAAAATGAGCCTAAGGTTCGTGGAAGAAACGGCTATATTCTTGATTGTAAAGTAGTTCGGATTTTCGGTTGAGCCGCCGAAGAAAATGTTGTTGTTGCCTGAACCTTCGTAGGTGGAAAGGCTTCCCTTTGAAGACTCGTTTGTGCGGACGGACATCTGCTGATACTCATATTCAACAGCGGAGACTCCGCTTCCCTTCTCATTCATCCAGCCGTCGAACTGGTCCAGCCAAGGCCAACCCTTCGTGGTTCCATATTTCTCGGTGTCGGTGACAGCCACCTCCGCGTCGAAGTTATTGTAATAGATTGCGCCTTCAGGGATTGCATCCTCGCTAACGCCGTTGTCAACGACTTCAACCGGGATTGTATACATATAGGTTTTGTAAGAACCGTAGAGCCAGCCGCTTATGGTAATTGAATGGCCGTTGTATTTCTCCTTGAATTCGTCGGACATTCCGTCAAGGCTTCCGATATTCGCGGTTCCATCAATTTCCACGTTCACATAATTGCCGGCAACAATCATTTTACCGGTGTAGGAGACATATCTGATTGAAGGTGAAGCGATGTAGGAGTCCACATCGGTGGAGGTGAATACTGCAGGGGTAGGCTGAGTGTAGGTGCCGTGCCAGGTCTTCTCGATTTCGCAACCTTTTCCGAACTGAAGAAGTCCGTTGCGGGTGGCTGTGGTGCCTGATTTCACTGTGACCATATCTCCGACCGTGAAGTCGTGGCTTGCGCCGATGTAAGCATAAATGCTCTCATCATCTTCCCTAAGCAGAACGCCGTTGGCATTCGTGGCAACCACGGTTACGCACTCAAGGTCGGTGAATGAAGAACCGGCCTCCGCCTTAAGGACATCAGCAATCGTAAGAGAATTGGTCTTTTGCGGTTTGTCCGCATTTGGATTGAGATTTTTTTCGCCTGAGCAGGATGACACAGACGCAGAAAACGCCAAAAGCAACAACGCCCCTAGCGAAACCTTACTGAAAGAAAATTTCATAAATGATTGAATTATAACTACTACCTACTGTTGCTCCTGAAGGAGACATTTACGGAGGGCAAAAGTAGCTCAAAATTCACATATGAGCAAAATTATTTATCGTCCAAATTGCTCTGCAGGCCGTAGCTGATTCGAAGGATGCGAGTAGTGTCCGGACAGATTTTAACGCTCTCATCCACTCGAAGCCCCAGAAGAGAAAGAACGTGGGAGTCCCCCACGGAAAGAAGCAGTGCCGCCCTCTTTTGAGGAAGTGAGAATTTAAGGTCGGTGAAGAGGTCGCTGAGTTTCTTTCTGCCACGACACCCAAGAGGGCGCATCCAGTCTCCATCCTTCCAGGAGCGGAGAACAAACGGGAAAGCGACCTTATCGGCATCAAGGACCGTAACCCCTTCTGGCTGCTTCAACAGGAAGTCCTTCGGTCTATCGAAAATCTCAACCTTGACCTTTCCGCCACCGGCTGCATACTCCCCGGGAGCGGAGACAACTATCTGGGATTCAGCTGCTTCAGAGTTTGAAAGGCTCTCCAGAACAAACGAGTCACCGGTCATAGTAAGGCGATGAGTCGGGCTAAGGAAAATCTTGCCGCTACGGGTGCGGGAAGATTCAATCAGGTCCTCCACCTGGGCGATTACCGCAGGATTGAAATTAAATTTCTCAAGGAAAGTGTAGAGGGCATATTTCCAGCCCTCAGACCTCTGAGCAACCATTTTTCGGATTGCCGGAGCCATATTGACAGAACTTGGGGCAGACTCTGAAATGTTATTTCCAAGAACTAACTTGGAATCCAAAACAGCTGCAGCATCGCTGAAATGCGCCATATCCCGGCAAAGGGTCTTCACCACGGAAGGGTTGAGCCTTTCCAGAAGCGGCATCACTTCGTTGCGGATGAGGTTGCGCTTGTACTCCGAATCGGCATTGGTGCGGTCCTCTCTCCAGCGAAGATTATGGGCGAGAGCATAGCCCTCGATTTGCTTTCGGGTCATCCCGAGCAGCGGTCGCCAGATTTGTAGGGAGGCATCCAGGAGTTCTTCCCGAGAGCAGCCAAGAGCGTCGCAGAGAGTCTCACTGGAACAAATGGTCTGGGAGGAGAGAGTCTGCATCCCGCATATTCCCCTAAGACCCGTGCCCCTCACTAGGTTCAGAAGCAGGGTCTCGGCATTGTCATTGGCGTTGTGGGCGATTGCAACGGCGCTGTAACCCAAACTGCGGCACAAAAGCGCAAAGTAGCCGTAGCGAAGTTCACGTGCCGCCATCTCGATGCTCACTCCCCTTCTGGCGGCGTAGCCAGCCGTATCAAAATCCGCTCTTAGAAACTTGATACCCCTTTCCGCCGCCCACTCCTGAACAAAAACAGCATCGCCGTCACTCTCCTCTCCACGGAGATGGAAGTTGCAATGGGCGAGCGCAAAATGAGTTAACCCCTGCCGATAGAGCATATCGGCAAGGGTTATGGAATCGATTCCGCCGCTGACTCCGACAATAAAACCTCCCCCTTCTTCCGAAAGAAGCGAAGGAATGTCGATATAGTGCGCAGCGGACATAATTATTTAAGAGCTATCTCGGAAGCGACAACGCCCTAGTTTTTCTTTGACGCTATGGTGTATGTGAATCCGAATGAAATGGACTCCGCGAACTGAAGTCCGCGCTTAACCAGCACTGTGGAAGTATTGCCGGCCTCATCGGTTACGGTCTGCTCCTTCAACACATTCGTATCATAAATCATATTCGTGGAGATGGTGAGGGCGAAATATTTCGCAATCTTCCAGTCAATCTTGTTATCCCAGTTGAAACGGATGTTGCCCTTGTACTTATTGGTGACGTCGTCCTTGGCGAGGTAGTCGGTGAAGAGGACAACCTGCGAGGTGTACTTGAAGTTGTCGTTCACGTTCACCTTGAAGTCTACTTTCATCTGGGCACCAAGCTGGAAGAGAGCGGAGTTGTAGGCCGAACCGTCAAGCAAAGACTGGTCAAGTTTCGCTTTCAACTGCTTCTGCTCCTCAGTTGCTGTGCTCTCGTCATAGCCCTCAAGCTGCTTCTGGAGACCCTTGGTCTCGTTTGAGAGTTTCATTCCGTAGGTTTTGCGGAACTGCTCGTCGGCAACGATTGTGTAACCTCCGGTGAGAGGTGCAAGGCTGACTGACACCCATTTTGCCGGGGTCCAGTCAAGACCGAGCGCGAGGGTTGCGTAACCAGGGGAAAGAAGACCGGACTTTGCCTCGCGGGCAGCTTTCCAAGCCTGAGTCTGCTGTTTTCTGTCAAGGTCTTCAAGAGTGGCGTCCGGGCCAAAGAGTTTTTGAACTATATCCGCTGACGGAGTCTTGTAGTTATAACCCTTTGAGAACTGGCTCTTAAAGTCGAAGTTGGCGGATGCGTAGAGCTGCTCCACAATCCTGTGACCCCATTTGCTCTCAAAGTAGAAACGGTCGTTGCTCTTCTGGAAAAGCGGTTTTGAAGACGCGTAGAGAACACCGTATTCCAACTGGAGGCGGTTGTTCCAGAACATCTTGTCCTTTGCCCAGTTGCAGCTGCCGTCAATGTAGCCTTTGAGCGTGAAGGTATTGTCTCCACCGGCAGCCCAGTTCGTAAGACCCGTCTGTCCGACGTTAATCTGGGTAGTGAGGGAATTGGTCCAGTACTTTGGCTTCACGGGAGCCTTCTGGACTTCCGGAGCCGCTGAGAGAGCTTCTGCAGCCTCCTGAGCCGCTTTCTGGACATCATCTTGTGCCGAAACTGCGCCGGCAAATACTGTCATCGTCACGATGAGAGCGAAAATCTTTTTCATTTTTTAATCGGTATATAATTATTACTTAAACCATTGGGATAAGAATCACTCCTATCCCGATGGTTACCTGTTTTCTAATGTTTGCGGCTTAATTCAGCTATCGCACGAGTGCTTTAACTCCTAGTATGCGATAGAGAATATAACCCTGCGGTGCGAAGGTTTGCCGGAGTAGATGCACTTGCCCTCTTCCTCGCAGACATAGCTGTCCACAGGAATGCAGCGGATTGTGGCCTTGGTCTCCTCCTTAATCCTCTCTTCGGTCTCGGTGGTGCCGTCCCAGTGGCAAAGCAGGAAGCCTCCCTTCTGGATTTCCTCCTTGAACTCCTCCCAGGTGTCAACCTTGCGCACATTGGCGTCACGGAACGCAAGAGCCTTGTTGTACATATTCTCCTGAATGTCCTTCAGAAGCTGCTCGATGTGAGCGGCTACGCCTTCCTGAGCGATGGAAGCCTTCTCGAGGGTGTCACGACGGGCAATCTCGAGTGTTCCGCCAGCAAGGTCGCGAGGACCCATAGCGATGCGCACCGGCACACCCTTGAGCTCCCACTCTGCGAATTTGAAGCCCGGACGGAGGGTGTCGCGGTCGTCAATCTTGACGCTCACCCCGCCCTTTTCGAGCTCGGACTTGATTTCATTCATACGGGCGATGATTGCAGTGTGCTCCTCGTCGGTCTTGAAAATCGGCACCATAACGACCTGGATAGGCGCAAGAGCCGGCGGAAGAACGAGTCCGTTATCGTCGCCGTGAGCCATAATCAGAGCTCCCATAAGACGGGTGGAAACGCCCCAGGAAGTGGCCCAGACATACTCCTGCTTGCCTTCCTTGTTGGTGAACTGAACGTTGAACGCTTTTGCGAAGTTCTGGCCGAGGAAGTGGGACGTGCCGGCCTGAAGAGCCTTGCCGTCCTGCATCATAGCCTCGATTGTGAGGGTGTCAAGCGCACCTGCGAATCTCTCGTTCGGAGATTTGTGGCCCACGACGACAGGAAGCGCCATCGTGTTGCGCGCGAAGTCGGCGTAAACGCCCACCATCTTCTGTGCCTCTGCCTCAGCCTCCTCGCGGGTTGCGTGAGCGGTGTGGCCCTCCTGCCAGAGGAACTCTGCGGTGCGGAGGAAAAGCCTTGTCCTCATCTCCCAGCGAACGACATTAGCCCACTGGTTGCAGAGGATAGGAAGGTCTCTCCAAGAGGTAATCCAGCCTTTGTAGGTGTTCCAAATGATGGTTTCGGAAGTCGGACGGACGATGAGCTCCTCTTCGAGCTTTGCTGAAGGGTCAACAACGACTCCGGTTCCGTTAGGGTCTTTCATAAGGCGGTGGTGTGTTACCACAGCGCACTCCTTCGCGAATCCTTCCACGTGCTCGGCTTCCCTGCTGAGGAAAGACTTAGGGATAAAAAGCGGGAAATAAGCGTTCTGGTGACCTGTTTCCTTGAACATTTTGTCAAGAGTCTGCTGCATCTTTTCCCAAATCGCGTAGCCGTAAGGTTTGATGACCATACAGCCCCTCACTGCGGAGCGCTCCGCCAAATCGGCCTTCACGACGAGATTGTCATACCACTGGGAGTAATTTTCACTCCTCTTTGTAACTTCCTTTGCCATTATTTTTAGTACTTTTTATATATTTGCGAAATTTGCGCCGGTTCCGAGGGAACATAAACCTGCCTTATTGACATTTGTCTATATAAATAGGTATGTTCTTTGCAACCGAAAATCGCCGCGAAGTTAAGAAAAATATATGGATTTATGGTAAAGGTAAATTATATATCAGCCCTGTCGGGATTTATGGCCCTCGCCATTGCAGGGGTCATCATTTCCTCCTGCGGAGCAGCAGCTCAGTCCTCTTCCGGTCAGCAGTACACTGACGGAATCTATTATTCAAGGCCGTCAACAGCCTCAACCAAAGCAGATTACGAAAAAAGCAAGGAGCAGACGGATGCTCTCGCGGACCTGACGAAATCAACGTTGCTTGACGCCCGCGGAGGCGAGGCCGCATCCACCGGGGCGGCCACAACTACCGCCAGCACCGCGAAAGAAAACTCCCTCTCTCTGAACCTTGAGGGTGTGAATGTCACCACGGTCTATGTGGACCCGTTTATGGGCATTTACCCTTACTACGGATGGAGATGGGGTATGTATAGCCCCGCATACTATGCCTGGGACCCGTGGTATTACGGAAGCTGGCACTCAAGATATTATGACCCGTGGTATTACAGCTCCTGGTGCTATGACCCTTGGTATTATGACTCCTGGTATTGGGGAGCCTCTCCATACTATTACAGTTCCTGGTATTGGGGCGGGTGGTATGACCCGTGGTACTGGGGCGGATGGGGCTATCCTTACCACTATGCCCACCACGACCCGCATCATCACGGACCTGACATCTGGGGCGGATGGGGTCCCGGAGGCAGCGGTCCGGTTCATTTCGGGTCAAGGGGAACTTCTTTCCCGGGTAGCGGCATCTCCTCGACAACTTCTCGCGCAGGATCATCTTCAAGCACATCGTCCATTTCCAGACGGAACGGCGTTCAGGCAGCAGGGAATGTCTCCGGCGGCACATCATCCGTAAGAGGTGGCTCCACAACGGCTTCTTCACGAAGAAGTTCCGTCTCGCGACATAGCTCTTCAACCTCAAGGGCAGGCAACGTGTCCAGGCCTTCTTCAAATGGAACCAGCGCCTCACGAACAAGTGTCACTACAAGACCGTCTGCATCAAGACCTGTCAGCTCCACAGCAAGAAGGAGTTCCACCACAACGACCTACAGCCGTCCTGTAAGTTCCTCTTCAAGAGGCACTTCCTACAGCGGGGGCTCTTCTTCAAGAAGCTACGGCGGAAGTTCATCCACCTACCGTTCATCCGGCAGCAGCACTTCTTCCTACAGCCGCTCTTCATACGGTGAAGGCTCATCTTCAAGCCGTTCAAACAGTTCGACCTACCGCTCTTCATACGGCAGCAGTTCATCCTCATCACGCTCCTCATACAGCGGAGGAAGTTCATACTCCGGCGGCAGCAGAAGCGGCGGAGGTGGAGGCGGAGCGAGCCGCAGTTCATCCTCATCAAGACGTTAACGCCTGATAATAAATACGTTAGGGATATGGGTAGATAAACATTCCACCCTCGATATCCCTCTACTCTCAAAATAAAACAGAATTCTATATGAAAAAGATAGCACTTGCAGCGGTGACACTCTCTCTCTGCACAGCCCTCGGGGCACAGAACTACACGGACGCCCTGCGTTACTCCGACAACACATATCTCGGCACGGCGCGCACCCTTGCGATGGGTAACGCCTTCACCGCCTTGGGCGGCGACCTGGGTTCTCTGGGAATCAACCCTGCAGGCTCGGCCGTGGCCCGTTACACTCAGTTCTCCTTGACCCTCGGACCGGACATATCCATTTCAAGGACTCAGGGAAACACGATGCCTGACGGGACTCTTGGATTCGGAAAAAAAATGCGCACGACCAAAGGCGCTTTCGACATTCCGAACGTCGGAGGAATGATTAACTTCAACACCGGTAGAAACCGCGGGCTGAAAAACTGGGCGATAGGATTTGTCATTAACGGCACATCCACCTACACCAGCGACACTTACGCCAAGGGAGTGAACACCACGACATCCGCTTTCGGGCAGCTGGCAGCCCACGCCACAGACCTTGCTGAAGCGGGAGTATTCACCTCTGCCGACCTAGGTTCAACTTCAGCCTACGACAACCTCGGCTTCAGCTACTACGACATAATCGCAGCCTACCGGAGCGGGGCAATCGGAGCCATTTCCGACAAGGAGTTTATCGGAGCCAGCGAATATGCGACCAAACACGGAGAGGACACATCCATCTCCACAGGCCCTTCAGGCACCACCCAGCATTTCGGACGCACCGTCACTGGAGGCAAAAGCGACTATATCGTTAACTTCGGATTCAACTTCTCCGACATCGTATACATCGGAGCGAACCTCGGTTTTGTAAGCCTCAACTACCGCTCTAACGAGTACTTCAAAGAAGAAGCGGTGGAAGTGGGCGAAGTGCCGGTTATCTTCCCTACCGCGTCAAGCAGTGCAATGGATACAACCTTTTTCAAATCCGCCCGTAAAGGCCAGGAATACCGTGCAAGCGGAAGCGGAGCTTACGGAAAATTCGGCATCATCGTGACCCCGTGGAAGGGCCTGAGACTCGGCGCAGCCATTCAGACCCCAACCCTTATGACTATCAAAGAAAGGATTTGGTACACCTCTGAGGCAGCATTCGAAAACGCTAAATACGGCGGAAGCGTAACTTCCCCTGAAGGGACATTCGAATACGTAGTGAAGAGCCCTATGAGGGCGAATTTCGGAGCGGCGATGACCCTGGGAAACTGGGGAGTTATCAGCGCGGACTATGAGCTTACGAACTACCGCAAAATGCAGTTCCGCGTTCCTGGAACGTCCGACAACAGCGACTTTGAAAATGCGAACGGGGAGATTACCGACCTTTGCGGAGTGCAGCACTACGTACGCCTCGGAGCCGAGGTGAAACCTATCTCAAAGCTTGCCATCCGTGCGGGTTACACAGCAAAATCTTCCGGCGTGACCTACCAGTACAACGGCTCCAACGGCCTTGACAAAATCGCAAAAGTCCCTTACACCCACTCAGCTTCCTTCGGTCTGGGATATTCCTCCAACGGGTCGTTCTTCGCTGACCTTGCGGCGGTATGCTACATCTACCCGAAGAGCTACATTACTCCGTACGCCGACTACATCTTTGACGATGTGACAGGAAATCCGGACCCATACACCCCGGAAATCATCTGCAACAGCAAACTTGTCAAAATCGTAGCCACCGTAGGTTGGAGATTTTAAGGTAAAGGGAATCCTTTTACTCACATAAACCTTATAAATATCACCGTCTTTGGCGGGTGAGGGCTTTTTGATGTGCAAAAAATGTTGTATTTTTGCGCGTTTATCGCGTCGTTGCGAAATTTCGTCCGCAGCACGGGGTAAAATTGCTAAGAAAAATAAATACAACATTATATGATGACGTCAAAGGAAATCAGAAAAGCCTACCTTGACTTTTTCGCTTCAAAGGGACACACCATCGTCCCGTCCGCACCGATGGTCGTAAAGAACGACCCGACCCTTATGTTCACCAACGCCGGAATGAACCAGTTCAAGGACTGGCTCCTCGGCAACAGCCCTGCTCCGTTCCCACGCGCTACGGACAGCCAGAAGTGCCTCAGGGTCAGCGGAAAGCACAATGACCTGGAGGAAGTCGGACACGACACCTACCACCACACTATGTTCGAGATGCTCGGCAACTGGAGCTTCGGCGACTACTTCAAGAAAGAAGCAATCGACTGGGCCTGGGAGCTTCTCACAGAGGTTTACAAGATTGACAAAAACAGGCTCTACGCCACAGTCTTCGAAGGAAGCGAGGATGACGGAACCACCCTCGACACAGAGGCGCGCGACCAGTGGCTCACACACCTTCCGGCAGACCGTGTGCTCCTGGGCAACAAGCACGACAACTTCTGGGAAATGGGCGACACGGGCCCTTGCGGACCTTGCTCAGAGATTCACGTGGACCTTCGCAGCGACGAGGAAAGAGCGGCTCTTCCGGGAGCGGAACTCGTCAACAAGGGACATCACCTCGTGATTGAAATCTGGAACCTCGTCTTTATGCAGTACAACCGCAAGGCTGACGGTTCGCTCGAACTTCTCCCTCACCAGAACGTGGACACCGGAATGGGCTTCGAGAGGCTTTGTATGACCCTTCAGGGCAAGCAGAGCAACTACGACACCGATGTTTTCACCGGGATGATCCACAAGATTGAGGAACTCTCAGGCAAGAAATACGGCACTGACGAGAACACCGACATCGCGATGAGGGTCATCGCAGACCACATCCGCGCAATCTCGTTCTCGATTGCCGACGGACAGCTTCCTTCCAACGTGAAGGCCGGCTACGTAATCCGCCGAATCCTCCGCCGTGCAGTTCGTTACGGCTACACCTTCCTCGGATTCGGGGAACCGTTCCTGTGCCGCCTTGTGGGACAGCTCGTGAGCGATATGGGAGAGTTCTATCCTGAAATCGTCGCACAGCAGGCCCTCATCGAGAAAGTGATTAAGGAAGAGGAAATGGCATTCCTCCGCACTCTCGACAGAGGTATCAAGCTTATCGAGAGCATTATGGAAAAATGCGCCGACACCAAAGTCATCAAGGGCGAGGACGCATTCACCCTCTACGACACCTTCGGATTCCCGATTGACCTTAGCGAGCTCATCGCTTCAGAGAAGGGCTACAAGATTGACCTTGAGGGATTTGAAGCAGAACTCAAGAAGCAGAAGGACCGCGCGCGCAACGCCACAGCGAACGAGTTCGGTGACTGGATTGAGTTCCACCACTGCGACAGCGTCGAGTTCCTCGGCTACGACTTCACGGAGATTGACGGAGCGCTTCTCGCACGCCACAGAACCGTAAAACAGAAGAACAAGGAGATGATTCAGCTCGTCTTCGACCGCACTCCTTTCTATGGAGAGATGGGTGGTGAGGTCGGCGACACCGGCTACATCGAATCCGAGAACGGCGAAAGAGTCAGGATTCTTGACACCGTTAAGGAAAATAACCTCACCATCCACATCGCGGAGAAACTTCCTTCAGACTGCACCTGCAGCTTCCGCCTTGTCGTGGACAAGGAGAAACGCCAGAGGGTTGCAAACAACCACTCCTGCACCCACCTTCTCCACCAGGCACTTCGCGAAATTCTCGGAACTCACGTTGAGCAGAAAGGTTCATTCGTCTGCGACGAGTACTTCCGCTTCGACTTCTCGCATTTCGAGAAACTCTCTGAGGAGCAGATACTTAAAGTCGAAAGAAGGGTGAACGAGCTCATCCGTGCAGACTATCCGCTCATCGAAAAGAGGGACGGAACAATGGAGGATGCGAAGGCAATGGGCGCTATGGCACTCTTCGGAGAGAAATACGGCGACAGAGTGCGCATCGTACGCTTCGGCGACTCAGTTGAGCTTTGCGGAGGTTGCCACACCGCTTCAACCGGTAAAATCGGATTCTTCAAAATCACTTCCGAGAGCGCAATCGCAGCCGGTATGCGAAGAATCGAGGCAAGGACCGGAGCTGCTGCGGAAGAAGTAGTATTCACTATGGAGGATGCCCTGAAGAACGCAAAGGCACTTCTGAACAATGCTCCGGATCTCGCCGGGGCGGTGCGCAAGCTCATCGAAGAGAACGACTCTTTCAAGAAAGAGCTTGAGAATGTCGCAAAGGAGAAGGCCGTAGCCTACAAGAAGACTCTTGAGGAGAGCGCCCGGGAGGTGAACGGCATCAGGACAGTGGTTCTTCGCAAGGTTGAAGACCCTGCGATGCTCAAGAACGCAGCGTTTATGCTCCAGAAAGAGGCGAAGAATCTTGCCGTTGTAGCCGGATATGAGGCAGCAGGAAAGCCGCAGCTTCTTGTTATGTACTCCGCTGACCTTGTAGCCGCAGGGCACAACGCAGGAGCCGACGTGAAGGCTGCAGCAAAGGCCATCCTCGGAGGCGGCGGCGGACAGCCGGGCCTTGCAACCGCAGGCGGAAAGAACGCCGCAGGCCTTGACGAAGCACTCAACGCCATCCTCGCAAACTTGAAGTAAACGGGATAAAACACAATAATGCAAGGAAACATATAAAGGTGGCAGATGCAAGGCTTGCGAGGAGTACAAACCGCAGCAACCTTGGGGTTGTGAGGATTTGGACGACGAGTATAACGCAGCAGATGCCCCTTTAGACGCTTCCGGGGAAGATGAAAAAGCTTGACAGATTCATATTGAAGTCCTTCGTATGGCCGTTTATCGCAATCCTTCTGATTGTGATATTCATCCTTATGATGCAGTTCCTCTGGCTCTACATTGACGAGCTGGTGGGAAAAGGACTCGGTATGGGTGTCATCCTGGAGTTTATGATGTGGGGAGCGTGCACGCTTCTGCCGCTCTCACTCCCTCTTGCGACGCTTCTCTCTGCGATGATGACCCTGGGAAACTTCGCCGAGAGCAACGAGCTTCTCGCAATGAAGTCCGCGGGCATATCCCTTTCCAGAATACTTCTTCCTATCGGTATAGTCTGCGGAGTCATCAGCATCGGAGCCTTTTTCATCGCCGACGACCTTATCCCGGTGGCCTACAACCAGATATACACTCTGCGCGAAGACATCGGAAAGACTAAATCCGAGATTAAAATCCCTACGGGAACGTTCTACGACGGAATCGAAGGGTATATCCTCAGGGTCGAAGACCGTAACGACGACAACGGGATGATGTACAATGTGATGGTGTATAACCACACCGGTCACAAAGGCAACGTCAGCGTCACAGTGGCCGACTCCGCGAAGATGACGATGTCCAAGGACAAGACCTACCTCACCTTCGCCCTCTACAGCGGTTCGAATTTCGAGGAAACCAACACCAAGAAATACCGCGACACTACCCTCCAGCTCCAGAAAATCGAGTTCGACAGGCAGCAGATTCTAATCCCGCTCGAGAACTACGCATTCCACAAGTCCGACTCCGCACGCTACAGCGACCAGGTGAAGTCAATGAGCCTCAAAGAGTTGAACCACGGAAAGGACTCCATCGGAGGCATCAACAATGCCGCGCGCGAGGAAAACGCCAGGGCCGTGAAAGGCTACCGCTCAGGTCTGAAGTTCCACTCCCAGATGGACTCCACCTCAAGAGCGCGCATCACAACGCCTTTCCACCCGGAGAACGAGGGAAAGTGGGACAATCTTGACAGCGAGATCAAGGCGGTGCAGGGAGCCATTTCAAAAGCGGAGGACCTTCAGAGCACGCTTTCGATGTACGGGAACGACGTGGGATACCACACAAGGATTCTTCGAAACATCGACATTGAAATTCTGAGCAAGTTCGCCCTCTCGCTCGCCTGCTTCATCTTCTTCCTCATCGGTGCGCCGCTCGGTGCACTCATCCGAAAGGGAGGCCTTGGAACACCGGCTATCATCTCGGTGCTCTTCTTCGTAGCATATTGGGTCATAGACATTTCCGGAAAGAAACTCGCAAGGGACGGTGCCATAGACCCAGTTCTCGGAGTGTTCATTTCCAGCTATATCCTCTTCCCGACAGGAGCGTTCCTCACTTGGAAGGCGGTGAACGATTCGACCCTTTTCAACATTGACAACATAAAGGCCAGATTCAGAAAAATTAAGGCAAAGATTATGGGAATATTCAAAAAGACAAGGATAGTTTATATGGGTACGCCGGAGTTCTCAGTGGCTCCGCTCGACGCCCTGATAAAGAACGGATATGAGGTTGTGGGAGTTGTCACTGTGGCCGACAAGCCTTCGGGACGCGGGCTTAAAGTGAACGAGAGCGCTGTGAAACAGTATGCAGTGGCGCACAACATCCCGGTTCTTCAGCCGACCTCACTCAAAGACGAGACTTTCCTTGAAGCCCTGAAGGCCTGGAAGCCGGACCTTTTCGTTGTCGTGGCGTTCAGACTCCTTCCTGAGTGCGTCTGGAGCATTCCTAAACTCGGAACTTTCAACCTCCACGCTGCCCTTCTTCCGCAGTACAGAGGTGCCGCCCCTATCAACTGGGCTGTAATAAACGGCGAAAACACTACCGGAGTCACCACCTTTATGATTGACGCCGGCGTGGACACCGGAAAGATTATGTACAGGGAGCAGTGC
The DNA here is from genome assembly GCA_963652025.1 of bacterium. Taxonomy (GTDB): domain Bacteria; phylum Bacteroidota; class Bacteroidia; order Bacteroidales; family UBA932; genus Cryptobacteroides. The sequence goes on from CAVJRU010000029.1 coordinate 15,222, forward strand.
CAGATTCTTCCTACCGACACGGCCGGAACATTGCACGACAAGCTGATGACTCTCGGAGCAAACCTCGTGGTACAGACCGTGGAGGCCATCATCGAGGGCAGCGTCGAGTTCAGAATTCAGCGCAGCTTCATCCAGGGAGCCGAGGTCCTGAAGCCGGCGCCTAAGATTACCAAGGAGATGTGCCGGATTGACTGGAACAGGACCACAGCCGATGTGTACAACTTCGTGCGCGGTCTGAGTCCATACCCGACCGCCTACACGCTCCTCCGGAAAGAGGGCGAGGGCGAACCGCTGTCTCTCAAGGTATTCTTCGGAGAGAAGCTTTCCGAGGACTCTCTCAAAGCGATGCTCCCGACAGAGACTTGTGGCGGCAAAACCGCTCCGGGACGCATCCTCAGCGACGGAAAGACCTTCCTTGCTGTGACGACCGCGGACGGAGCGCTCTCAATCACCGACCTCCAGCTCGCAGGCAAGAAGAGAATGGATGCAAAGACCTTCCTTCTGGGATTCAGAGACATAGAGAAGTGGTCTGTTGTTGTTGAGGGCTAAAGAGAAGGGGGTTCAAAAGTTGCGACCGAAGGACCGGAAAGAGTTAAAGATGTCAGAAGTCAAGGACATAGCGATTGTCGCTGACGGGGAATTTCCTTCGGGAGAATATGCCGGAAGGAGACTCTCAGAGGCGGAAAAGGTCATCTGCTGCGACGGTGCCGTGGTGAAATACCTCGCCTGGAGCGAAGATACGGCTCCAGACGCCATTGTGGGGGATATGGACACTCTTTCCCCTGAACTAAAAGAGAAGTTCGCACAAATCATAGTAAAATACGAAGAGCAGGACTACGACGACCTTGCAAAGGCCGTTCGGTATGCCACATCTGCATACCCGAAGTTGGAAAGGGTCAGCATTCTGGGAGCCGGGGGCGGCGCAGAGGACTTCACCATCGGAAACTACGGTCTTCTGATGGAATTTGCCCAGATGTATCCTGGTGTACGTTTCGAGGCTGTTTCGGACCACACGGTAGCCTTCTCGCTCACGGACAATTCCTCCTTCCCCTGCACAAAAGGAAGAACCGTTTCAGTCTTTTCTCCCGACCCGACTTTAAGACTCGTCTCCGAGGGGCTGGAATGGCCGCTTGACGATGTCTGCTTTGACAATTGGTGGAAAGGAATACGAAACAGAGTCACTTCAGAAACTGTTACCCTTCGTTTCAGCCACCCTTCAAAAGTTTTGATAATACTTGCATAAAAAGAGATTAACACACACATATAGTTATGGAAACAGATACATATTTTCCGAAAACGGAGGGCATTGAAGCCGCTGCAGAAAGGCTTAAAGAAATCCTCCACCCCACTCCCCTGCAGATGAACCTGCACTTCAGCACGAAATACGGCTGCGACGTTTATCTCAAGAGGGAGGATCTCCAGATGGTCCGTTCATACAAGATCCGCGGTGCATACAACAAAATCCGCTCTATAAGTCCGGAAGTTCTGCGTCAAGGGATTGTCTGCGCATCAGCCGGAAACCACGCCCAGGGTGTGGCCTTTTCCTGCAACAAACTGAAAATTATGGGTTCCATCTATATGCCGGTGACCACTCCGAAGCAGAAAATCGAGGCCGTGAGTATGTTCGGCAAAGACTATGTGGACATAGTTCTCACCGGAGACACTTTCGACGAGGCGAACGAGGCGGCTATTAAATACGCTCAGCGCAGCGGGAAGACCTTCATCCCGCCGTTTGATGACGAGAAGATCATCGAGGGACAGGGAACGATTGGCTTTGAAATCACCGAGCAGGCATTGGAGCCGCTCGACTACATCTTCATCCCTATCGGAGGTGGCGGACTCGCCAGCGGTGTGGGCTCATACATCCACGCCAAATGGCCAGAGTGCAAGATTATCGGCGTTGAGCCTGCCGGAGCGGCAAGTATGAAAGCATCCATCGACGCAGGACACATCGTTGACCTTGAGCATATCAACAAGTTCGTGGACGGCGCGGCTGTCAAGAAGCCGGGCAAACTCACCTACGGCATCTGCAAAGACATTCTTGATGACATAATCCCGGTTCCGGAAGGCGCAGTCTGCACGACCATCATCGAGATGTACAACAAGAGCGCTACAGTGGTTGAGCCCGCGGGAGCGCTTTCTGTGGCGGCTCTTCGGTTCTACGCCGACAAAATCAAGGGAAAGAAGGTTGCCTGCATAATCTCCGGAAGCAACAACGACATAACCCGTATGGAGGAAATCCGCGAGCAGAGCCTTGTGTACGAGGGTCTCAAGCACTATTTCATTGTAAGCTTCCCGCAGAAGGCCGGAGCGCTCCTCACCTTCATCCGCGACATAATCGGTCCTTCGGACAACTTGGTTTACATCCAGTACATCAAGAAGACCAACAAGGAGGAGGGTCCGGCGCTGATCGGAATTGAGGTTGCGGCGAAGGAGGACTACGATGCGCTCATCCGCAGGATGGACGCGCACGGCATTTCCTACGAGTACATCAATCAGAATAACAAGCTTTTCGAAATGCTAGTCTGAGATGAATACGGGGCGGATTGCTGCGTTATGCTCCAAAATAAAAAGAGGCTGACTAAAAAAGTCAGCCTCTTTTTATTTTGGAGCGAGGCGGTAGAGGACCGCGGCGACGATACCATAGAGGATATTCGGTAGCCATAGAGCCCAGCCAGGCGAGAGGGTGTCGGTGTAGACGAACATCTCGCTGAACTTCATAAACAGGATGTAGGAGAAACTCAACGCGATTCCAAGACCTATATTCCACCCGATTCCTCCCCTCTTCTTTTTCGAGGAGAGCGAAACGCCCATAATCGTCAGGATAAACGCCGAGAAGGGAAGAGTGAACCTCTTGTGCTTTTCGATGAGAGCATATTTCACATTGGCGTCGCCTCTCATCTGCTGGCGGGCGATGTAGCGGTTGAGCTCGCTGTAGGTGAGGGTCTCGGTCATCTTCTTGCGCACATAGAAGTCGTCAATCGTAAGGGCCAGAACCGTATCTATCTGCTTTCCGCTGCGGATGCGGTCGGTCATATCGTCGTAATAGTCGCGGATGAAATAGTTCTTGAGCTTCCACCCGCCGAAGGTGCTGTCCCACACCGCCGTCTCCGCAGAAAGTTTGGAAACCATACGGTTGCCGTCGAACTTCTCGAGAGTGAACCGGTAGCCGGTGTTGTTCCAGGTGCTGAAGGACTCCACAAACACGAATTCGCCCGGAGAAATCTGATAGTGGACGTTTTTAGTGGAGGCTATGTATCCGGATTTTATGTATTTTCCCTCGAATTCCACCCTCGTCTTGTTCGCTTCCGGGATTATGAAAAGGTTCAGGCACAGCGACACGGCGCAAATCAGGGTCGCCGCCGCCATATATGGAACCATCATCCTGTGGTAGCTCACGCCGCAGCTGAGGATTGCCACAATCTCCGAGTTCGCTGCCATCTTCGAGGTGAAGAAAATCACCGTGATGAACACGAACAGCGGCGAGAACATATTCATAAAATAGGGGATGAAGTTCATATAATAGTCGAAGATAATCGCCTTCAGAGGCGCTTCCTTCGCGACAAAGTTGTCAATCTTCTCGCTGATGTCGAAGATGATGACGATGCCGATTATGAGCACCAGCGCCACAAAGAAGGTCAGAATGAACTTCTTGAATATGTAAACATCCAATTTCTTGGGTTTGAGCGAAAATTCCATCGGAATTATATCTTTTATTGCGTCTGAAGGGCGAGAGGAGTTTCCTCTGAAGGCCCGCCCTCTATAACCTTGTCATTATCTTTTTAACTGTCACATCCTTCCACGCTGCAAAATCCCCCGCCGCTATGTGCTTCCGCGCTTCCCTCACAAGGTCCAGATAGAACGCGAGGTTGTGCTCGGAGGCAATCTGCGCCGCGAACATCTCCCCGGCTATGAAAAGGTGACGGAGGTAGGCCTTGGTGTAGTAATGGTCCACGAACGAGGCTCCGGACGGGTCCAGCTCGGAAAAGTCGTCGGCCCATTTCTGGTTCCTCATATTCATTATGCCGTTCCAGGTGAAGAGCATTCCGTTGCGCCCGTTGCGGGTCGGCATAACGCAGTCGAACATATCCACTCCCCTAGCGATGCCCTCAAGGATGTTTGCCGGGGTGCCCACGCCCATAAGGTAGCGCGGTTTGTCATTGGGCAGAATCGGGCAGACAAGCTCCAACATCTCGTACATCTTCTCCGTAGGCTCGCCCACAGCAAGTCCTCCGATGGCGTAACCCTCTCGGTCGAACGCCGCGGCGTGCTCAACGGCAGCCTTCCTCAGGTCCGGATAGACGCAGCCCTGGATTATCGGGAAGAGAGTCTGGGAGTAGCCGTAGAGGGGCTCGGTCTCGTCAAAATGACGGATGCACCTCTCAAGCCAGCCCTGGGTGAGTTTGAGGGACTTCTTGGCATACTCATACGAAGCGTCGCCAGGACAGCACTCGTCGAGCGCCATCATTATGTCCGCGCCTATAATCCTCTGAGTATCAACATTATTCTCCGGGGTGAAGGTGTGCTTCGAACCGTCAATGTGTGAGCGGAATGTGCAGCCTTCGGGTGTGAGTTTTCTTATCGGAGTGAGCGAAAAGACCTGAAATCCGCCGCTGTCGGTGAGGATTGGGTGGTCCCAGTGCTCGAATTTATGCAGACCGCCGGCCTTTCGGAGCGTGTCCAGACCCGGACGGAGGTAGAGATGGTAGGTGTTGCCGAGGATGATTTCGGCCTTTATGTCGCTCTCCAAGTCACGATGATACACGCCTTTGACCGACCCGACAGTGCCCACGGGCATAAAAATCGGGGTCTGAATCTGACCGTGGTCGGTGGTGATTACTCCGCAGCGTGCGGACGAGGACGGGTCGAGGGCTGTTATGTTGAATTTCATCTCGTTCTGTATTTCATTAAATGGAGAGGTGTTACCATCTGTTTCTCCAAAAATCCGTCAAAGTTAGCAAATCTTGCAAAGATTTGGAAATCTTGGGGGATTTGAAAACATATTTGTAAATTTGTACGCTATTGGGCAATTCTCACGGCAAAAAATGAGGATGACTTTTGGGTCATCTTCCACACACATAAAAATAAACTAAAAAAAATAAAAAATGGGAAAAAGCATTAAATTAAGACTCATTGTAATGAATGTCCTTCAATGGGCAATTTGGGGAGCATATCTCACCTCAATGGGCAACTATCTCGTTCAGGTCGGTCTCGGAAGCAAGATCGGCATATTCTACGCGATGCAGGGCATCGTTTCCATCTTTATGCCTGCGCTTATGGGAATCGTCGCCGACAAATGGCTCGGCTCCACCAAATCCCTCGCACTGTGCCACCTCATCGCCGGTGCGGCAATGCTCGGAGCTGGACTTTATGCCGCCGGAGTTGAGAGCACGGCTATAGCCACCGGAGTCACTGGAAGCGAACTCACTTCGCTCATTGCCTCAAATTTCAGTTTCCCAGTATTTATGACCCTCTACACACTCAGCGTAGCTTTCTATATGCCGACCATAGCGCTTTCTAACTCAGCGGCTTACGGCATCTTGGAGCAGAACGGCTATGACACCGTGAAGGATTTCCCGCCAATCAGGGTGTTCGGCACCGTGGGCTTCATCGCAAGTATGTGGATTATGAACTTCTGCAAGACTTCTGCAGGGGTTTCATTCCAGAACACCTACCATCAGTTCATAATCTGCGGAGCAATCGGCCTTGCGCTCGTGCTCTACTGCTGCACTCTTCCGAAGATCAAGAAGGCCGAGGCAGCAAAGGAGGGAGGTCAGTCATTCGCTGACGCACTGGGTCTAAGCGCATTCAAACTCTTCAAGGACAAGCAGATGGCATTTTTCTTCATCTTCTCAATGCTCCTTGGCATCGCTCTTCAGATTACCAACGGCTACGCAACACCTTTCATTTCCCATTTCCAGGGAGTAACTGGTTTTGAGAACTCCTGGGGTGCAAGGAACGCCACTGCGATTTACTCCATTTCACAGATTGCCGAAACCCTCGGCATCCTTCTCATTCCGTTCGCGATGAAGAAGTTCGGCATCAAGAACGTTATGTTCATCGCGATGGTGGCGTGGGTTCTCCGCTTCGGACTTTTCGGCCTCGGTGACACGGGCTCAGGAGTGTGGATGCTCATTCTCTCCTGCATAGTTTACGGAGTAGCATTCGACTTTTTCAACATCTCCGGTTCGCTCTATGTCAATGAAAGGACTTCAGGCAGCGTCCAGAACAGCGCCCAGGGTCTCTTTATGCTGATGACCAACGGCATCGGAGCCACTGTCGGCACTCTCAGCGCCCAGGCCATAGTGAACCATTTCACCCACGCCGAGACAGTCATAATCAACGGCACCGAAAGGGTGTTCACGATGGGCAATCAGCTCTCCTGCGGCCTCGACGGCTGGAGCGTCTGCTGGTATATTTTCGCAGCCTACGCCCTAGTGGTTGCAGTCCTCTTCCTCATCCTCTTCAAAACTCCGGACAAGAACGCCCCTAAGCTCGTGTAAGGGCCAACGCTATAATACAAAGACGGCGAAGTTTTCTGAACTTCGCCGTCTTTTTGGTATCATCTCGCGGGAGAATGTATCCGTGTCGGAGAGTGTCTCTGAATCTGATTATCGGTTAATATACCACAATGAGATTCGGCACAGTCCGTTCGCCCTCGTGGTCGAATTTCTTGTTGTCGGAAGGATGATTGACAACGCCAGTTTTTTCTGTCCAGAGAGTGGAGGAGCCTCCGCCGTCGAGGTTGATGGCGTCGGTCATTCCGAGAAGATGACAGATGTAGGCGGCCTCGTGGATGCTTGCTCCGTCGGCCTGGCCCTTAAACCGTCCGTCGATGACGACAAGATAGGCGTTCCCCTTGTCATCGGTTCCGAAAACCGTGCGCGGATGCCTCTTGTCGTAGAACTGAGAGGAAGAATAGTCGGCTTTGATTCCGCCTTCCGACTTCTTACCAGCCCCCGCATTCGCTCCGGCAGGCTTGTCTCCGGTGAGAAAAGGCACCACAATCTCATCGTCAAGAATCAGAACCGGGCCTGACGCCACTGCAGAGGTCCAGCCCCTGCTCACGGAAGCATATAGAGTCGTGTCCGGGGCAGATTCTATGCGAACCTTTCTACCACGACGGTCCCTGAGGCCCAAAAGTCCGTTGACCCGGTAAAGTTCCGTGGGGTGCGTATGTCCCAGCAGGGCTTTTCCTTCGCGCAGATATGTCGATGGAGTTCTCGGCCTGACGTGGAAATAGCTCCCGTTCAGAGCGAACACAGCCCCCGTCTCCTTCGCGATTTCGCTTGTCTTTCCAGCCTGCTTCCCCGGCCTGTGCAGAATCTCGGTTCTGAACTTCTTTGCCGGATATTTTACCACGCAGATGCTCTGGGTCGAATGGAACATCGGTATCTGGGCGTACATCGCCTCAGCACCCTTGCCAAGGTCTGTGACATCCCAGACGGCATTCACAAAGGCGATGGAATCCGCCTTCGCATTATCCGTTATCTCTTCCTGTTCAAAGCCAGCCCGGCGGCCCGCAGAATTTTCGACGGGCACAACCTGCGCACTAAGGCACAAAGCCGAAAACAGCAAAACCGTTGCTGTCAAAACATATTTTTTCATAAAAGTCGGAGGTTGTCCCTTGAGGCAGTGAGTTCTCCGTTTTCTATGCGGTGGATTATCTCCACTACCTTGTCGTTCATCGGAGTCGGGACTCCCACCCTGCGGCCCTGGGCGCAGACTGCTCCGTTGATGGAATCCACCTCCGTTTTCTTGCCTTTCTCAAGGTCCTGAAGCATACTTGCCTTCAAAAGGGCGTGCTTGCGGATGGCGAGAGGGATGATGAAGAAGGAGATGGCTTTCTTCACAGAGTTGTGGTAATCAAGCAGTTTGACTATATCCTTGCCCTGAATCGGCTCAATCTTTATCCCGGAGGCATCGCAAACGTCTATGCACTCCTTGATGATGGCCTGAACGATGCGACGTGAAGGTTTCGGTCCTGCAGCCTCGCCGAATGTGCATCCGAGCACAGCGCTCATTCCCGAGAAAGAAGCATTGATGAGAAGTTTGCTCCATCTTGTTCCGATGAAGTTTTCATCCACCTCAACAGGCCCCATTTTCTCCAGAAGAGACTTCACCTCAGAGAAATGATTGCTCTGCACCGGCTTACCGTCGGCGCCTTTGAAAGCGCTTCCAAGCGAGAAGGTGAGGCTATCCGGAGAACTTGTGAGCTCACAGACTCCGGGGCCCTGCATCGTAGCACCCCAGGCCACAGTGCAGCCAAGAACCCTTTCCTCGCCGACAATTTCCGCGATTCCTATCTCCGGAAGACCGTTCTGAAGTGTGACGATGACTCCGTCCGGGGCGAGAAAATCCTTAAGGAAAGTGACTGTAGCAGGGTTATTCTGCTGTTTGGTCATAAGGAAGATTATGTCGTAAGTCCCGCTCATCTGCTCCGGAGTAAGAGCCACGACCTTCTGGGTAAAATCCAGCGTGCCCACCACGTGTGCTCCGTTTGTACGCAGAGCCTCAACGTGCTTCGCATTGTGGTTGATAAGTTCTATCTCTCCGCCGTTTTTGGTGATGAATGCGCCGAGTATCGTTCCGAGTGACCCTGCGCCATAGATTGCTGCTTTCATATTAACTTGGGTTTAGTAAATATCTAACTTATTAAGTATATTGATTCAATTCCAACTCATTGAGTAAATTAGCTTTATCATTCAAATCCGAGACATATTCATCTTTTCGCCGCTCTTATAGCGCGCAGCGCATTCGGGTATATGGGTGGCCGAAGAAAAGCATTTCTTCTTCAGGACGGAAGCCTACGCGGGAATAATATGCGGCAAGGCCCGGTTTTTCGCTGTCAACTATGAGGCTAGCCTTTCCCTGCCCCGCTTCCCGTCCAAGACGCAGAGCATCCAGCATCAGAAGATGTCCTATTTTGTCTGTAACTCCGTCAATTGTAAAGCGCTGGCTGCGCCACTCCGGAAGGACCGCAAGGGTGTCGAGATAGAACTCCCCCGGGAAACATTCCAGTTCGGAGGTAATTGCAGATGAGGCTTCACTCACGGGCGAAACTTCGTTGGAGTCCCCCATCTCCGACGAAACCACATCCTCCAAGCCAAGGCTTCTTCCCCACTCGCCCCAGGTTCTTTCCCTCAAAGTCAGATATTCGTCCCCGGGGTATGCTGTGAGGGAGCCCGCGGAGATGCCGTCCACTGAGGCTATGCGTGTCCTTTTGTATGAATATAGGGTATCAGAGGCCCCGCAAAGGGGAATAAAGGCCTCTATCGCCTCCTTCAGTGATATCTCTCTTTGCTCAAAGTCCATTTTCTCTTCAAGGGCTTCGGGGGTGAATACATCGTAGCCCATCCCTGCTAGGATATTTCTGGCGATGAAAGCCGCATCGGATGGAACCGCGTCCCTAAGTTCGAATGTCATAATTAAGACTATATTTTGGGCAAATTTACTAACTTTGTGCGATTTTGCAGTCTTGATGGCATTTTCCTGCTAAATAAGCGACTAAAAGCAGGTCTGCGCGCTCAATTTCCGAGCTTAGGAAACTTAATGCGCAAGATTCGCACTCGCGAAAGTTCAGTTCATACGAAAGGCTGCTAAACACTTGATAATTAAAGAAAAACACATATTATGGAAAGAAGAACACGCGTTCGTTTTGCGCCCTCTCCGACAGGTCCGCTCCATATGGGCGGAGTGAGGACAGCGCTCTACAACTACCTCTATGCCAAGCAGAAAGGCGGAGATTTCATCATCAGAATTGAGGACACCGACTCCCAGAGATTCGTTCCGGGGGCGGAAGCCTACATCATCGAAGCCCTGAACTGGTGCGGAATCATTCCTGACGAGGGAGTTGACGAGAACGGAAAAGTGGTGGAGGTCGCTTCGGAGAAACATCCGCACGCGCCTTACCGCCAGAGCCAGAGAAGAGGAATCTATCGCAAATACGCTGAGGAACTCGTTGAGAAGGGATATGCCTACTACGCATTCGACTCAGCAGAGGAACTCTCGAAGATTCGCACCGAGATGGAGAGCCGCAAGGAAACCTTCATCTACAACCACACCACAAGGATGTCGCTCCGCAACTCCCTGAGCCTGCCTGCCGATGAGGTGGAGAAGCTTCTGAAGGAGACCACAGACTGGACCATCCGCTTCAAAATGCCGGAGGACAGGGTTGTGAAGATGGATGACCTCATCCGCGGACACGTGGAAGTGAACTCCGGCACACTGGACGACAAGGTGCTCTGGAAAAGGGCAGACGAACTTCCGACCTACCACCTTGCGAACATCGTGGACGACCATCTGATGGAGATTACCGAGGTCATCCGCGGCGAGGAGTGGCTTCCTTCCCTTCCGCTGCACTACCTTCTCTACGAGGCATTCGGCTGGCAGGACACAATGCCGCGCTTTGCCCACCTTTCGCTCCTTCTCAAGCCGGACGGCAAAGGCAAACTCAGCAAGAGGGACGGCGACAGGCTCGGATTCCCTGTGTTCCCGCTCAGGTGGGTGAACGCAGAGGGAGAGGTTTCCAGAGGCTACCGTGAGGACGGGTATTTCCCGGAGGCTTTCGTGAATATGCTCGCTATGCTTGGATGGAACCCGGGCGACGACAGGGAGCTTTTCACTATGCCGGAACTCATCGAGGCGTTCTCGCTCGAAAGAGTGGTTATGCACGGAGCGAAGTTCAACCCGGAGAAGGCAAAATGGTACAACAAGGAATACCTCCGCAAGAAATCAGACCACGAGCTTACAAAACTCTTCAAACCTATCCTCGCTGAGCACGGAATCACCGTCCAGTGCCCTCACTGCGCGGAGAAACACGGCGTGGAGTACCGTCCGACACCGGATTTCGAGAACAAATGGTTCCCGAAGGTGTATGCCGAGAAGGTTGTGGGCCTGATTAAAGAAAGGGCAACTTTCGTCGCAGATTTCTGGGACATCGCGTCATATCTTTTCGTCGCTCCTTCGGAGTACGTCGAGAAGGACGCCGCGAAGTTCTGGAAGAGCGAGAATGTGGAGCTCGCGCTGAAGGTTGCGGACTTCATCAAGGATTTCGCCCAGAAGGCTGAGGCTGACAAGGCCGCAGGAAAAGGCGAAGGATTCACGAAAGAGGCACTCGAAGGACCGCTTGAGGAGTATATCAGGGGTAACGAGTGGCCGATGGGCAAGGTTATGAACTGCCTGAGGCTCGCTCTCGTGGGTGCATCCAGCGGACTTGGCATTGCCGACATCGTGACCCTCATCGGCCGAGATGAATTCGCCCGCCGCATAGACAATGCAGTGAAAGTTCTTGGCAAGTAATAAGCGGAAAATATTGAGCGGATGTGAACAATTCTCATTCGCTCAATGTTCTTTATACAAAAAAGAAAAACGATGAAAATAGGCATTTGCAACGACCACGCTGGCGTGGACTATAAGTTCGCGATAGTTAAGCATTTGGAGTCCAAAGGCATCGAGGTGCGGAACTTCGGCACGGACACTACGGAGAGTATGGACTACTCCGACGTGGCACATCCCCTCGCAAGAGCTGTGGAGAGCGGCGAAGTGGACCTTGGAATAGCACTCTGCGGCACAGGAAACGGAATGGCGATGACCTTGAACAAGCATCAGGGCATCAGGGCCGGTCTCGCCTGGAGCACGGAGGTCGGAAAACTCGTGAAGCAGCACAACAACGCCAACGTTCTCGTGATGCCGGCACGTTTCATCCCGCTTGAGGCTGCGCTGGAAATTGTGGATGCGTGGCTTGGGGAGAGTTTTGAGGGGGGACGCCACCTCAGGAGAATCGAAAAAATACCTGTAAAATAAGCACCACGGATGTTTATACCGACGAAAGATACTGCGGCACTGAGCCACAACATTGAGGACTACCCCGACGGGATAGTCCTTATTGTGAATAAGCCATACAGGTGGACCTCGGCAGATGTAATCCGGAAAGTCAAATGGCTCGCCTGCAGGCACTTCGGCAAGAAAAACCTCAAGGTCGGCCACGCCGGCACGCTCGACCCTCTCGCAACGGGGGTGCTGCTCGTTTGCATCGGCAACGCCACAAAAAAGGCAGAACAGCTTCAGGCCCACGACAAGGAATACATAGCCGGAGTGTCATTCGGCGCGACCACCCCGTCCTACGATCTTGAGAAGGATATTGACAGGAGGTTTCCCGTGGATGGTGTAACTGAAGAAGCCGTAAGGAAGGCTCTCGAAGGCTTTCTCGGGGAGCAGGACCAGGTGGCGCCGCTTTTCAGCGCAAAATCCGTTGACGGAGTACGCGCCTACGAAATCGCTAGAAAGCTCTACAAAAAAGGAGACCCATCATTCGATGAGACGGCTCAGCAGCTCATCCGCACGGCCAGAATCCGCATCGACAAAGCCGACCTTCTTTCTTTCAGTCCCGAAGGCACGCCACGGTTCGCTCCCGAGACCGCTCCGGACTACAGCGGCCTCAGCCCCGAAGAAATCTCCCGGGCCAAAGAAAAGGATAGCCGCATAAACATTGTGGACATAAGCGGACTGAACCTTCCGCTTGCTGAAATAAGGCTCGCCTGCACCAAAGGCACCTACGTGCGCGCCTTCGCAAGAGACCTCGGCGAAGCCCTCGGGAGCGGAGCCTTCCTGAGCTACCTCACACGCAGCCGCAGCGGCAACTTCAGCCTCGCTCAAGCTCTCTCCCTCGGCGACATCACCCGCCTTCTCGCCTGAAAAGCATTATACGGGTCTATGGTCATTTCCTGTGCCAAATCGCTGGTTACAGCAGGGAGAGTATAAATCATCAGAATTTTCAGCAACTTGCTGAAAATTTTCAACTAAAGGTGCCCTTCACTCAACCTCCAGGCGGGTATCACTGAGATAGAAAGACTGTCCTGGAGGATGGTTTCTTCCTGTTCCCAAGTGATTATGCGGCATTTGCTGCACCCCGTGGCTTCAGCTGCGACGACAAGGCCGTTTATTTCCCGCTCCCTATTTTCTGGGGTCAGTTCCCAGCACACCTGAACAAGTTCTCCGACATTTCCGCCTCGCAGAACTACGAAATCACATTCTCTGGAGTTCTCATTGAAATAGAATATCTTGTCATCGCTTCCGAGATTGCGGTAGAGATGGAGGAATATATTGTTTTCAAGAGCTTTACCCTCCTCCGGCCCCTGGCTGTTCAATATTGCCCTGCGCAAGCCGTTGTCGGCGACATAGTACTTCGCCGGCAAGGTCGACTCCTTGAGGACAGACCGCGTATAACTCGGGACTTTATACAACAGAAATATGTTGCAGGCGTATTCAAGCCAGTCATAGAGCGAATCCTTAGCCACTTTAATTCCCTGCGATTTCAGTTCGTTGTATATGTTGTTTACGCTGGTCGGCTTGGAGACATTCTCGAAGACTCTCTTAAGAAAATACCTCACGACTGCCGGCGAGGTCTTTATCTCATAGTGCTCGATTAGGTCGCGGAAGAGCATAGTATTGAAATACGACTGAAGAATCTTGGACTTTGCCATTTCGGACTCTTCCATTACAGCCCTGGGATATCCGCCATCAGAGCAGTACTTTCTGTATGCCGACTTTGCGACAGCCGCACCGTTTTCGGAAAAATAATCCGGAGTCAGATTCCGGAACTTTAGGTATTCCTTGAAGTCAAGAGGATATTCAACATATTCATCCGGCCACCCGCGCAGAGCCGAGGCCATTTCGCCGGACAGCATTTCCGCGGTACTTCCGGTGATGAATATGTGCTTGCTGTAGTTCTTGAAGGTCCGCAGGACAAACAGTTCCCAACCTTTGATGAGTTGGATTTCATCGAAAAACATATAGACATCCGACAGAGGCTGCTCCGGATACATATCGCGATATGCCTGAAGTATATCGTCAAAGTCCGAAACCGTCATAGCGGAAAAGCGCTCATCGTCAAATTCGATATAAAGAATACGCTCTTTGGGAATTCCCTCTGCAAGCAGATTATTGATTGCAATCTTGAGTAGCGAGGACTTGCCGCAACGCCGTATTCCCGTCACGGTGACTATGTTCTCTCCGCCAAGCGGAAGAGCAAGTTCTCTGGATATCAACCCTTTGTAGGGGAATTCTCCCTGATGGAGAGCAATAAGCGACTGAAATGTCCTGCGCAGTTCCATATGTTGTCCTTTTGAGTGCAAATATAGCACTTTCCTTTTCAAAAGGAAAGAAAATGCTAAATCTTTCCTTTTAAAAAGGAAACAAATTTGTCTTAGCGCCTATTTCGAGATTCCGGAATTGATTCTCGCATCTTCACGATCACCCGCCTCTTTCTTTAGTCTGATAATGAGACTACGGCGCGGACCTGGGCGCCATCGCAGCGGTTGCGCTGAGGGTTTCCAGAAACGCCGTGGGCTGCGCCCAGGGTATTTTTCCTTATATACAGATAGTATGCGCAGCTCGTGTTGCCGCTTGTCGGACAGGAGTTTGCCCAATAATCACCTTCGCTATCTCTATCATAAGTGTCCGTACCGTTTTTGTATCCGCTTTCGCCAGAAAAGTAGATGCTGTTGCCGTTCGGGCCTT
>CAVJRU010000030.1:0-26924 GCA_963652025.1 bacterium
GAAAAGACTGATGGCAAAAGCCACGAGGCGATTTTTTTTATGAGCCGAGGGCTTTTAGCCTCAGTCCTGAAGCCGCTGAAAAACAATTATGAAATTACTCTTAGGACTTCTCATCATCGCGATTGGCAGCCTGTGCCAATCAAGCTCATACGTCCCAATCAACAAGGTGCGCAAATGGAGCTGGGAAAGCTACTGGCTCGTCCAGGGCATATTCGCCTGGATTCTCTTCCCGCTTCTGGGCGCCCTCCTCGCAGTCCCGAGCGGCAGCAGCCTCGGAGCCATCCTGGGCTCAGACCCTGCTGCAGCCCTCAAAGCCGCCTTCTACGGCGTCCTCTGGGGCGTGGGCGGACTCACCTTCGGCCTTAGTATGCGCTATCTCGGAGTTGCCCTCGGCCAGTCCCTCTCGCTGGGACTCTGCGCCGCAGTGGGCACCCTTCTCCCCGCCATCTTCGCCCGCGAAGACCTCTTCCACGGCAGCGGACTCATCCTTCTGATTGGTGTCTGCCTTACAATCGCCGGCATTGCCGTCATCGGTTACGCCGGAGCCCTCCGCTCGAGAGGTATGAGCGAAGAGGAAAAGAAAAAGGCCGTGCAGGAATTCGCTCTCACAAAGGGTCTTCTCATCGCGGTGCTCGCCGGAGTAATGTCGGCCTGCTTCAGCCTCGGTCTCGACGCCGGGAAAACCCTTCAGACCCCCGGGATGAAACCGCTTTTCGCAACTCTTCCCGCAACGTTGATGGTAACCCTCGGCGGGTTCCTCACCAACGCCGCCTACTGCCTCTACAAAAATGCCCGCAACCACACCTTCTCGGACTACGCCCAAACAGATGTCCTCGGGTGCAACATCCTTTTCTGCGCTCTCGCCGGACTCCTGTGGTACAGCCAGTTCTTCGGCCTCGGAGTGGGCAAGTCCTTCTTTGAAGAGGGAAGCGTAGCGATGAAATTCTCCTGGTGCATCCTGATGGCGCTTAATGTCCTTTTCTCCAACCTCTGGGGCATAGTCCTCAAGGAATGGAAGGGGAGCGGCCGCAAGACCGGGGTCGTGCTTGTGTGCGGACTGCTGCTGCTAGTCTTCTCGCTGGTGTTCCCCAACTTATTTTAATGAAGTTTATCCATTGCTCGATAAAAAATAAATTATGCAATCAGTTCTTGAAAACCGTCCGGCTCTGCGCCGTGAAATAGAAAAAGTCGCTGAAGTCGCAGGCTATCTCTGGGAAAAGGGATGGGCCGAGAGAAACGGCGGAAACATAGTCGTAAACGTCACGGAGTACATTGATGACGAAATCAAGGCACTTCCTGCCCTCGCCCCGGCTGTCCCGATGGCGCAGAAGCTCCCGGACCTCGAAGGACAGTGGTTCTTCTGCAAAGGGACCAACCGCAGAATGAGGGACCTCGCAAGATGGCCGATGGAAAACGGCTCCATCATCCGCATCTGCCCGGGCTGCGAAAGCTATGAAATCGTGGCCGACAACCCCGTGAAACCCACCTCCGAGCTTGCCTCCCATCTTGCGATGCACGCTCTGATGATTCGCCGCGGGGGAGAATACAAAGCCTCCCTCCATACCCATCCGATTGAACTCGTGGCCCTCACTCACCACCGCCCGTTCCTCGAGAAGGACGTCCTTACGCACCTTCTGTGGTCAATGATTCCGGAGACCAGAGCCTTCTGCCCGAAAGGCCTCGGAATAATCCCTTACGAGATGCCGTCCAGCTCCGCCCTCGCAGACGCCACAGTTGCAAGGCTTGACGAGTATGACGTAGTGATGTGGGAAAAGCACGGAGTCTGCGCCGTAGGACCCGAAATAGGCGAAGCCTTCGACCAGGTGGACGTACTGAACAAGGCCGCCCTCATCTACGAAGCCGGCCGCAATATGGGCTTCATCCCCGAAGGAATGACCGACGCCCAGATGGACGAGCTCAAGGTCGCCTTTAATCTGTAGCGGTGTTCCATTTTATCCCGGTAAGTTAGCCATTGCCAAAACACAGTCGCTTTATGAACATCCGAAAATCCATCGCCGCGCTCGCTCTTTTGGGTGCCGTCTGCTTTAACTCCCTGGCTCAGATGCCTGAGCGCACCGCGGAGAATGTGGAGAAATACAAGAAAATATGCCGCGACAACATCCGTAAGGATATGCGCGGGATGTATCGCAAACCTGTCGGCTCTCTCAAATACCCCTTCCTTGTGCCCGGAAGCAACCAGTACCCCAACCAGCTTTGGGACTGGGACTCTTTTCTTGCGGACATAGCCCTTAGGCAGAATGTCCTTGACAACGGAAAGGAGAAGGACCTTGAAGAACTTTTGGAGTATGAGAAAGGTTGCGTTCTGAATTTTCTCTCCTACGGAGGCGGTGACGGCTGGATTCCTATCTGCATAACGGCAGAACTCCCGGGACGCGGTGAGGCGATGCAGATGCTCAATCCCTGGTCCTCCCGGAAAGTGAATCCCTACAAAAGCAATATGCACAAGCCGGTTCTTGCCCAGCACGCGGCATTTATCGTGCAGGAGAACGGTGGGGACGCCGAGTGGCTTCGTGAGGGGTTCTATAACCTTCAAACCTTCGTGGGGAGGTATCTGAACTATCAGAGGGACAAGGCAACAGGGCTTCTATACTGGGAAAACGACGCGATGGTGGGAGTCGACAACGACCCTTCAGTCTATTACCGCCCTGCTGAAAGCTGCGGCTCTATTCTTCTTAACTCCTTTATGTATAAGGAGTTGCTTTCTATGTCCTACCTTGCGACCTGCCTTGGAATGGACGACATCTCCGAGCGTTATTCCGCTGAGGCTGAGAATCTTTTGCAGTGCATCCGTAAACATTGCTGGGACCCTCGCGACGGGTTTTATTACAGCGTCGACCTCAATCTCCTTCCGGTCGAGAAACCTGATGACGCCTCTTTTCACTACCACACAGGGCAGCCGCGTCAGTATGACTGCCTGATTCAGCGCATTAGCGTGTGGAGTGGCTTTCTTGCAATGTGGAGCGGAGTGGCAACGCCTGAGCAGGCAAAAATCATAGTGGAGAGACAATACCGGGACACCTCGCTTTTCAACGCCCCGGCCGGAGTCTATACGCTTTCTCCGCTTGAGAAAATGTACGATGTGCGCGCAAGCGGCAACCCCTCTTCCTGGCTGGGTCCGGTCTGGGGCTGTGTCAACTATTTTGTTTTCAAAGCCCTTGTGAATTATGGCTATGACGCTGACGCACGCGAACTTGCCGAAAAAACTGTTCTTCTTTTGGGAAGAGACTACGAAAGGTTCGGAGCTCTTCACGAATACTATCTTCCTAGCGGCGAGCCTGTTTTGAATAAAGGTTTCCAGAACTGGAACCTTCTGGTGCTGAATATGATAGACTGGCTCGACGGACGGAAGGTCGTATCGGAATTCTGAGATAGGGGCGAGGCGCTGTCCCATAGTATGAACGCCGGGGTTCGGACTATCTGAAGATTGGTAGGATTTTATCCTTTTTTGGTACTTTTCAACCATTCTGTCCATATCTGTTGAGGTAACTTTGCATCGTGTGTAACTATGCACTTGGATGTATATAATAACCAACCTCATAAAGATATGAACAAACATCTATTGACTTTGTGCTTAGCTCTGAGTCTGGCATTTCTGCCTTTCGCGGCCTTTTCAGCCCCGAGCGGAAACGCTTCTGAGCAGACGGCCGGCCAGACCCCGCAGAAAATGGTGACGGGAGTCGTGACTGACCCGAGCGGAGAGCCTCTCGTGGGCGTCTTCGTGACTGAAGTCGGAACAACCAACGGAGTTGCAACCGACATTGACGGAAAATTCAGTCTTAAAGTATCTTCTGACGCTTCACTTCTTTTTTCCTGTATGGGCTTCGATGACCAGACGCTATCTGTAAGCGGCCAGACTGAGCTCAGAGTTGTTCTCAAGGAAGAAAGCCAGAAACTTAACGAACTTGTATTCGTGGGTTACGGTGCACAGAAAAAGGCGAACCTTACTGGCGCGGTGGACGCCGTAACCGGCAAGGACCTCGAAAACCGTTCTCTCTCGAATGTTTCCGAAATGCTTCAGGGAACTATGCCGAACGTGCAGGTTACCTTCAGCTCCGGCGAGCCGGGCGCAAGCGGAACAATCAATGTCAGGGGATTCACCTCCATCAACGGAGGTAGCCCGCTCGTTCTCGTGGACGGAGTCGTCGGCGACCTTAACTCCGTGAATCCTAAGGATATCGAGTCCATCTCAGTCCTCAAGGACGCCGCTTCTGCCGCCATCTATGGTGCAAGGGCAGCATTCGGAGTCATCCTCGTGACCACCAAGACTGCGAAGGAAGGCAAGTTCTCTGTGACCTACAACAACTTCTTCGCAACAACCGACCCTACGACCAGCACCGACTGGCTCACCACCGGATATGACGCGGCAGTCATCGTGGACAACGCCTTCTCAAGGACCCTCGGACGCTCATACACCGGCTACACCGAAGAGGATATGGCTGAGCTTTATGCCAGGAGGAACGACGTTGTCGAGGACCCTTCAAGGCCTTGGATTGTGACCAAGACCGTGAACGGACGCGAAATCTACAACTACTACGGCAATTACGACTGGTGGCACACCTTTATGAACAATCATCAGCCTTCCCAGTCCCACAGTCTCAGCGTATCGGGAGGAACTGACAAGATTCATTTCCTTCTTTCAGGAAACTTCTACACTAAGGACGGTATAATGAAGGTAAATACGGACAAATTCCACTCCTTCAATATCCGTTCAAAAGTTGATGCGCAGGTATTTGACTGGCTCAAAGTCTATAACAACACCGCCCTTTCCGCAAAAACTTACCGTTTCTACGGTAATGCCTACAATGTAAGCTCCGGCGGAAATGACATCTTTACCCAGATTCTCTGCCACGCCCTCCCGTTCTATTCTCCTGTGAATCCGGACGGAACAAACGTCTATGCGACAGCAAAGAACAACTACTACGTGGGTGACGGATTTCTCGCCGGCCTTCGCACCGGAGCTGGCGGAGAGAACAAGACCTACAACCTCTCCACCACCACCGGCCTTACAATCAATCTGTGGAAGGATATCCTCACTCTCAACGCGGACTACACTTACGCCAACACCATCACCGACAGCTACAAACGTCTAAGTTCCATCACCTATTCCATCGAACCGGGTGTTGTGGAGACTGTCGAGAATGCGACCCTGAGCCTTTGCAACAGAATGGAGCAGATAACCTCCCTTCAGCCTCAGCACACTGCGAATGTTTACCTATCATACAAACAGACCTTCGCTGAGAGGCACAACGTTTCTGCGACGCTGGGAGTAAACTACGAGCACCTGAGCTGGAAACAGCTAGTCGGAATGCGCGACAACCTCACATCCGACACCATCAGCGACCTCAACCTCGGAACCACCAACCAGCAGTCCAAGGGCGGAAGGCACGCATATTCCCTCTTCGGTTCATTCCTTCGTCTGAACTACAACTACGCTGACCGTTACCTCATTGAGTTCAACGGCCGTTACGACGGAACATCGCGTTTTGCAAAGGGCAAGCGTTTCGGATTTTTCCCATCCATCTCAGCAGCCTGGAGGCTCAGCGAGGAACCGTTCTTCGCTCCTGCAAAAGACGTGGTGAGCAACTTCAAGGTTCGCGCATCTTTCGGACAGCTCGGAAACCAGCAGGGCAGCAGCTACTACCCTTACATCGCCACAATGTCCGGCACCAAACGCAACTGGGTTGTGAACGGGGAACAGGTTCTTGCCTACAGCGCTCCGTCCGCAATTTCTGAGGATCTCACCTGGGAAACTGTCCAGACAACCGATGTCGGACTTGACCTGGGCTTTCTGAGCAGCCGCCTCACATTCACCGGAGACTTCTACATCCGTGACACCAAGGATATGCTTGTCCCAGGCGTCGTCCTCCCTTCTGTTTTCGGAGCGTCATCTCCTCAGCAGAACGCCGGCGACCTTCGCACGATGGGATATGAGATAGCCGTAAACTGGAGCGACGAGGTTAATCTCTGCGGCCGTCCGCTGAGCTACGGAGTCAATGCATCCCTTGGAGACAGCATTTCTGAAATCACCCGCTTCGACAACCCGACCAAGTCACTCACAACCTATTACGAGGGTATGAGAATCGGCGAAATCTGGGGTTACAGCGTTGAACTCTTCCAGTCTGATGCAGAGGCTGCCGAATATACCGCCAGAGTCAATCAGGACCGCGTGAACCAGAAACTTCTCGCATCTCCATCCTCCGAGTGGAACCACTACAGAGGCGGTGACGTCAAATTCCTCGACCTCAACGGCGACGGCGTGATTGACCAGGGCCTCTACACGGCAGATGACCACGGAGACCTCAAAGTCATCGGTAACAGCCAGCCGAGATGGAACTACAGTTTCGGGGTGAACGCTTCCTGGTACGGAGTGGATTTCTCCGCATTCTTCCAGGGCATAGGACGCAAGAACTGGTATCCTACTTCCGAGTCATACGGATTCTGGGGTGCGCTTTCCCGTCCGTATTGGAGCTTCCTCAGGGCCGATTCAGCATCAATCTACTGGACCGAGGACAATAAGGACGCATATTTCCCACTCCTGCGCGGATATATGGCGAATGATTCCAACGGAACGCTTATGAACAAAAACGACCGTTACCTTCAGAATGTTGGCTATCTGCGACTTAAGAACCTTACCGTGGGCTACACGTTCCCTGACAAATGGATGAAGAAAATCAAAGTCCAGCATCTCCGCATCTACTTCAGCGGCGACAACCTCTTCACCTGGACTCCGCTCAAGACCAAATACATAGACCCTGAGCAAATCAATTCCAGCTACAATGGAACCGGTTCGGGATATCCGCTTTCAAAGACTTATTCAATCGGTCTTGACATCACATTCTAAATTTCGTGCAGACAATGAAAAAGAATCTATTATATATTGGCCTATCTGCCCTGCTACTCTGCTCCTGCTCGCTTAATGAGCTTCCCGGCGACAGCATTTCTCCGGAAAACTACTTCAAGAGCGAGTCGGACCTCAAACTCTATTGCAACTCGTTCTACACGATGTTTCCCGGCGCATCCTCATTTTATGCCGAGAGCAACGATGATGTCGTGGGAAGGGATATGTCCGAGGCGCTTCGCGGTGCCCGCATTGTGCCGAATACCGGCGGAGACTGGACATTTACGGACTTGAGGAACATCAACTTCTATCTTGAACACTCCTCTCAGTGCTCGGACGAAAAGGCCAGGGCGCACTACGACGGAGTGGCGAGGTTCTTCCGTGCATATTTCTACTTCCGTATGGTCAGCAAATTCGGGGATGTACCCTGGTATGACAAGGTTCTCGGCGATAAGGACCCTGACCTGTATATCCCGCGCACGCCTAGGACTGAGGTTATGGAAAAGATGCTCGAGGACATTGACTATGCCATCGCAAATCTTCCGTCTTCAAAGTCCGTCAACGAGGTGAACAAATGGACTGCCCTTGCCCTGAAATCGCGTTTCTGCCTTTTCGAGGGAACCTGGCGCAAATATCACACTGAGAAGAATCTTCCCGACGCCGACACGTACCTTGCTCTTGCAGCCGAGGCCGCCAAGACGCTCATTGACGAAGGCCCGTACACGCTTCACGATAGCGGAACCCCTTCCGAGAACTATCAGGAACTATTCACTCAGGACTCTCCGTTCGACGACGAGATAATTCTCGCCCGTTCCTACAACCTCACCTACGGCCTCTATCACGACGCGAACTACTACCGCCTTTCCTCATCCTCAGGATTGCTCGGTCTTGAAAAAGACTTTGTTAACAGCTATCTTATGGCTGACGGAACCCGTTTTACGGATAAACCGGGATATGCGACTAAACAATTCATTGATGAGGTTAAGGACAGGGACCCGCGTCTTGCCCAGTCCATCCGTACCCCTGGCTATCACAGAATCGGCCAGAGCGAGACGCTCGCTCCGGACCTTTCCTGCTCCATTACAGGCTACCAGATTACTAAATACGTCTCTACGACAGATATGGATGCTAATGCCCGCTCATACACCGCAATGCCGATTTTCCGTCTTGCAGAGGCGATGCTTAACCTTGCGGAGGCAAAGGCGGAGCTTGGAACTCTCACCCAGTCAGACCTCGACAACACGGTGAACAAACTTCGCGCAAGGGTCGGGATGCAGGGCAAGCTTTCCCTTTCGGATGCTAATGCAAACCCGGACGAATACATTGGAAAGATATTTTTCCATAACGTTTCCGGGGCAAATAGGGGAGTCATCCTCGAGATTCGCCGCGAGAGGGGAGTTGAACTTCTTCAGGAAGGGTTCCGTTGGAACGATATGATGCGTTGGAAAGAGGGTTCCGCCTTCCTTCGCGCAACTTCCGGACAGACTATGCCTTTCCGCGGAATGTATTTCCCAGGTACGGGCACATACGACCTTGACGGTGACGGAAAAAATGACCTTTGCATATATTCCGGAAGCAAGCCTTCTCAGGGCGATATAATCTACAAACAGCTCGGATCCGACGTTATACTTGAGAACGGTACTTCAGGTTGCCTTCTCATCAATTCCGACAAAGTTAAAAAGTGGGACGAGTCACGTGACTACCTTATGCCGATTCCCGTGCAGGAGCGTCTCCTGAACCCTTCTCTTACCCAGAATGAAGGCTGGAATGATGGT
Source organism: bacterium (assembly GCA_963652025.1). Taxonomy (GTDB): domain Bacteria; phylum Bacteroidota; class Bacteroidia; order Bacteroidales; family UBA932; genus Cryptobacteroides. Next base: position 8,635 of record CAVJRU010000030.1, read on the forward strand.
CTGAGCTATTAAGACAACAGAAATTATGAAAACAATAAATTGTACATTCGCAATCATCGCCTCTGTCCTGAGCATATTTGCCGGCTGCAGTAAGAACGGAGGTACCTCCGTTGTGCCGGTCCCTGACACCCCGGGCGGCGGTGGAAGCGGAGATGACCCTACCCCAGTGGAAAAATTCACTCAGACTCCGCTCCAAAGCTACTCTATGGTTTCTCCCGAGGACCTATCTTGCGCAGAGTGCTATTTTCTCTCTCTGCTGCACAACCTTCCGGAACTTAAAGCCGTAGTAGCAGCGGACGAAACCCTCTCGGCGATTGAATCTGCGAAATATTCCCGCCTTTCAAATTCTACCCTTCGAAGCGACCGTCTGGACGCTCTCTGCTTCACTTCAGCGGAGATTCAGCAGGTGGGTGACCATCTCGCTTCACTTTGGGAGAAAGGCAACGTCTGGGACCGTCTCGTCTCGGAACACCTTTCCCCGTCCGGATGCTACTACTACACCACCGCAAATTCCGCCTCTGAACTTCTCCGCCTCGCCTTCAAGCACGATGCTGAGATGGTTGCGAAAATAGTCGCAGTCTATGGCAAAGGCACTCAGGCCGCCCACTGTGATAACGACACTCGCGAGGCAACCGATGCTGACATTGACTCAGCTCTCTCCGCGGTGCTGTCCAAGACTTCCGCGACAGGAGTTTTTGGAGATATCGCTCTTTCCGGAATGTATAACCTCCTCAAAGTTAACGAATTCAATGAGGAGCCGGTTCTTTTCGAACCTCTCGCTTCCGGCCGCAATAAGGCAGCTTGCGATGCTGTTAAATCAACGGATTTCAGCCGCTTCTCCTATTCTGCCATCGTCGTTCTCGGGGCCAGCAATGACCAGACCTGTTTCGCTGACGAGGCAAAGGTACGTTGTGACTATGCCTACACGAAATACAGGGCGAAAAAAGCTCCTTTTGTCATTGTTACCGGCGGAAGGGTGCGACCTTTCAAAACTAAAGACAACGAGGCGGCTCTTATGAAAGCGTACCTTATCGAGAAAGGAGTGCCGGAGTCGGTGATTATTATGGAACCGCACGCAAGGCACACTCCGACCAACTTCAGGAATGTTTCAAGGGTGCTTTTCAGATATGGCTTCCCATTCGAAAAGGAGGCTCTGATGGTGATGCAGACCGGTATTATGAAGGATGTTATGGAGACTCAGGCGTTCCGTCAGCGCTGCACTGGAGAATTCGGATTTATGCCGGTAACCTTCAGTTCGCGTCTTGACGACTACTCTATGCCGTTCCTTCCATCGCTCAATTCGCTTACTATCGGCTCCATCGACCCTCTCGACCCGTGATGCGTGGGAGCCTGGTCTGTGCGGAAGGCGGTTTTGAAAGCCTTTTGCCGGGCCAAACTACTGAGAGATAATTGAATAAATCATAGAAAGATATAAAATGAAAAACAGAATATTCATACTGGGGATTATGGCGCTCACTCTCGCCGGGGCGTCATCCTGCAGCAAAACTGGAATGTCCCTGGAGGCGACTGAAGGAAAAGCGGAACTGAGGATTGACTCGGTTACTCCAGACTCGGGCATAGCTCCTGACCAGATAACCATCATAGGATCAGGCTTCGCAATGAAACTGAGCGATAACCTCGCTTCCATAAACGGTGAGCCGCTTACTCCTGTCGAGGCCTCTTTGACAAGGCTCAAATTTACCATCCCTTACAATCCGGCAGGTTCCTACCCTGTAGTTCTCACGGTAGGGGACAAAACCATTGAAGGACCGCTCTTTACCTACGGTGAGAGCAAAGGATTCACATTCACGCCTGCAGCCGGTGAGGGTGGAACGAAAATTACGCTCAACGGCTCCACTTTCAGCGCCACGGCCTCAGAAAACACGGTTACTATCGGAGGAAAGCAGGCAACTGTTCTTTCCGCTTCACGTTCCGTTCTTGTCGTAGAGGCTCCTGAGCAGGAGGAGGGCACCGAGTTCAAGATTAAAGTCAACGTGACCGGAAAACCTGAAATGGAGAGTGAGACCGCCTTCAAATACGGCTCATACGAATATCAGCCGTTTGTGGAGATTGTTTCATACGCACAGGCCAACAGCCTTCTTTTCCTCGACGACAACACGATTCTCTTCGGCTCGTACGAGTCCAACCATCCGTTCTACACTGTTGCCCTCTCATCTCCGAAGCCTGCTCTCTTCGCAAATCCTATCTCCGACAACAGCCGCTCAACCGCGATAACCCTCAATGAGTCCGACGGTCTGGCATACATCGCCTTCCCTAAGGCAAGCAAAGTCGGTTATATGGACATTACAAAGGCTACCCCGGCCGTCACGCTTTTGGACATCGCTCCTGCAATCGCGGATGCAGGTGACGTGAAGTTCGACTCCGATGGAAATATGTATGTTCTGAGCCGCAGCGGAAAGACAATCTACCGCCTTGAGAAAGGAAATTACACCGCCGCTACCTCTTATGTAGATATGAATAGTGAGGTCAAGAACGGAGATCTCATCTCCTTTGACTTTGACTGGGACGGCAACATAATCGTCGCGACTCAGTATTATGGCCTCTGGAGAGTTTCAGCGGATGGAAAGGTGAAGACGCAGCTTCTTTCGGGTATACGTTATCCGGGAAATCCTTCACTGAAGACAGGAGACACCTTCGACGAGATAACGACGCTCCTTGTGGACCGCAAGCGCAAGGACATTTATCTGAATGATGCAAGCGCGAAAGTCATCTATGTCCTCAGGCTCGCCAAGGGAGACTCCGCTGCTGAGGTGCTCGGAGTCGCCGACCAGTTCATCCCGTATGGAATGGTGTTCAGTCCTTCAAGGGACGGACTGTACAGCGGTGCCCGCTGGCATCACGACGGAGCCATTATCAAGATTCCGATTGTTATCAAATAATACAATCCTGAGTAGACGTTTAATCCTCCCTTTTCGGTTATTTGGTGGTATCAAAAAACTATACATTTATGTCTGAGTTTAATGCGACATATTTCCGCTTCTCTCTAATTTTGCCAGCGAATCCAAGTCTGGAAGTAATGAGTGGCGATATAACACTAAATAATCGGGGGAGGGTACGGCCTACTGTCCTTATCGTATCAAATGACAATATCTTTTACTCTGAGTACAAAGATATATTGTCCGCTTGGTACGACTTATTCAGTGTCAAAAATCTAAACTCCTTAATCAAGAGCGAACACATTGACGCAGTTCTTTGCGACGTGACTCTTTTGGACAGCGCTTCAAGCCTTTCCCTTTGCGAGGAGGTCAAATCCTCGGAGACTCTCTGCAACGTTCCTCTTGTCTGCGTAAACAAAGACTCTTCTTCAGAAGTCCGTACGGCCTGCCTTCGTGGTGGCGCGGACGCCTATGTCGACGATTTCCATTGCGCGGAAGCTCTTTACTACCAGGTGGACAATCTTCTTTCGTTGCGAAAGGCCTCTTCTTCTCCTGCAGTGAAGCGTTCAGCTTTCAAGGAAAAAATAGACCGGATTCTTGAAGCTCAACTTTCCGATATGGACTTCTCTGTGGGGTCGCTTGCGGAAGCGATGAATATGAGCCCGACAAATTTCCATCGCCGCTTCAAAGCCCAGATGGGGATGACTCCCGGAGACTATATTCTCGAATTCAGGATGTCCAGAGCCGCGCAGTTCATTTGCGAAGGAATGTACATCGGTGACGTCTCCGTTATGCTCGGGTACACCTCTTCATCCTATTTTTCAAAATGTTTCAAGAAGGTGAACGGGCTTTCTCCAAAAGAATATCTCTCGGAGATGGTTTCCTAAATCATATCTCTCGGAGATGATTCCCTGTCATATCGAAAAATCAAATCAACAATAACCATTTAACACTAATCGGATTATGAAAAAGATTTTATCTGTTCTTGCTATCTCCGCAATGTTTTTTGCGGTTTCCTGCACAAAGGACAATCCATCGCAAGAAAATCCTCAGCCTAAAACGCTAAAAACTACCGCGATTTCTCCCTCAGAGGGCGAGGTCGGCACAACGGTGACCATAACCGGAGAGAACCTTTCCAAAACCGCTAAGGTTTATTTCGCACAGACTGAGGCAAGCGTAACTGGTGCGACTGAAAAAACTCTCACAGTCGTTGCTCCTGAAAATGAACCGGGCGAGGTTACAGTGAAGGTCGTTCTTGGCGAGCAGACCGCTTCAAACCTTAAGTTTACATATCTTGACACAAAGGTCAGCGTCTCAGCTCTGAGCGCCGTTGAAGGGTATGACCAGGATGAAATTACCATTACCGGAAAGAATTTCAGTGCCGTTGTCGGCCTTAACAGCGTAAAATTCGGCGATGTTGCAGCCGTAGTAAGCAGCGCTTCCGCAACTTCCCTCACAGTGGAAGTCCCGGTCAATGTGGTCGGCGCTTCATACGACGTTACAGTGACAGTAGGCGAGCAGACAGCAAAGGCTCCTGTTCAGTTCAAATACATCAAGGAAGTGTACAAGGCAGAGAAAGAGGCCGTTAAACTCGGCCTTGATGCCAATGACATCAACAAAGCCTATGACGCAACCTTCCTTTCCGACGGCCGTCTTGCTATCGGCACAAGGGGCGGCTCTGTCTATCTTTATGATGTCGCTGCCAAGACCTACACGGCTCTTTATGAAAGAGCTGACGGACGTCGTGCCCACGGACTTACCCAGAACGCGGCAGACGGCAAACTCTATGTGGCTTTCCAGGGTCACAACTGCGTGAGGACGATTGACCTTACAACCAAAAAGGCAACCGACCTTGTGACTAATCTTCCGGTTGCAATGCTCGTGAAATTCGACTCAGCCAACAATATGTATGTAAACTGCTGCGATATCGCGACAATCTACAAGTGGACTGCAGGGTCGTACAGCGATGCAAAGACCGCAGACGAAAACAATGCTGCAAAGGTTGAGTTTGCAAAGTGGGACAACTCTGACGGTACAAAAGTGAAGTGTATGGACTTCGACAATAACGGAAATCTCATCGTCGGCCTTCAGAATGAGAAAACAGGCGCGGCATCCCTTTGGAGCGTTGCTCCTGACGGTACCAAGACTATGATTGCCGGCAGCACAACCGAGAAACCTTCCGCTGTCACTGTCGGAGAGTACCGTCAGCCGCTTACAGCAAGGTTCAACACCGGAATCCTCGGTATTACAGTTGACAAGAGGGGCTGCATCTGGTTCAGCGACTACTATATGATGACCTATCTTCTCAAGCCGGGCAAGAAAGGCTATGAGGACGCCACCGTCACCGCAATCCACAGCGGAGCAAACGGATGGGCGGACGGAGCGCAGCCGGAGAGCTATGTTGTGAACCCTACGGCTGAAGGAACCGAGGTTTACATCGTGGATTTCGCCCGTTACGGCACACTCCACCGCGCTTGGCTCACACTTGAATAACTAAAATTCAGATAATGACTAACGAAAAATTTTACGAAGCTCCGGCTGTTGTGGTTATTCCCGCAACAGCCGAAGCGGGTTTTGCCACTTCCGGCACAATCAAGGATTGGGAGAATGACTCCACCGACGGTAAAGTCCAACTGTACTAATGTCTTAATCCTCAGAAACGATGAAAACCAGAATTTTATCTCTAGCGGCTGTGGGAGCGGCTTCAGTAGCCCTTTTCTCCTGCACGAAGGAAGCTGTTTCTGTCGACAGACCTTCAGGGACTCCCTCCGACTTCTCGATAACCGCTTCTGTTCCCGCCTCCAAGACGTCCAACAGCGGTATGTCAACTCTTTGGTCATCAGGCGACCAAATCAATGTCTATCACTCCGCTGCCTCCGCTGCGGACTATACATTTGAAAATCCTTTCACAATCACGGAGGAGAACCTCGCATCAAACAAGTTCACGGGCACGATGAAAACCGAACTTGACGCGGAGGCTTCCTACGATTGGTTGGTAGTTTATCCTTACTCCGACAAGGCTACTTCTGCTGCGGCCGTTCCGGTAACAATCGGCTGCGCCGCTTCCGCCTCGCAGACTCAGAACGGGAACGACAACAAGGCTCACATCTGCGGCACAGCACTTCCTGCCTGGGGAAAGGCAAGCGCAGTTAAGGGCTCCTCTTCAGTGAACGTTTCTCTTGACAACCTCGCGACTCTGGTAAGTTTCGAGGTTCTGAACACTTCCTCTTCAGAGAGCTTTACACTCACTGGAATCGAGCTTACTTGCGGCGACAATGACCTTTGCGGCGAGTTCACGGTGGACCTTACAGGCTCCGCCCCTAAATATACGGCGGTGAACGCGTCCAAGAAAGCAGTTCTTAATGTGGAGAATGTTTCCATAGCGAAACTTTCCACAGCAACGGTTACTCTTGCCGTGGCTCCGTTCTCTTCAAAGAATTTCACTATCACGGTTAAGGGCGCGAACGATTACTCCTACACGAAGAGTTTTGAACTTTCTTCCGCCCTCACTTTCTCTGCTGGCAAAGTGAAGACGCTTAGCGTCAAGACCAGCGCCGACGCGGTTTACAAGTGCACCGAGAATGTGGTTCCGATGCCGTCAAATCTCGATGGAAAACTTATGGGCGCCACTTTCGTGGATGACCATCGTCTTGCATACTCTACAATGAGCGGAACTTCAAATGACCAGATCTGGCTATATGATTTCAATACCAACGAGACCACGGCGCTTACTTGGCTTGGAAAGGGCGTGACCCCGTGGAAACTTGCCTACTTGGACGGTAAAATCTATTATGCCTCCAAAGACAAGGGTTGGATCAGATGGATAAATCCTGACACAAAAGAAGGCGATGCAGCCGTGAAAAACAATGGTAGCGCGGCATATTTCTCAGGCAGGTCACCTCTTGATATTGAGTTTGACGATGATAACAATATGATTGTGCTCTTCAGGGATGCGTATTATTTGACAAAGTTCACAGCCGCTTCCGGCTATGATTTCTCTAGCAAAACGGATGGATATTTCTATTTTGGCAGCCCGATCCAACCTCGTGCTATGTGCAAGAATCACAACAACGTGCTTTATGTCGCAACCAAGAGCACTTCGGAAGCTACCAACAGCCGAATCTGGAGCAAGAATCTGTCAACTGACGCTCTGGGAACGGTATGTTGGGGCACAGGCGAAGTCAACTGTATGATGGTTGATTCAGATGATAATATCTGGTTCTCCAACGTAGAAAATAAGATTTACAAAGTGACGGTTTCATCAACAGGCTCAGGCTCAGTAACCTTGTCTCTTACCAAAGATAACGTAATCGGATGGCCTTCATCAGGCTTCAAGGCTATGGAACTTGTCCCGTCGCCTTCTGCATCGAACGAGTTCTATGTAGTTGACACCGTGTTCAACAAGATTCACAAGTTCAGCATTCTTTAATGATTTAACCATAGTGCGATGAGAATTCATCTTATATTGGGAGTAACAGCCGCTTTTGCGGCTGTTGCTTTATCTGTCCCGAACTCCTTTGCTCAGCAGTCTTCTGTCTCCGAAAATAGGGAAATTGTGCCTGTCGTTCCTGATGCAAAAGTGCTGAATGCGGAATTTTCCTCTTCAGACGAGGCGGCTTTCCGCAACCCTGCAAAGGTTTTCTATCCCGAAACCTGGTTCCACTTTATCGGCGGAAATGTCTCCCGTGAGGGAATACGCACCGATCTTGAAGCAATCGCTTCCGCTGGCTTTTCCGGAGTGCAGCTTTTCCACGGGAAGTTCGGCGGAGTCTGGCCGGGAACTGGGGAGCAGATAGCCTGCCTTAGCCCCAAATGGGATGAACTCGTCCGTTACACTGCTCAGGAGAGCCGCCGTCTGGGTCTTCGTTTTACGATGCAGGGCTGCCCGGGCTGGGCGATGGCTGGAGGCCCGTGGGTGAAGCCTGAGGACTCTATGCGTCACATCGTCTGGAGCCGCACCGATTTCGCATCCGGGACTGCCGTGGATGCCGTGCTCCCTGTCGCAGAAGGCTTCTCTGAACCTTGGAGAGACTATCAGGACGTTATGGTTCTTGCCTTCCCGACCCCTGAGGGTGACACCGGAGCACCGCTTACCCCGGTAAAAGTCGAGGGGGAGTCTCTTCCCGGAAGATTCGAGGTGGGTACGCACTCCTTTGAGTACACCTTCGCCTCTCCGACCCGGGTCCGCACGCTTGAACTTCCACCGGTTGACAGGATGAGTCATCCGGCGGTTTATGAGCCGGACGTTCGTGTGGCTCTTTTTGCAATTGGTGAGGACGGCCTTGAAACCCCAGTTCTTGATACCAAGCTCCCGCAGGCATCCTGGCAGGACGACCGCCCGATTTCCCTTAGCTGCTCTTCTCCGGCGGCGTTTGGAAAATATCGCCTTGAGATTACCCTACGCTACGGAATCAACCTGGAGTATGTACGCCTTTACTCTGCCGCCCGCAAAAACAACTGGGAGAGCGAGGCCGGGTGGACTCTCCGCACTATGGAGAGGAAGGGGGACGGAGTCACTTACGACTCTGCGGCCTGGCTCCAGGAAGGAGAAATCCTTGACATAACCTCTTCTATGGACGCTTACGGACGCCTTAGCTGGGAAGCCCCTTCTTCGCCAACTGGCGGCTGGACAGTTCTTCGCATAGGAAACGTGAACACCGGGCAGAAAAATGCCCCTGCTCCTGAGGAAGCCACCGGCTGGGAGTGCAACAAACTTGACCCTCACGGAGCCGACATCCAGTTCGACAACTACCTCGGCCGCATCGCCGACGGCCCGCTCGCGGGAGGCCTTCTCAACGGAGCGCTTTTCGACAGCTGGGAGTGCCGCACTCAGACCTGGACCCCGGAAATGGAGACTGAGTTCCAAAAGATGAACGGCTATGCCCTCCGTCCGTGGATTCCTGCTCTGATGGGCTATGTGATTGACTCTCCGTCCACTACAGCCCGCTTCCTTGCGGACTGGAGGCGGACCCTGAACGACCTCCTGGTGCAGAATTTCTTCGGAAGGCTGAAGCAGAGGACAGAAGACAAGGGCCTTTCGCTTATCTACGAAACCGCCTGCGCGGACATCTTCCCGGGCGACCCTCTGGAGTATTTCAAATATGCCGATGTCCCTGTCTGCGAGTTCTGGCAGCCGCTTGAAAAGTATTTTGTGGGCTCTGTGAACTTCAAACCTATACTCCCGACCGCTTCAGCCGCGCACGTCTATGGGAAGCCGCGCGTTGCCGCCGAGTCGTTCACCTCTTTCCAGCACACCTGGGACGAGCACTGGGCTGATTTGAAGGAAATTGCCGATATGAAAATGGCGGACGGAATTTCCCATCTGATATTCCATACCTACACTCATAACCCTCAGACTAACTGGCCATCTCCGGGCACATCCTTCTCGGGGGCGAACATCGGCACTCCGTTCCTTCGGGGACAGACCTGGTGGGGATATATGAGCGAATTCACGACCTACTTCGCCCGCTGCAGCTATCTTCTGGAGCGGGGCAAACCTTCCGCAGATGTCCTGTGGTATCTTGGGGACGAAATTGACCACAAGCCGAATCAGAAGACCCCGGTTCCGACCGGCTTCCGCTACGACTACTGCAACAGAGATGTCCTGATGAACCGGCTGAGCGTCAGAAGTGGCCGCCTTGTGACTCCAGAGGGAGTGGAGTACAGTCTTCTCTGGATTCCGCAGAACGAAAGGATGACCCCTGAGACCATAGCGCGGCTTCGCTCTCTCGTCCGTCAGGGTGCCTGCGTCGTTGCAGAGCGTCCCGTTGAATCCGCAACTCTTCGAGGCGGAAAGGCGGCGGAAAAGAAATTTGCCTCTGAGGTTAAAAAACTTTGGGGAAAGGCGTCCGGAGTCAAGTCCCTTCGGCGTCTTGGCAAGGGGCAGCTGCTTGAGGGATATACTCTCGCGGAGGCAGTAGAGGCTCTGGACCTGCTTCCTGACGTCACACTTTCGGGCGCGGCCTCGGAGGGAGTCTGCGGAGAAGTGGCAACTCCTTCCGGTGACGGAGTGCTCTGGCAGCATAGAACTGCCGAGGGGGCGGACTGGTATTTCATCTCGACTCTTCCCGACAGGGGTTTTAGCGGCGAGGTTAGTTTCCGCTCATTCGGCCACGCCGAAATCTGGAACCCTCTTACTGGCGAAACTTCGGATGCCGTCTATCGCAAGGAAGCGGACAGAACTTTTGTGAAGTTGTCTCTTGAAAGGGCCGGAGCTGTTTTCGTCGTGCTGAGGCGCGACAAAGAGGGCGTTTCTGCCAGTGCAGAGCCTAAGAAAGAGGCGCTTGTGTGTGACCTTAGCCGCGGATGGGAAATCTCCTTCCCGGGGGGCTGGGGCGCTCCTGAAAAGCTCAGCCTTGACCAGCTGAAGCCGTGGTCAAAACTTGATGTCTCCGCCGAGGCAAAAGCCTTCTCCGGCACTGTGACTTACAGGCGTGACTTTAACTTGGGTTCCCTTAAAGCAGCTTCACGCTATATTCTTGAACTCGGGAACGTCGATATGATTGCTGAGGTCATATTGAACGGAAAGAGGCTCGGAGTGCTTTGGACTCAGCCATATTCCATTGACATAACCTCCGCTTTGAAGGAGGGCGCGAATACTCTGGAAGTGAAAGTGACTTCCACTTGGTTCAACCGCCTGTCCTACGATGGGGCACAGCCTGAGGCGGCGCGCAAGACCTGGTGTCTGAGGTGGCCTCAAGCGGAATCGGGTCTTAGGGAATGCGGACTTATGGGCCCGGTCAGAATGGTGGAAACAAATAAATAAATCAATCACACAAGGGATTGTAAATAAAAGGACGTATAGATGAAATTTGCAAAATTACTTTGCTGCGGAGTGATCGCACTCGGAACGGCCTCGTTGCTTGGGGCTCAAATTCCTGTGTATCAGGATAAAACTAAAAGCATTGACGAAAGGGTGGAGGATGCCTTGAGCAGGATGACGCTTGAGGAGAAAGTCAAAATTCTTCACGCTCAGTCAAAGTTCAGCTCTTCGGGAGTGCCCCGTCTCGGCATTCCGGAACTCTGGATGTCCGACGGTCCGCACGGAGTGAGGGTGGAGAGCCTTTGGGATGAATGGGAGGCTGCAAAATGGACCAGCGACTCCTGCACAGCCTATCCTGCTCTCACCTGCCTTGCAGCGTCCTGGGACAGGGAGCTTGCCCACAGATATGGCCTCAGCGTCGGTCAGGAGGCACGCTATAGGGAAAAGGATGTGCTTCTCGGCCCGGGAGTGAACATAATGCGCACCCCGCTGGGAGGACGAAACTTCGAGTATATGGGCGAAGACCCGTTCCTTACATCTGAAATTGTCGTTCCGTATGTCCGCGGCGTTCAGGAAAATGGCGTTGCAGCCTGCCTGAAGCACTTTGCGCTTAACAATCAGGAGAAGTTTAGAGCTTCAGTTGACGTGGATGTCGACGACCGCGCGCTCTACGAAATCTATCTCCCGGCTTTCAAGGCTGCGGTCCAGAAAGGCGGAGCGTGGGCAGTTATGTCGGCATACAACCTCTACAGAGGAGAGTTCTGCAGCCAGAACTCCCATCTTCTGAAGACGATTCTCCGTGACGAATGGGGTTATGACGGAATCGTAGTCTCAGATTGGGGCGGAGTCCACGAGACCGAGGGCCCGGCTGAGAACGGTCTTGATATGGAATTCGGCACGGGCACCGACGGACTTTTCCACAACGTCAGCAACGCCTATGACGAATACTGGTTTGCTTCCTCCTATCTTGAGGGCCTTAGAAGCGGGAAGTATTCCATCAAAGACCTTGACGAGAAAGCGGGCAATGTCCTCAGGCTTATTTTCCGCACGGCAATGAACACCGACAAGCCTTTCGGCTCTATGAACTCCCCGGAGCACAGCGCCGACGCCCGTGCGGTTGCCGAGAATGGAATAGTGCTTCTTAAAAATGACAAGGGACTGCTGCCGATTCCCGCTTCAGCCCGCAGAATACTTGTCGTGGGCGAGAACGCAATCAAGAAAATGACCGTGGGCGGCGGAAGTTCCTCTCTGAAGGCCCGCTATGAAATAACTCCGCTCGAAGGCATCCGGGCGCGTTTCGAGCAGCAGGCGGAGGTCCTCTATGCAAGGGGATATGTAGGCGACACCAATCCGACATACGCCGGGGTGAGCACCGGACAGGACATTCGCGATGACCGCACTCCGGAGCAGCTTATCGCTGAGGCAGCCCAGGCAGCAAAAGGGGCCGACTATGTAATATTTGTCGGAGGTCTGAACAAGAGCATCAGACAGGACTGCGAGGGTTATGACAGGGAATCCCTTTCGCTTCCGTATGGACAGGACGAGGTGATTGAGGCCCTCTCAAAGGTTAACCGCAACATCGTCTTTGTGAACATCTCCGGTAATCCTGTGGCAATGCCGTGGATTAAGGCAGTCCCTGCTGTGGTGCAGGCGTGGTATCTCGGCTCCGAGGCCGGCAATGCCATCGCCTCAGTGCTTTCGGGAGACACCAATCCTTCCGGCAAACTTCCGTTCACTTTCCCTGTGCGTCTTGAAGATGTCGCCGCCCACAGTGCCGAGGGCCAATACCCTGGCGAGGCGGAAGCTTCCAAGGCTTGGACAAATGAAAAGGATATAGTGCCTGAGACCTACAAAGAGGGCATATTCACCGGCTACAGATGGTTCGAGCGCAAGAAAATAAAGCCGCTTTTCGCTTTCGGACACGGCCTGAGCTACACAAGTTTTTCCTACGGGAAACCGCAGATAAGCGGCCGCACGATGACTCAGACCGACACGCTGACTCTTTCAGTCTCCATCACCAACACCGGCTCCCGCGAAGGTCAGGAAACTGTTCAGCTCTACCTCCACGACCTCAAATCATCGCTCCCGCGTCCGGAAAAGGAACTCAAGGGCTTCTGCAAAGTGAACCTTGCCCCCGGAGAGTCAAAGACCGTCACCTTTGAAATCGCGGCCGACGCTCTGAGCTATTTCGACCCCGCCCGTCACGAATGGGTGGCCGAGCCGGGGCGTTTCGAGGCGCTTGTCGGAGCCGCTTCCGATGACATTCGCGGGAAAGTGCAGTTTGAACTGAAAAAGAGCCCTTGCTACAATGTGCTATGCCTCGGAAACTCCATCACCCGTCACGAATACTCCGAAAAAGTGGAGTGGTACTCCGACTGGGGTATGGCCGCTTCAAGGCCGGAAAATGACTATTGCCACACTCTGGAGAGACTCCTCGGGAAGAAATACCCGGGTTCAACGGTTACTCCGCTCAATATTGCAAAATGGGAGCGCAGCCTCACCACTGACGCCTTTGACTCCATTCTTGGCGAAGCTGCAGCCGGCAAGGATATAATCGTTGTCCGTCTCGGCGAAAACGTGAACGACGAGCAGGGGTTCGAAACTGCCCTTGACGGTCTTGTGGGGTGGTGCGTAAAGCGCGCGAAATATGTTCTTATTACCGGAACTTTCTGGAAGTCAGAGGTTAAGGAGAATGCCATCAAAACCATTAGCGAGAAATACAAGATTCCATATTATCCTATCTCTCAGCTTGACATACCCGAAAATCATCCAAAGGTCGGCGACACATTCCAGGACATTAACGGAGGTACCTATCAGATTACCAAGGATTTCATTATAACCCATCCGGACGACAAGGGAATGCGGGCAATCGCTGAAATTATCTATGGCGGGATTGACGCTCTCGTGCGGGGAAATAACTAAATTCGTATCTTTGTAAAGTGATTAAAGACAGCTAGTTATGAAAAGGTTTTTGCTTATGCTGACGCTTCTGTGCACCTGCGTCTTTGCCGGAAACGGTAAAACGGATATGAGCGTCAAATCGGTCAAAATCGGCGGCTATGTCGGCGGCAGGATTGACGACTGCTTCCTCCATAGGGTGAAGGAGCAGAACGTGGATGAAATCGTGGAGCCGTTCCGCCACCGGGACGAGACTTGGAGATGGCAGAGCGAATTCTGGGGGAAATGGACTCTCGGGGCTATTGGCGCCTACAAGTACACTGGTGACTCCGAGCTTTACAATAAAATAGCCTCATCCGTCGACAGCCTTCTCTCCACTCAGACTCCAGACGGCTACATCGGAAACTATGCCTCTGAGTATCAGCTCCGTCAGTGGGACATCTGGGGAAGAAAATACACGATGCTGGGCCTTCTGTCCTGGTATGACCTTTCGGGGGACAGAAAGGCACTTGAAGCCGCTCAGCGCGTTGCCGACCACCTTATGAGTCAGGTGGGCCCGGGAAAGACGAACATCGTCACCACCGGAAACTACCGCGGAATGGCAAGTTCTTCGGTTCTTGAACCCATTATGCTGCTTTATCGCAGAAGCGGTGAGGCGCGTTATCTTGAATTTGCGAAATACATAGTCTCCCAGTGGGAAACTGCTGAGGGGCCGCAGCTTGTGAGCCGCTCTGATTGCCCCGTTGCACTGAGGTTCCCGCATCCTTCCAACTGGTTCTCGTACGAAAACGGGGCGAAGGCATACGAGATGATGTCCTGCTACGAGGGCTTGCTCGAATACTGCCGCGAAATTGGGGATGACACCACCCTTGAGGCTGTTTTCAAAACGTTCTCGCACATCCTTTCCGAGGAAATAAACATTGCAGGTTCGGGCAGCGCAGTGGAGTGCTGGTACGGAGGGAAAGCCCTTCAGACCGTCCCGACCTATCACACGATGGAAACCTGTGTCAGCTTCACGTGGATGCAGTTCTGCGACCGTCTTTTAGGCCTTACGGGCGACTCCCGCTATGCTGATAACATTGAACGCACGTTCTACAATGCCATTCTCGGCTCGCTTAAGGACGACGGCTGTCAGATTGCAAAATACACCCCGCTCGAAGGCTGGAGAGTTGAGGGCGAAAGGCAGTGCGGACTCAATATAAACTGCTGTAATGCCAACGGTCCGAGGGCCTTCGCAATGATTCCTTCGCTTGCTCTGCGTGCTGAGGCTCAGGGGCTTAGCGTCAACTATTACGGTGATTTCGAGGCACGCGTTTCGCTCGGCCGCCGTGGTGAGATGGGGGTCAAGGTGTCCGGAAATTACCCTGTTTCGGGTGATATTTCCATAGAACTCTCTCCATCAAAACCTTCGGAGTTCGCTCTCTCTCTGAGAATCCCGGAGTGGAGTAAAGATGGCGCCTCCGCGAGGGTTATAAGCGGGAAGGATACTCTCTTGGTTGACCTCGACGCTCTTGAGGCAGGGGAGTATGCGAAAATTTCCAGAAAATGGAAAAAGGGAGACAGGGTCGAACTTAGCCTTGACCTTGCTGCCAGAGTCCTGGAACAGGATGGGCATCAGGCGATTGTGCGCGGACCTATTGTGCTTGCAAGGGATTCCCGCTTCAGCGACGGATTCGTGGATGAGGGGGTTGTGGTTCAGACTTCGGAGGATGGAGCCGTGGACTTGACACCGTCCGTGGACGCAGGTTTTGCTTGGATGGCTTTCACGACGCCTATGATTACCGGCACCGACCTTGAAAACAATGGCAAACCGCGTGAAGTGCACCTATGCGACTTCGCTTCCGCCGGTGCCTCCTGGGACAAGTCGGTCCGCTACAGAGTCTGGCTGCCGAAAACCCTGAATGTGATGAAGGGCGAGTACCGCGCCTACAACGACGGTCCTGCTGGCACAAACTGATATTTATTGCTATCTTCGCGGCGTTTTATTGTGGAGACTGTTTTATGCTTGAGACTTCTACACTTTTGATTCTGATTGCCGTGGGTTTTGTCGCCGGGCTGCTTTCCGGAGCGGTAGGCTTTGGCGGCGGGATGATACTGCTTCCTGTTTTGACCAGCTTCTATGGGGTTGAGGTGGCTGTGCCGGTGTCCACCATCGCGCAGCTTCTTAGTAACCTCTCTAAGATGGGGATGGGCTTTAAGAACATTGAATGGAAGCAGACCGGACGGTTTCTTCTTCTTGCGGCTCCGCTTACGGCACTCGGGGCGTTCGGGTTTGCCGTGGTGCCTAAGGCTCTTATGACGCGCATCCTCTGCGTCTTTCTTATCGTTTTTGCCGTAATGAAGATTATGGGGAAAATGACTCTCCCCAACCGTCCTGCCACGATGATTGTCGGGGGAGGCGTCACCGGTCTTATAAACGGGCTTCTGGGCATCTCTGGGCCGCTCAGCAGCGCGGTGTTCCTGAGCCTGGGACTTAGTCCTGTCGCCTACATAGCGAGCGAGGCCACTGCAGCTACGGCGATGCACATAATCAAAATCGTTATGTACGGCAAACTGGACCTGATGAACTGGGACATTTTCATCTGCGGAGTGCTGATTGGGCTTTCGATGATGCTTGCAAATTTCATTGCCATTAAGCTGATACACAACATAAACAAGAAACTCTACCAGAAAATTGTCGCGGGCGTGATGATTGGAGCATCCCTCTGGCTGTTCTTCACTGTGTAGAAAAAATCGTATCTTTGCGAAATCCTAAACTGACTCAAGTTTCGCAAGTGCGGAACTTAAAATAAATTGGCAAGTCTATGAAACATTTCCTCAAACTCGCTATTGTTGCCGCATTGCTTTGCGGAACTTTTTCCTTCGTTTCAGCTCAGGAGAGCGCCCAGGTTACCAGAAGCAGAACTACTCTCTGCAATGCGGGGCTGGCTCTTTCTGACGAGCAGGCTCTCGACTTTATCACTTCCCGCTGCGGGGCTTCCGCCGCTGAGGAGTGGAACGGAGGCGTGCGGCTTTACAAAGCCGGTCGCGGACTTCTCATCAGCTCTGCGGTGATAATCCCTGTCGGTTCGTTGGTCGCAGGTTTGGGCGTTCCTATGATGCTCGGCGGCGCTATAGCGGCTACTCCGGAGGCTGCTGCAGGACAGAGCGGGGACAATGAACTGCTGCATATGGGACGCGGTATGCTCTTTGGCGGGCTTGCTGTCGTCGCTGTGGGAGTCGGCCTTCTTGTCCCTGGCGCGATTTGTCTTCCTATGGGAAAGAACAGGATGAACGGCGTGGTGGACCGCTGCAACGGCGCTGCTTCGCAGGCGCTTAGCCTTAACTTTGGCGCTGCTGAGCACGGGCTTGGCTTGACTTTGCGGTTTTAGCTGGGCGGTTGGGGTTCGCTTATTTCCCCTGCGGGGGAGTGGAATCCTTTGGATTGGATTATTTCCCCTGCGGGGAGATGATTTATAGGATATGGGTTGGGGATTCGCTTTCCCTCCCCTTCGGGGAGGCCGCGCCACCCAATCCCTGCGCCACGGGCGCTCTTACAAGCAGGGGGGAGCGACGTGCAGCTTTGCTGCACTAGTCCGCAAAAACAAAAGACAACTGCTTCAAGAACTAGTTCTTGCGCAGTTGTCTTTATTTTTGCGAGCGCCATCTTCGATGGCGCGTCGCTCCTCTCCTCGTGATCCGGTTGGGGTTCGAACCCAAGACCCACAGCTTAGAAGGCTGTTGCTCTATCCAACTGAGCTACCGGACCAGCGCCGTTTCCGAACTTGAAGCCGCCCGAGGCGACGCTCCTTGCCGAAAAGGACTGCAAAGTTATTTATTTTTCCGTAATTTGCAAAATAATCAATTGATGTTGCGGCGGCGGGCGATGAGTTTGCTGCAGAACTCTATGCCGAAGACAAGGAGCAGACCTGCCAGGGCGAAAATCACCGCGCCCGCAATGTGCGCATCCTCCATCGGCACCGGAACCACTCCGCCTGAAAGAGCGACTCCCGGAAGCACCGGAGCGTCACCCACCGGGTTGTGCCACGGCCAAACCTTTATCAGTGAGCCGATTATAAAGCCTGCGAGAACAAGCGTCGTTTCCCTGTTCCACCTTGCCAGAAGCCAGTGGAGGAACTTTGAGAACGCCACAATGCCCACCGCAGCACCGATGGCGAAAACCACAATCACCCCGAGGCACTGCCCCCAGGTCATCGGGCCCGTTGCAAGAGTCGAAGTCACCTCCTCCGCTTTTGAGAAAGAAGTAAGACCCGCCACAGCGCCGAGGACATAGTCGTATTTTCCGAGAATGACAAGAATGAAACTGCCGGAAATGCCCGGGAGAATCATCGCGCAGATTGCAATCGCCCCGCAAAGAAGGATGAACCACAGCCCGCTAGGAGTCGTAGTCGGGGTGAGGGTGCAGACAACCGCGCCGAGACCTATGCCCAGAATGGTGAAAACAACGTCCTTCACTTTCCAGCCGCTTATGCCGCGGAGGATGAAAATGGAGGATGCGACGATGAGCCCGAAAAAGAATGCCCAGGTCTGGGTGGGATGATTTTCAAGCAGATAGGTCATCAGCTTCGCAAGGGAAAAGATGCTCAGCAGAATGCCCGCTCCAAGGCTCAGAAGGAAAGTGCCGTTGATGTGTTTCCAGAACTCGCGGAATTTCCCGGTGAAAAACAGTTTGACGGCGGTGCGGTCGAAATTGTGGATAGAGTCCACCAGCTCTTCGTAAATGCCTGTCATAA
>CAVJRU010000031.1:0-26876 GCA_963652025.1 bacterium
AATTCGAAGGATGCGGAATAGAAATATCCCCTTATATATAATAGGAATATAAAAACAGGAATATATGGCCACGAATCTTGTAATTGTCGAGTCCCCGACTAAAGCGAGGAAAATTCAGGACTATCTTGGGAAAGATTATATCGTAAAATCCAGCGAAGGACACATCCGTGACCTGCAGGACAAAGAGCTGAGCATTGATGTGGAGAACGGTTTCAAGCCCGAGTATGTCGTCCCGGCGGCAAAAAAGAAAATCGTCAGCGAACTCAAGAAACTTTCCAAAGAGGCACAGACAGTTTGGCTTGCATCCGATGAGGACCGCGAGGGAGAGGCCATTTCCTGGCACCTTTTCGAAACCCTCGGGCTCAAGGATGAAAACACCAAGAGAATCACCTTCCACGAAATCACCAAGGGCGCTATTCTCGAGGCTGTGGAGAATCCTCGCAAGATAGATATGGACCTTGTGGATGCTCAGCAGGCTCGTAGGGTCCTTGACCGTCTGGTGGGATTTGAACTCTCGCCGGTACTTTGGAGAAAAGTGCAGCCGAAACTCTCGGCGGGCCGAGTTCAGTCTGTGGCGCTCCGTCTCATCGTGGACCGCGAAAGGGAAATCCAGGCGTTCAAGCGGGAGCAGTTCTACAGGGTTGACGCCCTTTTCCATCCGGAGAATACAGCTGTGGGAGTGATGCTTAAGGCCGTGGCGGACAAGAAGTTCGCTTCAAAGGACGAAGCCAGGGACTTCCTTCACAGATGCATCGGCGCTCAGTTCGCTGTTGGCGGCGTGGAGAAAAAAGAGGGCACTCGAACCCCTGCCGCTCCATTTACCACCTCCACCCTTCAGCAGGAGGCCTCCCGCAAACTCCACCTGTCCGTCAGCCAGACGATGACCATCGCCCAGAGGCTCTACGAAAGCGGAATAATCACCTATATGCGTACC
The DNA here is from genome assembly GCA_963652025.1 of bacterium. GTDB lineage: Bacteria > Bacteroidota > Bacteroidia > Bacteroidales > UBA932 > Cryptobacteroides. The sequence goes on from CAVJRU010000031.1 coordinate 935, forward strand.
GACTCCACAAACCTCTCTGGTCTTGCAATCGGTGCGGCAAAGAATTATATCTGTGACACATACGGAGCGGAGTACTCCAAGGTAAGAAACTACAAGACCAAGTCAAAGGGCGCCCAGGAGGCTCACGAGGCCATCCGCCCGACCTACATTGACCGCCCGACCATCGAGGGCACTCCTCAGGAGCAGCGCCTCTATGAACTCATCTGGAAACGCACCGTAGCTTCTCAGATGGCAGATGCGAGGGTTTTGAAGACAGACGTGAAGATAACTTCTCCAAAGGTCTCCGAAGGCTTCACGGCGCAGGCCACTGAGGTCCTTTTCGACGGTTTTCTCAAACTCTACATTGAAGGCCGTGACGACGACTCTCAGGACGATGAACTTTCTCTTCTTCCATCCGTTTCAGTGGGTGACAAGGTGCAGCAGGTGGAAATGACCGCCTCCTGCCGTTTCACCCAGGCACCTCTGCGCTACAGCGAGGCTACCCTTGTGAAGAGGCTTGAGGAACTCGGCATCGGCCGTCCGTCTACCTACGCGCCGACAATCACGACCCTCACCAAGGCCCGCGGCTATGTCGCAAAGGGAGACAAGGAGGGAGAGAGCGTGAAGGTGACCGACCTCAAGATGAGGGACGGAGTTATCCAGGCCTTTGACAGGATGGAGACCGTCGGTGCGGAGAGGGGAAAACTCCTTCCTCAGGACATCGGTCTCATAGTGACGGACTTTCTCGTGAAGAATTTCAGCGACATTCTCGACTATAATTTCACAGCCAACGTGGAGAATGAGTTCGACGGCATCGCCGAGGGAAATCTCAAGTGGAATGACGTCATCAGCGCATTCTACACCCCGTTCCATAAAACTGTGGAGGAGAGTCTCAGCAACAAGGAATACAGCCACGTCAGCCGTGAACTCGGTGTGGACCCTTCCGACGGGAAACTCCTCACTGCGAAGTTCGGAAAGTTCGGACCGTATGTCCAGAAAGGCGAAGGAGAGGACCGTCAGTTCGCGAACCTTCTTCCGGGGCAGCTCATCGAGAGCCTTACGCTTGAGGATGCTCTGAAACTCTTCTGCCTTCCGCGCACGGTGGGCGAGTACAAGGGCATCCCGGTCATCTGCACCAAAGGACGTTTCGGACCGTACATCAAGTACGGCGACAAGAATGTCTCCCTCCCGAGAAAGTCCGACCCGCTGACGGTGAGTCTCGAAGAGTGCACGGCGCTCATTGACGCGAACGAGAACAAGAAGGAGAAGGAAGTGATTGCCGATTTCAAGGAAAGCGGCATCCAGGTAATCAACGGCAACTACGGCCCATACCTGAAGTTCAACGGCAACAACTACAAGCTTCCGCCAAAAACCGACGCGTCAACTCTCACCGAGGCCGCCTGCAAGGAAATTATCGAAAACTCGCAGCCTACCTCGCATCGCCGGGGATTCCGCCGCAAATAAAGGACGACCTAGAACGGAAGGTCGTCCTCCGGCGCACCGCCTGAAGGAGGTGTCGGAGGGACTGGCGCTGGCGTAGAAACTGAACCGGATGCTGCTGTCGTTTGTGTCGTGCCTTGCTGCTGAGCTGGCGCGCCCGAAGTTGACGAAGCGGTGCCGCCGGCTGAAGAATCGCTTCTTCGTCCCAGAAGCTGAAGCGAATCCGCCTGGATTTCCGTGGAATAGCGCGTGTTGTTGTTTTGGTCGGTCCAGGTGCGGGTGCGAAGGCGTCCTTCTACATAGATCTGACTTCCCTTGTGGACATATTTCTCTATGATATCGGCAAGCCCTCTCCAGGCCGATATGCTATGCCATTCGGTAGATTCCTTGACTTCATTTGTGTTGCGGTCACGGTAGCGTTCCGTCGTAGCAAGGCGAAGTGATGCGACCTTGACGTTTTCCTGAGGGTTGCTTCCTGCGAGATAGCGGATTTCGGGTTCTGCGCCGACATTACCGATGAGCATTACTTTATTAAGAGACATAGTTCAAGTTTTAATTTGATTTAAGTTTTACGAGTGCGGAGGATTCGCAGACTAAGGTCCAAATTTAGCAAAATATTCAGAAAATTCATAACCCGGGCTGAAAATTTACACCGGTGCAATCCAATTCGAGGCTGAGTATTCCGCGCTGCAGATGTGACTTGACACCGCTTTTCTCTACTCTTTCCAACACTGATTTCCCCTCGGTCGAAAATGCAGCGAAATATTTTTTATCAACCTGCGTAACTCTTTGAAAATCGCATTTTTAGTTGAAAGATTTCGCTGTCAAAAAAGTTGAATTATTTTTGAAAAAATATTTGAATTTCAAGATTTTTTCGTACCTTTGCAGTCCTAAAAATTGGGGGTAGTATGCCCAACTGTCTATCACTCAATGGGTTAGGTATTATTGAATAATTAATTCAAAAGCAATAAACAATGTTACAACCAAAGAAAACAAAATTCAGAAGGCAGCAAAAAGGCCGCATGAAGGGTCTTGCCCAGAGAGGCAACCAGCTTGCTTTCGGTTCTTTTGGCATCAAGACCTTGGAGAATTGTTGGCTTACCGGCCGTCAGATCGAGGCAGCTCGTCAGGCGGTTTCACGTTATATGAAGCGTGAAGGAAAAATCTGGATCAGAATCTTCCCTGACAAGCCTTACACAAGGAAACCAGCCGAGGTGCGTATGGGTAAAGGTAAGGGTAATCCGGAGGGATTCGTATGCCCTGTAACCCCGGGCCGTATTCTTATTGAGGCCGAGGGTGTTCCTATGGAGATTGCAAAAGAGGCACTCCGTCTTGGCGCACAGAAACTCCCTGTAACCACCAAGTTTGTGGTTCGTAGAGACTATGTTGAATAATTTAATGGAGCAGAGAAGAATATGAAAATCACTGAAATTCGCGAAATGTCAGTAGCGGACCTCCGCGACAGAATCGCAGTTGAGAAGGCAAACCTTTCCTCAATGAAAATGAATCACTCCATCTCTCCGTTAGAGGATACCTCAAAAATCAAGAAGGCAAAGACTGATATCGCCCGTATGATGTTCGTCCTTGCAGAAAAAGAGAAACAGAACTAATTTGAATTCTCATTATGGAAAGAAATCTTCGCAAGGAAAGAATAGGTGTTGTAGTCAGCAACAAGATGGACAAATCCATCGTTGTAGCGGTAAAGACTAAGGAAATGCACCCGATGTACGGCAAGTTCGTCAAGAAGACCACCAAGTTCGTCGCACACGATGAGAAGAACGAGTGCAGCGTAGGAGACACAGTTCTCATTATGGAAACCCGTCCTCTCAGCAAGACAAAGAACTGGAGATTAGTTGAAATCGTAGAAAAAGTTAAGTAGCAATGATACAGCAGGAATCACGTTTACAGGTGGCTGACAACAGCGGTGCTAAGGAAGTCCTTTGCATCCGCGTTCTGGGCGGTACCCGCCACCGTTATGCAAAAGTGGGTGACAAGATAGTCGTTGCAGTGAAGAGCGCTCTCCCTGGCGGTGACGCTAAGAAGGGCTCTGTCTCAAAGGCTGTTGTTGTTCGCACAAAGAAAGAAATCCGTCGTGCTGATGGTTCATACATCCGCTTCGACGACAATGCTTGCGTCCTTCTCAACAATCAGGGCGAAATCCGCGGAACGCGTATCTTCGGACCTGTAGCAAGGGAACTTCGCGAGAATTATATGAAAATCGTTTCACTGGCACCGGAGGTCCTCTAATTTATCGAGATTATGAACAGAATTAAAAAAGGTGACACCGTTTATGTAAATGCCGGTAACGACAAGGGTAAAACCGGTAAGGTGCTCGAGATTCTTACGGACAAGAACCGCGCAATCGTAGAGGGCATCAATATGGTGTCAAAGCACACCAAACCAAACGCAAAGAATCCTCAGGGAGGTATTGTTAAACAGGAAGCCGGAATTCACATCTCCAATCTTCAGCTCATCGACCCTGCAAAGGGAGGCCCTACAAGGGTTGGCTTCAAGGTAAAGGAAGATGGTAAGAAAGTTCGCGTTTCTAAAAAATCAGGAGAGGAGATTAAGTAATGGCAAAGAATCAGGCAGCAGCTGCTACAGCAGCACAGACAGTTCCTGCAGGATATGTACCTGCACTTAAGAAACTCTACAAGGAAGAGATCATCGAGAAGCTTACCAAGCAGTTCGGCTACACTACAGTGATGCAGGTTCCAAAGCTCGAGAAAATCACCATCAACGAAGGCGTTGGCTCTGCAACAGGAGACAAGAAGCTCGTTGAGGTCGCTCAGCAGGAGCTCACCCTCATCACAGGTCAGAAAGCCATCGTAACCGAGTCACGTAAGGATATTTCCAACTTCAAACTCCGTAAGGGAATGCCTATCGGAACAAAAGTTACCCTTCGCGGCACCAAGATGTATGAGTTCCTTGAGAGGCTTATCCGTATCTCTCTCCCACGTATCCGCGACTTCAACGGTATCTCTGAGAAGATGGACGGCAAGGGCAACTACACCCTCGGTATCAAAGAGCAGATTATCTTCCCTGAAATCGACATCGACAAGATCACTAAGATTCTCGGAATGGAAATCACTTTCGTGACCACAGCCAAGACTGATGAGGAGGCTCACGCACTTCTCGCAGCATTCGGTCTGCCTTTCAAGAAAAATAACAAATAAAGATTTATAAGATGGCAAAAGAATCAATGAAAGCTCGCGAAATTAAACGCGCGAAGTTGGTTGCTAAATACGCCGAGAAGAGGAAAGCTCTCAAGGAAGCAGGTGACTGGGCAGCTTTGGATAAGCTCCCTAAGAACTCAGCTCCTTGCCGTATGCACAACCGTTGCTCTCTTACCGGAAGACCAAGAGGTTATATGAGGATGTTTGGCATCAGCCGTATCCAGTTCCGTGAGATGGCAAGCAACGGACTCATCCCAGGTGTTAAGAAGGCAAGCTGGTAAACCGAAACTATTTACAAACTATATTATTAACAATCGGATATCGGGCATCCACGGATGCCGATCCACTAAAAAAGGATTAAAAAAATGACTGATCCAATTGCAGATTATCTTACAAGAATCCGCAATGCCTATTCAGTAGGCAAGAAGGTTGTTGAGGTTCCTTCTTCGAAGATGAAGCTCGCAATCACCAAGATTCTTTGCGAGAAAGGTTACATCCTTAGCTACAAGGTAGTTGAAGGCACTCCTTTCAACACAATCAAGATCGCTCTGAAGTATCACCCTCAGACAAAGACCGCAGCTATCAAGCACATCGAGAGAATTTCAAGGCCAGGCCTTAGAAAGTATGTAGATGTAGAGAATATGCCGCGCGTACTCAACGGACTGGGCATAGCGGTCATCTCAACTTCAAAGGGCGTCATCACTGACAAAGAGGCAAAAGACCTGAACGTCGGCGGTGAGGTTTTGTGTTATGTTTATTAATCTAAAAACAGTAGAATAATGTCAAGAATAGGTAAATTGCCTGTACACCTTCCTGCCGGAGTGACCGCTGAGGTCGCAGCCGGAAATGTGGTTAAGGTTAAAGGACCTCTCGGACAGCTGAGCCAGAAAGTAGATCCGGATATCACTGTCACAGTAGAGGGAAATGAAATTAAGGTTACCCGTCCGACTGACCAGCCGCGTCACCGCTCACTTCACGGATTGTATCGCGCTCTCATCAACAATATGGTTGTCGGTGTATCAGAGGGATACACAATCAAGCAGGAGCTCGTCGGTGTCGGTTATCGTGTAGATGTTGTCGGACAGACACTCGTATTCGCTCTCGGATACTCTCACGAGATTCACCTCCTCCTTCCTGCAGAAATCAAGGCAGAAGCAGAGCCGGTGAAGAAGGGTGCTAACCCTGTGCTCGTACTCAAGAGCTGCGACAAGCAGCTTATCGGACAGGTCGCTGCAAAGATCCGTTCACTCCGCAAGCCAGAGCCATACAAGGGCAAGGGTATCAAGTTCGTCGGTGAACAGCTTCGTCGTAAGGCCGGTAAATCAGCAGGCGCTAAATAATAGGAGGACTAAGTTATGGCATTGAATAAGATTGAAAGAAGAAAAAGAATTCACTACCGTATTCGTAAAGTCGTTAATGGTACTGCTGAGAGACCTAGAATGGTTGTTTTCAGAAGCAACAAGCAGATTTACGTTCAGGTTGTTGACGATTTGAAGGGTATCACTCTCGCAGCTGCCGCTTCAAATGACAAGGAACTTGCAGTAGAGTGCAAGGGCAAGAGCGGCGTTGAGGCTGCTGCTATCGTCGGAAAGAAGATCGCAGAGCGCGCCCTCGCCAAGGGAATCACCACGATTTCCTTCGACCGTGGAGGTTACCTCTATCACGGAAGGGTTAAAAGTTTGGCTGATGCTGCCCGTGAAGGTGGCCTGATTTTCTAAAAAAATAAGACTATGGCAAATACAAATGTTAAGAAAGTAAAGACATCTGACCTTGAGCTCAAGGACAGATTGGTTGCCATCCAGAGAGTAACCAAGGTTACTAAGGGTGGTCGTCACTTCAGTTTTGCAGCCATTGTTGTTGTAGGTGACGAGAACGGCGTTGTCGGTTATGGTCTTGGAAAAGCCAATGAGGTCACTACTGCAATCTCAAAGGGAGTTGAAGATGCAAAGAAGAACCTTGTGAAGGTTCCTGTGCTCAATCACACAATTCCTCACGAGCAGGAAGCAAAATTCGGCGGTGCACGCGTATTTATGAAACCTGCCGCTCCTGGTACTGGAGTTAAGGCCGGTGGTGCGATGCGTGTCGTTTTCGAGTCTGTCGGAATCCACAACGTGCTCGCTAAGTCCAAGGGATCCTCTAACCCTCACAACCTTGTGAAGGCTACCGTTGCAGCTCTCACCGAGATGCGCGATGCTTACACCGTTGCAGGTCTTCGTGGTATTCCTATGAGCAGAGTGTTTAAAGGTTAAGGAGGACAGGACAATGGCAAAAGTAAAGATTACCCAGATTAAGAGTAAGAATGGAGCCACCAAGAGGCAGATTGCAAATCTCCAGTCTCTCGGAATTCACAGGCTTCATCAGACTGTGGAGGTGGAGCTTACCCAGGAAACTAAAGGTATGCTCGAGAAAGTCCTTCACCTTGTTACAGTTGAAGAAGTAAAATAAGGAGGGCAGAATATGAAATTGAATGAATTGAAACCTGCAGCAGGTTCTAAGGGAAGAGAGAAGAGAATCGGACGTGGCGAAGGCTCAGGACGCGGCGGCACATCAACCCGCGGTCACAAGGGTGCACAGGCACGTTCAGGTTATTCTCGCAAAACCGGATTTGAAGGCGGTCAGATGCCTATTCAGAGAAGGCTTCCTAAATTCGGCTTCACCAGTCCAAACCGCGTTGAGTACAAGGCTGTCAACATTGCTGTCCTTCAGGCTATCGCAGCCGAGAACAACATCAATGTAATCACCCCTGATGTTCTCCGCGAGGCTGGTTATGCAAGCAAGAACGACCTTATTAAGGTTCTCGGCAACGGAGAAATCTCAGTTGCTGTAGAAGTTTCCGCTAACGCATTCTCAAAGAGCGCAGTCGCAAAGATTGAGGCTGCCGGTGGAAAAGTTAACACAATCGAATAATAATGAAGAAGTTTATTCAGACAATCAAGAACATCTTCAAGATTGAGGAGCTCAGGAAGAGGATAGGATATACCCTCCTCCTGATACTCGTCTATCGCCTTGGCAGCTTTATCGTGCTCCCTGGTATAGACGGTTCCCAAATCGCCAAGATGCAGGACTTTGCTCAGGAAGGTCTCGTAGGCCTCCTGGATATGTTCTCTGGTGGCGCATTCGGTAACGCTTCAATCTTCGCGCTGGGCGTGATGCCGTACATCTCGGCATCCATCGTTATCCAGCTTCTTGGTGTTTTCGTTCCTTACTTCCGCAAAATGCAGATGGAGGGCGAAAGCGGACGGAGAAAGATGAATCAGTACACAAGGTATCTCACCATCCTGATTCTCTGCATCCAGGGTCCTGCCTATATGGCTGCGCTTCACCAGCAGCTTCCTGCTAGCGCTTTCGTAGCCGTAAACCAGCTTGGCTGGTCAAACTTCTGGTATAACCTCGTATCCACCATCATCCTCATCGGCGGAACTATGTTCGTGATGTGGCTTGGTGAGAGGATTACCGACCGCGGAATCGGTAACGGTATCTCCCTCATCATTATGGTCGGTATCATCGCGAGACTGCCTTTCGCACTCGCAGCCGAGGTTTCAGCGAAGTTCAGCACTTCAATGGGTGGAGTTCTCCTCCTTATCATTGAGCTGGTGGTTCTCTTCTTCGTATTCGTTGCAGCAATCGCACTCGTTCAGGCCGTAAGGAAAGTTCCTGTGCAGTATGCAAAGAGAGTTGTCGGAAACAAGCAGTATGGCAGAGTCCCTCAGTACATTCCGATGAAGATCAACGCAGCCGGCGTTATGCCTATCATCTTCGCCCAGGCTATGATGCTCTTCCCTCTCATCTTCTCGAAGTTTGACGCAACGAGAGGTCTTGCAGCTACATTCAGCGACTACACCGGTGTCTGGTACAATGTCGTATTCGGAATACTCGTCATCCTCTTCACATATTTCTACACCGCTGTCACCGTCAACCCGACTATGATGGCTGAGGATATGAGAAAGAACGGCGGATTTATCCCGGGCGTTAAGCCTGGCAAGAAGACCGTGGAGTATCTTGACTCAATTATGTCAAGGGTTACCCTCCCGGGCTCAATCTTCCTTGCGCTTATAGCGATTTTCCCTGCATTCGCAATGGTGTTCGGAATCAACAACAAGTTCGCAGGCTTCTATGGAGGTACTTCCCTCCTTATCCTTGTGGGCGTTGTTCTCGACACACTCCAGCAGATAGAAAGCTATCTTTTGATGCGTCATTATGACGGATTGATGAAGACCGGTCGTCTGAAAGGACGCTCAGGTATGTAATTTTGATGAAATTCTTTGGAAAAATGGTTGCACCGAAAACTGAAGAGGAAATAGAGCTGATGAGGGAAAACGGGATTCTCGTTTCCAAGACATTGGCGGAAGTCGGTAAAATGGTCGCTCCTGGTGTGACAACTCTCGAGTTGAATAGGGTGGCTGAGACTTTTATCCGTGACAACGGAGCTATACCAAGCTTCCTCGGATTTGATGGTTTTCCCGCAGCGCTGTGTATGTCTGTGAACGATGTCGTTGTACACGGATTCCCATCCGATTATGTACTCAAAGACGGCGACATTGTTTCTGTGGACTGCGGCACCTACTACAGAGGATATAACGGAGACTCAGCATACACCTTCCCTGTAGGGGAGGTGGATGAGGAGACTCTGAAACTCCTCCGGGTGACCCGCGAATCTCTCTATAAGGGAATTGCGGCGGCTGTTGACGGGGCACGCGTTGGCGACATAGGACACGCGGTGCAAACGTATGCGGAGTCATTCGGATTCGGTGTCGTACGTGAACTTGAAGGTCACGGAATCGGCACGGCGATGCACGAGGCTCCCGGCATTCCCAACTACGGAAGGCAGGGACACGGGCCGAAGCTCAGAAACGGAATGACAATATGTATTGAGCCGATGATTACTGCGGGCAGCAGAAATGTGTACTTAAATAAAAACGGTTGGGCCGTACACACTGCTGATCACAAGAACGCGGCACACTACGAGCTTACGGTTGTTGTCAGAAAAGGTCACGCAGAGCAACTGTCAACCTTTGATTTCATTGAAGAAACTGTTAAATTTTAATGTGATATTTTATGCCGAAACAATCAGCAATCGAACAGGAAGGCGTTATCATCGAGACTTTGCCTAATGCAATGTTCAAGGTGGAGCTTGAAAATGGTCACGTCATCATCGCTCACATTTCCGGAAAGATGAGGATGAACTACATCAAGATTCTGCCCGGTGACAGAGTGAAAGTCGAGATGTCACCTTATGATTTATCAAAAGGAAGAATTTCTTTCAGATATAAATAAAACATTCAGTTATGAAAGTAAAAGCATCCATAAAGAAGCGCAGCGAAGACTGCAAGATCGTAAAGCGCAAAGGCCGTCTTTACGTAATCTGCAAGAAGAACCCTAAGTTCAAGATGCGCCAGGGATAATAAGTATTTGTTAACAATTTAAGTATTAGATAATTATGGCAAGAATAGCCGGTGTTGATTTACCTAACAACAAAAGAGGAGAGATAGGTCTTACCTATATCTTCGGAATCGGCCGCAGCTCCGCAAGGAAGATTCTTTCCGAGCTTGGCATCGATTATGGCATCAAGTGCGGTGACTGGAACGATGAGCAGGTTGCGGGTATCCGTAGCATCATCGCCAACGAGTACAAGATCGAGGGTGAACTCCGTTCTTCCATCCAGATGAACATCAAGCGTTTGATGGATATCGGATGCTACAGAGGAATCCGCCACCGTATCGGACTCCCTGTTCGCGGTCAGAGCACAAAGAACAACGCCCGTACACGTAAGGGCAAGAAGAAAACCGTTGCAAACAAGAAGAAGGCAACTAAATAATTGATGAATTATGGCAAAGAAAACAACAGCAGCAAAGAAAAGAGTTGTCAAGGTTGACGCCGTAGGCGAGGCACATATTTCATCAACCTTCAACAACGTAATCATTTCCCTGACTAACAGCGTCGGACAGGTGATCAGCTGGTCATCTGCAGGAAAGAGCGGATTCAGGGGTTCAAAGAAGAACACTCCGTATGCAGCACAGGTCGCTGCAGAGGATTGCGCTAAGACAGCATACGACCTCGGACTCCGCAAGGTTAAGGCGTATGTAAAGGGTCCGGGTGCAGGACGTGAGTCTGCCATCAGGACTATCCACGGTGCAGGTATCGAGGTTACCGAGATCATAGATGTTACTCCTATGCCGCACAATGGTTGCAGACCAAAGGGCCGTCGTAAAGTTTAATGTGTAACAATCTAATGTAAGTATCATTATGGCAAGATATACTGGACCTACTACCAAAATCGCCCGTAAATTCGGCGAGCCGATCTTCGGAACGGACAAGGATTTCGAAAAGAGAAACTATCCTCCGGGACAGCACGGTCTTGCACGCAAGCGCAAGAAATTATCCGAGTACGGCACACAGCTCAAGGAGAAACAGAAGGTTAAATACACCTACGGCGTTCTCGAGAGGCAGTTCCGTAACGTCTACGAGAAGGCTTCCCGTATGAAGGGTCAGAAGGGTGAGAACCTTATCTTCCTTCTTGAGTCACGTCTCGACAATATCGTTTATCGTCTTGGCATCGCTCCTACAAGGGCTGCAGCTCGCCAGATAGTCCTTCACTGCCACATCACCCTCAACGGACAGGTTTGCAACATTCCGTCTGCAATCGTTAAGCCGGGTGACACAGTAGCAGTGCGCGAGAGGTCAAAGAGCCTCGAGGTCATCACCAACAGCGTGGCTTCAGCTCACAAGTACTCTTGGCTTGAGTTCGACGCGAAGACTCTCACCGGAAAGTATCTTAACGTCCCTGTACGTGAGGAAATCCCTGAGACCATCAACGAGCAGCTTATCGTCGAGTTGTACTCAAAGTAAAAATTAAACACCAAAAAGCATTATGGCAATCTTAGCATTTCAGAAACCGGACAAGGTGATTATGCTTGAGGGAACCGATACCGTCGGCCGTTTCGAGTTCAGGCCTTTGGAGCCTGGCTACGGCCAGACAATCGGAAACTCTCTCCGCCGTATTCTCCTGTCCTCACTAGAGGGTTTTGCTATCAACTCAATCAAGATCTCAGGCGTGGACCACGAGTTCGCAACCATCCCTGGCGTCGTTGAGGGTATGCAGGACATCATCCTGAACCTCAAGCAGGTACGCTTCAAGAGAATGGTAGAGACCGTTGATTCTGAGGTGGCAAACATCATAATCAGCGGCAAGCAGGAGTTTACCGCCGAGGAGATCTCAAAAGGATTGTCTTCTTTCACGGTGTTGAACCCTGAGCTTCATATCTGCTCTCTTGAGCCGTCCGTAAAACTTGAGATTTCCCTCACAGTTGCAAAGGGTCGCGGCTTTGTTCCCGCTGACGAGAACAGGGATGAGAACACTCCTATCGGAACTATTCCGGTGGATGCAATCTACACCCCTATCCGCAACGTCAACTGGACTGTAGAGAACTGGCGTGTGGAGCAGAAGACCGACTATGAAAAGCTGAACCTTGAGATTGTAACCGATGGTTCCATCTCACCGAACACGGCTCTTCAGGAGGCTGCAAACATCCTTATCTATCACTTCAAACTGTTCACTGACGACAAGAAGCTCACTCTTGAAAGCACCATCGAGTCAGACACAAAGGAACTTGACGAGGAGTCACTCCATATGAGGCATCTCCTTCTGACCAAGCTCTCTGATATGGGTCTTTCAGTTCGCGCTTACAACTGTCTGAAGGCAGCCGACATCGACACCTTCGCTGACCTGGTTTCATACTCAAGGGCAGAACTTATGAAGTTCCGCAACTTCGGTAGGAAGTCACTCAACGAAATCGACCTCCTGGTTGACAAGATGAAGCTTTCGTTCGGGATGGATGTAACTAAGTATAATATTGAACAAAAGAAAAAGAACGTATAAAGTATGAGACACAATAAGGCAATCAATCACCTTGGTCGCAAAAGCGGACACCGCAAGGCTTTGCTTTCAAATATGGCTTGCTCTCTCATCCTCAACAAGAAGATTGAGACGACTGTAGCCAAGGCTAAGGCTCTCAAGGTTTATGTCGAGCCGCTCATCACCAAGTCCAAGGACGATTCTACAGCTTCCCGCCGTACCGTTTTCAGCTATCTCAAGCAGAAAGAGGCCGTTACAGAGCTGTTCCGCACAGTCGCTCCTAAGGTGGCTGACCGTCCGGGCGGATACACGAGGGTTCTCAAAACTGGTTTCCGTCAGGGTGACGGCGCAGACACTGCAATCATCGAACTCGTAGACTTCAATGAGGCAGCTCTCGCAGCAACTGCAAAGAAGGAGACTAAGAAGACTACCCGTCGTAGCCGCGCAAAGAAGGCTGAGGCAGCAGTAGAGGCTCCAGAGGCAACTGCAACTGAGACTCCGGCTGAGGCTTAATTAGGCTCACCCCAAAAATAAAAAACTGGTTAGGACTCGGTCCTGACCAGTTTTTTTGTGTGTATACTCCAGCAAGAATAACAACGAAGCAGACCGCTTCAAGGGGCGCCCTGTTACCAGAAGAAACTGCTGCCGAAGGCTACGAGAATAGAATGGTTTACAGGCAGAAGCAGGTCGTACTCCGCAAGAACTCGTACTTTGAAATTGCTTCCAAGCCTCACTGAGAACGCACCTCCGCAGAGAATCTCGCCATAGCCCTTGCTGACCACTGATTTCATCGCCTCAGGGCAGTTGCGGCTGCGATAGCCTCCTCCCACAAGAGCTCCCGCCTCAACGCCCAGAATGCCTTTGCAGAACGGGTAGTTCCAGACTGCTCCCGCAAGGTAATCATAGAAATTGCTAGTAAGTCCATCCGATGCCGCCGAGTATGAATCCACGCCGTTTTGGCGAAGAGAATTTATCCCCAGGCGCAGACGGGCGGAAAAACGCGGATGGAGAGGAATGTCGCCCTGAATGGCAACCATTCCGCCGCTAAGTGCGTTCCCGCCCAGTCCATATCTATGGCCATAAAGAGCTTCTATAGAGTAGTAGGAAAGGGATTTGTCCTCGTCAAAAACGAGCGGCTCCCAGCAGTCGGAGAGGTTTTTCTTTTTGAAAATCGCGTCGTTGATAAGGTAGCCAAGTTCCACGGAGCCCACACCTATCAGTGCCCCCGCAAGGACGTCGGTGCTCCAGTGGCGCTGGTTCATTATCCTTGACGCCCCGGTGAAAGTCGCCACAGTGTAGCCGGCAAAACTTATCCACGGATATTTCCAACCGTACTCCTTATGGAGCATCGTCGCACACATAAATGCTGTCGCGGTGTGGCCTGAAGGGAAGGAATTGCGGGTGCTTTCGTCGGGCCTCAGACGCCTGACACTGTATTTGATTCCGTTCACTGCCACTGCCATAATCGCCGTTGAGAAGGCCTCTGCGCTGAGCCACTGCCCTCCCGTACGGCTTCGTCCCTCCACTCCGCAGGCTCTCATAAGAATCATAGCCGCGGCAGGGGATAATTGAAGGTAGTCGTCATATTTGTAGGCGAAGTTCGGGATGTCGCTCTGGCGGATGGAGCGGATGTCGTTGTCCCATTCAATAGTTTCTGACAGGGCAAAGGAGGCGGAGGAGGCAGTGCTGGCGGAGGCTTCGGCAGAGGATTGTGCGGAAGCGGGGAGAGATGAAAGCGCTGAAAGGAACAGAGCCGCCACGAGGGCTTCGAAGAAGCCCGCTCCTGCACTCCTTTTAGAAATACTTCTTTTCATTTTTATATAAGGCAATGAAAATAAAAAACATAGCAGAGAATGAGAGAAGGGCTGAACCGCCATAACTAATGAATGGAAGCGGAATACCGATGACCGGCATAAGCCCAATGGTCATTCCGATGTTTATTATAAGGTGCATAAATAGGCAGCAGGCAAGACAGTATCCGTAGATGCGGGTGAACGCCTCGCGGCTCTGCTCGGCATCGTGGATAATCCTCCATATCATAAAGGCGAATATAAGGATGACTGCAGCCGAGCCCAGAAAGCCCCACTCTTCGCCGATGGTGCAGAAAATGAAGTCCGTGCTCTGCTCCGGAACGAAGCCGAAAGTGGTTTGTGTGCCCTGGAGATAGCCTTTCCCGACAAGCCCGCCTGAGCCGATTGCTATCATCGACTGGTTCACGTTGTAGCCCAATCCTGCCGGGTCGTCCTTTAGACCGAGAAGAACCTCAATTCGGCCTCTCTGGTGGTCCTTGAGCACATTGTAGAAGAGAAAATCTACCGAGTAGATGAAACCGATGCCGAGGACTAGGGTAAGAATTGCTATGCCGGTGTAGAAGTGACGATTGCGGTAGGCACTGCGAATGACAAATGGAAGGGCGACAAGGGCGCAGAGAGCAAGCACATAGACCGGTTTAATCTGCATAAAGAATGAATCCGGATTTGCGATAGCCTCGCCTATTTTCCCGAAAATCAGCGGCAGGCAGGCAAAAAGCGCCGTGAGAGGAACTCCGATTATGAGCAGCCACTTGGTCTTTCCGCTACGGATTGCTATGTAGCTTGATACAATCACCCCAAGACACAGCACCGAGACGTATGGGCTGAATTTCAGAGTCAGGATGAATACGAGGATTGCCACGGCAGCAACGAAAATGAACCACCCGGAAAGACCCTCGCGGTAGAGCATAAAGATGAAACCGCAATAGACCAGTGCTGAACCGGTTTCCTTCTGGGCGACGATTATCAGCATCGGCACAAGGATTACAGCTGCGGTGAGGAGAAAGTCGCGCGGTTTGCTGATTTTGTAGTCCACCTGACTCATCAGCGTGGCGAGCATCAGAGAGGTTGCCGTTTTTGAAACCTCCGCCGGCTGGAAACTGATGGGTCCGATGGTGAACCAGGAATTGGAGCCTTTGTGTTCTGTGCTTAGGAAAATCACCGCGACCAGAAGTAGCAGAGTAAAGATGTATATCGGCAGAGAAAGCCCTTCATAGAGCCTCACAGGGATGACAAAAAGTATGAAAATCCCGACTGTGAGAGAAATGCCGAGCCAGATTATCTGCTTCCCGCTTCGAAGACTTGGGGAGAATATGTTTCCCCCGTCAATGGAATGAACAGATGCGTAGATGTTCATAATCCCTATCACGACGAGAAGAAAATAGGAGAGCAGAAGCCACCAGTCAATGGTGGATGCCGTACTGCGTCTGTTTCCTCTTGTATCGTAAAGTCCCATAGTCGTCGTATATTATTTTTTTACCTTCACCCGGTCCATCAGATTCGCCCCCAGCATTCTCTCTTCCAGGGGTTTGCGTTCTTCGGATATTTCTCCGGTGAGGTACCTTTCCACCAGAAGAGATGCAATCGGGGCAGCCCAGGTGGCACCGAAGCCCCCGTTCTCAACGTACGCCGCAACTGCTATCTTGGGATTATCCTTAGGGGCGAAGCAGATGAATACTGAGTTGTCCGCCCCGTGCGGGTTCTGAGCCGTACCTGTCTTTCCGCAAATGTCAAGACCTTTCACGGCCGCGATGCTGGCTGTTCCTCCGGACCCGAATCCGCTGTTAACCGCGCGGTACATTCCGTTTATGACCTTCGGGAAATTAGTGGTGTCTACGAGCGTGTAATGCCTTTCCTTGTATTTGTCGTCAATGCTGTAGTTTTCCGAGTCCTTGATTATGTGGGGGATGTAGTAGTGTCCCCTGTTTGCAACGGTTGCGCAAAGGTTCGCAAGGTGGAGCGGCGTGCAGCCGAGCTCTCCCTGTCCGATGGAAAGGGAAATTACCGTGAGGGACTTCCACCCGCCCTTGCCGTAGTGGCGGTTGTAGTATTTGGCGTCGGGGACGAAGCCTCCGAGTTCAGAAGGGAAGTCGCTTCCGAGTTTGTTCCCGAAGCCGAAACTTTCCACATATTCGTTCCAATGGTCAAGCCCGTCTGCGACGTTTTTGTATTTCTGATTGTCGATTATGTCCCTCAGAACATAGCAGTAGTAGGCATTGCAGGACATCATTATGGACTCCTCGAGGTTTATCGGGGATTTGTGCGCGTGGCAGCCGAGCTTGTTCTTTCCGAAATGGTAGCCTTTGCTGCAGGGGTGCGTAGTGCTCGGCTGCAGAACTCCCTCCTGAAGACCTATGAGCGCGTTAACGAGTTTGAAAACCGAGCCCGGAGGGTAGGCTGCCTGAACAGCGCGGTTGAACATAGGCTTGTAGGGGTTGTTCACTATCTCGGAGTAGTGGCTGCCGATGTCGGCGAGCATATCCACGTCAATTCCTGGGCTTGAAACCATCGTAAGGACCTCTCCTGTGGATGGTTCTATGGCAACGAGCGACCCCACCTTATTCTCCATCAGCATCTGTCCGTAGTGCTGAAGGTCGGCGTCGATAGTTGTGGTGATTTCCTTCCCGGGCACAGCCTCGCGGTCCATTTCTCCGTCCCTGAAACGGGATTCGATTTTATTGCTGGAGTTGCGAAGGTAGATATTGTAGCCTTTTTCGCCCTTGAGCACATCCTCCATAGCCGCCTCTATGCCTGTTTTCCCGGCGTAGTCTCCGCTACGGTACTCATTCGGATGCTTTTTCAGAAAGTCGGCATCCACCTCGGAGACATAACCCAGAAGGTTTCCGCCGGCATTGAAGGGATATTCCCTGACACTGCGGGCCTGGCCCTTGAATCCCGGGAATTTATAGCTCACTTCCGCAAACTTCATATATTTTTCCGTACTCAGCTGCTTAAGAAAGGGGAGAGTCTGCCAGCCGATCTTAGTCCGGAACTTTCGATATTCCGCCATCTTCTCCTTGACGAAAGTCGTGTCCACGTCAAGTGCGGCGCAGAATGCGAGGGTGTCAAACGGGGGTACCTCGCGAGGGGTCACGAGAAGGTCATAAACAACTTTGTTACCCACCAGGATTTTCCCGTTGCGGTCGTGGATGATGCCGCGAGTGGGGTAGATGGTGGAGTAAACCATCGAGTTGTTCGAGGAGTCGGTCTTGAATTTGTCGTCAATAATCTGGATGACGAAAAGGCGTCCGATAAGAATCAGCACGAACGCTCCTAAGCCTATGACGAGCTTGTTCTTTCTGTCCAGAATCATATCGCCTCTCTCCTATTCAGATAAGAAAAGACATAGACCACTATCGCCACCAGGATAAAAGAGGCGAGAGCGGAACAGCCTAAGCGCGAAAGGTTGAAGAGAAATGTTTTTGTGCCCGCCCCGTCAAGAGTTATGTAAATTGCAAGGAATAGCGAGAGCGCCATTGTGTTGCTGGCGAGCACTTTTCCCCAACCGCTTTTCTGCACCGAAACGGCATCTCCTCTCACGACTACCTCATCTCCGACAAATAGACGCACGAGGGGTTTCTGCAAAAGGGCCACGGGGACGAGCGCTGCTGCGTTCAGACCGAGTACTCCGTCTGAAATCCAGTCCACGGCGATTCCTGTGACGAATGCGATGACCATCGAAACGGAAGTTTTCTGAGAAAGCGGCAGAAACATAATCAATGCCGGTAGCAGAGTCAGGGTGACAAGCGGTCCAAGGAACATATAATTGCAGATTATTATCTGCGCGACAACCAACAGAGCGAATGTGACTGCAAAGCGGGTGGTGATTTTCGGTGTCATTCTCTTCCCTCCTTTTCCAATTTCGAGATTTGCTCAGAGTCGAGATTGTTAACGATTGTAACATATCTCAATGTGCTGTAATCCTCGAAAAGTTCCACATCCATATTGTAAGTTGCTCCGTCCTTCAGATGGGAGTCCACCGTCACCCCGAGCGGAATGTCGCTTGGAAAGATTGCGGAGTACCCGCTGGTGTAAACCGTGTCTCCGAGAGCCTTCACAGTGTGGTGAGGTATCTCGCTGAGGATTGCCTTGCGGTGACCGTCCCAGGCGAGCGGACCCACAGGGCCGTCAGACCCAAGGCGGGCGCTGACATTCATATTGTAGTTGAGAAAACTGATGCAGTAGGAATAGTCGCCTGACACGGCTTCCACTATGCCCACGACGCCATTTGCCGTAATTACCCCGGCACCTTCCCTCACTCCGTCTTTAAGACCCTTGTCAATGATGAAATAATTGTGCTGGGTGCTCGTGCTGATTTTGACGATTGCAGCAGGGATGAAACTGTAACGGTGATGCACTCCGGTTAGATGCTGTGCTATCGCGGAGGTTTTCTTCAGCGACTTGTAAGAGGAGAGACTATCCTCCAGAGCGGATATCTTTTGACCCAGCGCGAAATTCTCCGCAGCGAGAGAGTCGTTTTGCTTTTGAAGGAAGAAGTAGTCGTGCACCCTCTGACCTCCGCCCCACAGAGCGGACATTACGCTGTGTCCTGCAGAACCGAACCAGCTGCGCTGGAGGTCATTGTTGAAATGCAGAATGGCGAAAGCAGCCCCCTCGAGAACGAGAAAGACTGCTAAAGTGAAAATAACGCTTATCGGACGCCGTTTCTGCATAGTTGTGCGATAATAATATCCCTGCGCTCAAGAGTCTCGGCGCAGTAGAACGCTTCAGGATGAACTTACCTCATCAGGAAGGCGAAGTCGTCAGTGTGCTTGAGTGCGGTGCAAGTTCCGCGAGCAACGGCCCTGAGCGGGTCCTCGGCCACGTGGAACTGGATGTTCACCTTGTCTGAAAGCCTCTTTGCAAGGCCGCGCAGAAGTGCTCCGCCGCCGGAAAGCCAGATGCCGCTCTCCACAATGTCAGAGTAGAGCTCAGGAGGAGTCTGCTCAAGGACGTGAAGGATGCCGCTTTCGATTCTGGCGATGGATTTGTCGAGGCAGGTGGCGATTTCCTGGTAGGTTACTGTGGCCTCAACCGGGTGTGCTGTCATCAGGTTAGGGCCGTTCACCTTCAAAGGCTCAGGTTCCTCATCAAGTTTTGTGCTGACTGAACCGACTTTGATTTTAATCTGCTCTGCGGTTCCTTCACCGACACGGATATTGTGCTGCTGCCTCATAAACTGCTGGATGTCGCCTGTGAGCACGTCGCCTGCAACCTTGATGCTGTCCTGAACGACGATGCCGCCGAGGGAAATTACGGCAATCTCGGTTGTACCGCCTCCGATGTCCACAATCATATTTCCCTGAGGAGCCTGGACGTCAAGACCGATACCGACCGCAGCGGCCATAGGCTCGTAGATGAGGTAAAGGTCGCGTCCGCCGGCGTGCTCGGAAGAGTCCCTGACCGCACGCTTTTCCACCTCGGTACTTCCTGAAGGAATGCCGACCACCATCTTGATGTTTGGCTGGAAAAGTGAACGGCGGGTGCTGTTGATCTGCTTGATGAAGCCTCTGATCATCATCTCTGCGGCGTCGAAGTCCGCGATGACTCCGTCCTTGAGAGGGCGCACGGTCTTAATTTTCGGGTTCTCCTTACCCTGCATAGTCTTGGCCTTCTGCCCAAGGGCGATGAGTTTGCCGGTCACATTGTCGATTGCCACGATGCTCGGCTCGTCCAGCACAATCTTGTCGTTCTGGAAAACGACTGTGTTGGCTGTTCCGAGGTCAATGGCGAGCTCCTGAGTTAAAAATGAAAATGCCATCTGAATTATATCTCTATTATGTTTTTATACGAATAAATCCTGCTAGTGCAAAGAACTTGTAAAAGTAGGCATTTTTTCTCATATTTGCGAATATAATTCGTCTATGGAAAGAAAAAAATATGTCATAGTTGTGGCCGGGGGGCGCGGCCAAAGGATGGGTGCGGACATTCCGAAGCAGTTCCTGCCCATTGGTGGACGGGCCATTCTCTGCCGAACCATCGAGAGATTTGCCGAGGCTATCCCCGGAATCAATGTCGTGACGGTAATGAATCCGGATTACTCCGCCTACTGGAGGGAGTATTGCCTTCGGGAGGAAATGATTGTGCCTCAAAGAATTGTGGACGGAGGAATCACCCGATTCCATTCCGTGCGGAACGCTCTGGAGAAGATTCCCGACGGGGCGACGGTAGCGGTGCACGATGCGGTTCGCCCATTTGTTTCTGTGGAATTGATTCGGAAGATGTTTGCCCTTTCGGAGGACTTTCCTGCTCTGGCACCGGCTCTCCCCTGCGCCGATACGATGAGGTTTCTCACCCGGGAAGCAGAGGGGAGTGTTCCTTCCGGGGGTGACGGCAGTCAATTCCTTTTCGATACGCAGAAGGTAGCAGACAGAAAGTCGCTCTACAGAATTCAAACCCCGCAGGTTTTCCATAGCGAAGTCCTAAAAAAAGCCTATTCCCTGCCCTACAGTCTCTCTTTTACTGATGATGCCTCTGTGGTTGAGGCTTCGGGGGAAAAGGTCGGGTATATAAAGGGCGAGAAACTGAATTTCAAAATAACAGAAAAAGACGACCTCGTTCTTGCCGAAGCCGTCTTAAAGTTATAACCGAGAACTACAGGGAGGAGTGAAATGCAGCAACCTGCCCCGAAAACTTGGCGACAAATAGCGTTAAGGGGTGTGGAGCGTAACGCAGCAATCCGCCCCGTTAACGCTATTTGTTATAGCGGTCGCGGAAACTAGTCTTCTTATACTCCCGCACCCAAACCTGCCGCTCAATAGGCTGGTCAAGCGAAATCATAGTGTCGGTGGACTGCACGTAAGGCATCTTCTGGATGGTGTTGACAAGCACCTCCATAAGGTGGTCGTGGTCGAAACAATAGATCTTCACAAGCAGGGCATACTTTCCTGTAACGAAGTGACACTCAACAACTTCGGAAATAGCCTTCAGTGACTCCACGACCTCCGGGTACTTATTTCCCTCGGATATTGAAATGCTGACGAATGCGCAGATGTTGAGCCCGATTGCCTGAGGCTTTACAAGCACACGTGAACCGGTGATAATTCCGTTGTTCTCAAGCCTTTTCACCCTCTGGTGGATGGCAGCTCCTGACACACCGCACTCTCTGGCAATCTCCAGAAATGGCGTTCTTGCATTTTTAATCAGGAATGAGAGTATTTTCTGGTCGATTTCATCGATATGATAGTTGCCCATAATTATAATTTGTTAAAATCCGACCGCGAATATAGGTATTTTTATACAGAAAACAACATTTTTCTTCTAATCCTATACTCTTCTACAGCAACTTAGATATGCGTGCTGATTCAAGCGAATTACTGCTGTGGACAGGATTTTTTCTCGATAATGGCGAACAGCGCGGAAATCACTATGGCTACGAGAGCAAGGCCGATGAAGAAATACTCTGAAGTCATCGCGGCCCTAAGGCCTTCATTGTGTTTGAAAATGCCACCCACAATCACCGGAACTGTCATAAGGCCGATGTTTTGAATCCAGTAAATCAGCGAATAGGCTGTGCCGAGGTTCTTTTCCGGAACAATCTTCGGCACGGTCGGCCACATCGCGGCTGGAAGCAGAGAATACCCGACTCCGAGAATGCCTATGGCTATGTATCCGAGAAAGCTGCTGTCAAAGATTTTGCCTCCAAGGGTGATGGTGGAAGGCGCGAAAGCAATCATAAGGTGCGCCGCAAGAACAAGCACAGCCCCTGAAATCATCCATCTCGGCCCTTTCCCGACTTTGTCAACCAGCAGACCGAAAAGCGGTGCGAATACCACAGTGAAGAATGGAATCATCGACACCATAACGCTCGCGGTCTCTGCAGGGATGCCGAAGCGCGGGATGAGAATGGAAGTGGCGAATTTCTTGAACGAGATGATGCAGCAATAGAAAAATACGCACAGAAGCGCGATGAGAATGAAACGTTTGTTGGAAAGGATTCGGAATATGTCTGAGAAGCGGAACTTGTCGTCCTTTTCGGAGTCCTTGCCATTAGATGTCACGTCACTTTCTTCCCCTCCTTGAACCTCGTTGCCATTTGTGGCGGTCGCCATCGCCCCTTTGTCAAACCTCGCATCCATAGCGACGAAAATCGCCCAAAGGATGCCACCGAGAAGAAGCAGACTCAACCCCACAAGGGCCGGCCGGCTGGTCTGTGATAGGGTGTAAACTCCGCCTTCCGCGCTGGCGCTGCCAATCAGAACGGGCGAGAGAAGAAGTGCGGCAGCCGTGCCGAGACGGGCAATCGCAAGCTGAAGCCCCATCGCAAGCGCCATAGGACCGTCCTTGAACCATTTCGCGATGGAACGGGTCACTGCCACTCCGGCAATCTCCGACCCGAGCCCGAAAAGCATACATCCGACGTAGGAAATGGTGAGCGAAGTCTTCGGAGGAAGCCCCGCGGAAATCGCTCCAAGAACCATAGCGGCTCCGAGTGCCATCATCCCCACGAAAATGGACCCGGTCACTCTCACGCCCCATTTGTCCAGAAGCATCCCGCAGAAAATCAGTCCGCCCCAGACGCAAAGAAAAGAATAGCCTCCGGCATAGAATCCATAATCCGCCGAATCCCACCCGAGTTCCAGCAGTTCAGGGTGACTGAACAGCTGGGACACGGAGGAAAACATATCGTCAAAGAAGTAGGATGCGAACATCGGCACCACAAGCAGTGCCAGCGCAATCCAAGCCGAAGTCTTAGATTTCATCAGGGAGATTGTCTAAATGTATGATAAGGGAAAAATTCAAATAAGGGGTGCAGATGCGAGGCTTGCGGCGAAGCCCAATACCGGAGCAACCTTTGGGTTGTGAGGATATGGGCAAGCCGCGTAACGAAGCAGATGCCCCATTATTCGGATTTTTCGGATTTTTCGGATTTTTCGACATTTGGTTTTTCGAGTCCATAGCCCTTCCTGCGGTCCTCGACCTTAAGCCAGATGGAGAAGAAGAATGCGAGGACGCCGAAGCAGGCGAAAATGAGCATAGGGTAGAAATATCCTCCGGTCTTGTCCAGAACCTTGCCGATAAGAAGCGGAACGAGGCAGAGACCGATGTTCTGTACCCAGAAAATCACGCAGTACGCCGAGCCCAGAATCTTCTCGTCGATAATCTTCGGCACTGAAGGCCAAAGAGCTGCAGGGACGAGGGAGAATGAAACACCGAGCGTAAGAATGAGGATAAGAGCGAGCGTCTTTGAAGGGAACACCGGAAGAAGGAACGCGAAACTCAGGTGGCAGACAATCATAATCACCGCACCGAGCATAAGCATCGAAGCGCCCTTGCCCTTGAAGTCAAGGAATGCACCGAGGAATGGTGTGAGGCACATCGCGAGGATAGGGAAGACGCTGAAAATCTGCGCCGCAGTTGCCGAATCCACGCCGAGCGTCTGCTCAAGGAAGTTAGGGGCGTACCTCTGGAACGGGAAAATCGCGCTGTAGTAGAGAACGCAAAGAAGAGCCACAATCCAGAACATCTTGCTGGTGAAGATTTTACCGAGGTCGCTGAGGTGGAACTCATCCTCTGCGGAGTGCTCCTGGGTTGCTTCGCCGGCTTCAATGAGCTGAGCGTCGAACTTGCGGTCCATAATCGTGAACACGAAGTAGTTGATGAGTCCAATGAGAAGAAGCGCTGTGCAGAATCCCACCGGAGCGAGCACCGGAGCATTGTCGAACTTGCCGGAAATTATAGGCGCAATCCACATCACCGCGAAGACTCCCAGACGGGCGATAGCCATCTCGAGACCCATCGCAAGCGCCATCTCCTTGCCTTTGAACCACTTGGCGAGCACCTTTGAAACCGTAGTGCCGGCCATCTCGCAGCCGCAGCCGAAAATCATAAATCCGAGGCAAGCCATCTTTGCACTGCCCGGAAGTGCCACCCACCAGCTGTCAAGCCATCCGCAGAACGCCGTCTCCTGGAACCAGCTGGAGATGCCGATGAATTTGATTGTCGCGCCGATAACCATAAGTCCGGAAGAGAGAAGTCCGGTGAATCTTACACCCATCTTGTCGAGGATTATGCCGGCGAAAATGAGGAAGAGGCAGAATACGTTGAGGAAATACTCGGATGCCGCGTATGTTCCGAAGACGCTGCTGTCCCAGCCGAGACCACCCTCCGCGACGGAGCGTTCGATTGTTGATTTCAGAGGTGACATCACGTCCACGAACATATACGCGAAGAACATCATCGATGCCACGAGAATAAGGACAGCCCACCTTGCTACAGGGTTGTCATTCATCAGTTTGTAAATCTTTTGCATATTATTGTAATTTATTTTTATGCTGGGAATATGAGTTTTTGTGGTGACAAAAACAGCGCAAGTTAAGAAAATGTTTGTAACTTGCGAAACTTTTGACTTGACTATTTTTCTGTCCATCGAAAAATGCTTGAAGAAATAAACTCACCTCAGGATATAAAAAACCTTACTCCGGAGCAGCTTAAAACTTTGTGCTCTGAAGTAAGGGATTATATGATAGAATGTTGCGCCGTAAACCCGGGTCATCTTGGCTCGAGCCTCGGCGCTGTGGAGCTCATCGTCGGGCTTCACAGGGTCTATGACACCCCGAAGGATAAAATCGTATTCGATGTGGGGCATCAGGCATATGCGCATAAAATCCTCACGGGCCGGCGGGAGGCATTCCGCCAGAATCGCAAGAGAGGTGGAATCAGCGGGTTTCCCAGGATGGACGAAAGCCCCTTCGATGCCTTCGGCGTGGGCCATTCTTCAACATCCATCTCCGCCGCGCTCGGACTCGCGACTGCAGCGAAACTTTCCGGGAGCGATGAAAGGGTAGTTGCGGTAATCGGAGACGGCGCTCTCACCGGAGGACTTGCGTACGAGGGACTGAACAATGCCGGGGCGAGCAAAGCAGACCTTCTTGTAATCGTAAACGACAATAACTTTTCCATTGACAGAAATCTCGGAGCGATGCACGAGCATCTGCTTAATCTCACTACGAATGCCACGTACAACCGTCTCAAAACCCACATTTGGAATGCGATTGGAGAGAACGGACTAAGGAAAACCATTCGCAGTCTGGTCGCGAACGCCAAGCACAGCATCATCAAGGGCTCAGGAGGAGACATTTTTGAGGCCCTGGGCTTCCGCTACTTCGGCCCGATTGACGGCAACGACATAAATCAGGTAGTTTCGACGCTTGAGAAGATCCGTGACCTGAAGGGCCCGAGGGTACTTCACGTCATCACCACTAAGGGAAAGGGGTACGCTCCGGCCGAGCAGCAGCAGACCATCTGGCACGCCCCCGGCACTTTTGACCCTGAAACCGGCGAGAGGCTTAGCAGCGCGAACGGAGTCAGCCGTTACCAGGATGTATTCGGGGCTGTCCTGTGTGAGATGGCGCGTAAAAATCCGAAAATTGTCGGAATCACTCCGGCAATGGCTTCAGGCTGCGGAATGAGCTCGTTCGCAAAGGAATTTCCTGACCGCTTTTTCGACGTCGGTATAGCCGAGGAGCACGCAGTGACATTCTCCGCAGCTCTCGCCGCCGGAGGACTGCGACCCTTCTGCAATATCTACTCATCCTTCTCACAGCGCGCCTACGACCAGATTATCCACGATGTTGCCCTCCAGAGCCTTCCGGTGGTGATTTGCCTTGACCGGGCAGGTCTTGTGGGGGAGGATGGAGCGACTCACCACGGGTGCTTCGACATCGCGGCCTATCGCAGCATTC
>CAVJRU010000032.1:0-26356 GCA_963652025.1 bacterium
GCCACCGAGCCGGAGCAGGGCGGGTTGTTCGATAATCAGCAGGAAGAAGAGACTGAAGGAAATGCCGAGGCAGACAATTCTTCCGAGTCCGGCATTGTTTCTCCAACACCGGCCGCAGATGAGCAGAAGGCAAAGGCAGAAGCGGAACGGAAAGCCGCAGAGGAATACGAGAAGCAGGTAAGAGGAATTGAAGTCCGTAACGCTGAGTTTCCAACCCTACCGAACCCAAATGTCGTGGACTTTATGGAGCGCAGACAAAAGGGTGGGAAAAGAGCGAACGCCGTGGTCGTTAAACTCGCCATTCTTGAGGATGATCTCCATATATCTTTCGGCAGGTTGGGCAGAGGAGGAAAGGAGTTATCTGTTGTCATCCCGAACGGCAGGCTGATGGGGTCCCTTGACATCTGCTACCGCCTCGAAATGGGCATCGGAGCAGATGAAGATGCGGTAAGACTCGCACACGATAGCATCCTCGAACTATATAAGAAAAACGGGCTGCGTCAGCACGCTCCGATAATCACAACCCAGAGGCAGTCTCTCACCGAGCAGATAGCTGATTGGAAGAGCCGCATCGAAAGACTCGAGGAAGCGAAGAAGCAGCCGAGAGCTGCGACCGCTGCCATTGACGGGCTCCTCAACGCAGCAAGAGAGAGACTCGCGGAATTGGAGCTGGCTTTGGCTGAGCAGCAAACCGAGCAGAATCCGACCGATTCCGGTCAATCATCTGCTGAGCAGGAACAATCTTCGGAGGTTAAAGAATCGAGCAGTTCCGAAAGCTCCGACAAGCCAAAAGCCAAATCTTCCGGAAAGAAGAAAGACTCCTCGAAGTCCGAGGATAGGATTGAGGATTCCGGAGAGCAGATAGCCGGAGCGCGCAAGGATATACTGCGAGACATCGCCAAGACTCTCGACAACGCCACTATACAGAGCCTTATCGAGCTTCCATTCTCAAAGGTATTCAAGAGGCCAGACCTCCGAAAGATGGTCGAGAACGGCACACTGAGAGAAAAGGACGCGAGGTTTGCAGATGCTGTCATCTTCGCTTTCCTCTCCATCAAGAAGCCTGTGGCTAATACCAAGCAGGAGCGGAGGCTCGCCCGCTACGGCAGAGAGACTCAGGTGCAGCGTTGGGCGAAATACTCCTACCAGGGCATCGAGATACTTAAGGCTCTGTTCAATGCGGATGAGAGCACACGCGATTCCATCATAGAAAAGACTCTCGAATTCAAGCACTACGGAGTGGAAGCCGCGCAGCAGGAGCAAAAGAAACTCGCGGAATGGAATCCGGGCAAGATATACGATGGGACCTGCTATCCGGTCAATCCTGTTCTACTGTACTACGATGTGCTGGAGCGTTTGGGTTATCCTGCCGGGCAGAAGATTGAGATGCCGGTGGTGGAAGTGCGTCCAGATCATAGATACGCAAGTTACGACCTGCTTGACAAAACGAAGCACCGCATTGGCGATGCCGCCTCTTACGACTCTGTTGTGGACAATGTGGTGTACCTCACGAAGGTGGCCAACGCAGATGAGGATACCGAGCATCCGAAAAAGGCCTTCCGTGTCAGAGGAGAGAACCAGCAGTGGAACGTGACCGGCTACCGCGTCCGCGCTGCTGAGTCTTGGAATAAGGTTCAGCGCGACCGCTTTGAACTTGACAAGACCTATCCTACAAAGGAGGAAGCGCAGAAGGCAGCGGATGAGTACAAGGCGAAAGGCAGCATTGTATTGGGTCCGGAAGAGATAAAGCAGTCTGCCGGCTACGAGAAGTACGGCCTCTACTTTATCAATCCGCTCACATCCACCGCGATGAAGCTCGACAGGGAATTCGACTCCGAGGAGGAGGCAAGAGCGGCCATCGATGCCGAGAGGGAGACTCTGAGCGCAAAAGCGAACGAGAAGCTCGCTGAAGAGGCCAACACGGCCGGAACGAAGCGCGAGGACTCCTGGTTCAAGATTGTATTCTATTGGGATGCGATTGTGGACGGACGGAAGTCCGGCAAGGGCGATTGGAGATACAGTATCCAGCTCGATGACAGATTCGCCACAACAAAGTCGGCTATGAACACTATGCCGGTTGTTATGGCAGAGGGCTTCAAGACCAAAGAGGAAGCGCAGAAGGAGCTCGACAAGCATAAAGAAGAATGGAAGAAGTACGTTCAGGGCATCATCGATGCTCGAAGGAATCATATATTCTTCGGAGATGAGAACGATGCCCGTCAGGGCGAGGACTACCGAGGCGGCAGGAATGTAACCTCGGATGAGTTTAGAGACACATTCGGATTCCGTGGCGTTCAGTTCGGCAATTGGACTGACCAGAAAGACCGGCAGGCTGCTCTCAACAACGCCTACGACTCCTTTATGGATCTCGCGAAGGTTCTCGGAATCTCTCCGAAAGCCATAAGCCTCAACGGAGAGCTCGGAATCGCTTTCGGAGCTCGCGGCACAGGCAACGCGAACGCACACTATGAGTCCGGGGAGGTAGTCATCAATCTTACCAAAACGAGAGGCGCAGGCTCCCTCGCTCACGAGTGGTGGCACGCTTTGGACAATTACTTCTCCCGCAGCGCAGATGTCCCATTGGGATTCGCAACGGATAGCAAGTCCATCGAGCTGCGCGAGGAGATGCGCAAGGCCTTCAACCAGCTCATCGATGCCGTTGACAAGTCGGACTATCACGCACGTTCAAAAGATAGGGGCGCATCCTATTGGGGCACAACCATCGAGGAGACCGCCCGCCTGTTCGCAGAATGGGTAGGCAGAGAGATGGCGAGCAGGGGCGAGAGGAATCCGTTCCTTGTGCGCGGTATCATTCCTGCGGAAGAATACGCGAAGATGAACTACAACCTCTACACTTGGGCCGTATCAATCAGGAACAAGGATAAGATGCCGGAGGATATGGAGACCGCGATGACCTTTGAGGAGTTCAAGAAAACCCCGATGGCCTACAAGGACTACGTTTATCCTACAACCGAGGAGCTTGAAGCCCTCGGAGAGGATGTGAGGAACATCTTCGATGTGATGGAGGAGCGCAAGGATGAGACTACCGGCAATGTGGCTCTGTTCAATATATTGAGCGAGGCTCTGGGCATAGCGACTCCGGAGCAGCAGCTCGCGTTCGATACCGTTTCGCAGATGCTCTCGGATGCCGGCGTAGAAGTGGAGCAGGTTTCTGATGAAGCTATGACGCAGATGGCGGAGAGAGCGGAGGGAAAAGAGAAAGCACTTGAAATCGTCTCCTCCCAAAGCGGGGATCAACAAACCGTCATCTCAAGTGCTTCAGGTGCAAAGGTATTAAAAAATCTTGATACTCTGCACGATTCATTGGCTAATTCAGAAAAAACGGAAGTTAAGACCTTCCTCGGAAGATTGGCACAGGCACTTGGTACGAAGAAACACGGCAGCAATAGCCAATATGCGTCTTTCGTGGCAAAAAACGGAACGACCATAACCATTCGACTCGCGAACCATAATGCAACTGTCTCCACTTTCGACAAGCACGAAGAGAGCAATGGCATCAGCCTTGTGATTAGCGCAAAGAAAAATAGTGGTGCTAAGAAAGACGGCAAGGCTCATTTGGTCGAGTTCTACTACGATGCGATAAAGCTCCGTAAGGCCGAAGGTAAGCCTTTGGCGGACATCGTTTCCTCTGTTAAGCAAGCCCTTTATAGCGGTGAATACAGAGATGTCACCGGTCTTGCCGAGGTCGAAGAGGTAAATGCAGAGAATGCCGCGCAATTTATGACCGTCTATCACGGCAGCGGAGCCAAGTTCGATGCGTTTGACTCTTCCCATATTGGAGAAGGAGAGGGTAATCAGACTTACGGCTGGGGGCACTATGTCACCGAGGTTGAGGGGATTGGTAGGACTTATGCGTCAACTATGGGGAATGGTGGTTTGGCATATCAGGGAGTTCCGATGCGTGTAATCCTGCAAAATATGGGGAAAAATGGTCGCTCCGTTGATTTGGACTTCCATATTTCCAACATTCTGAAAAGGATGAGGGACGGAGCATCATTTGACAGCGCGCTCGATGCCGAGAAAGATGATATAAAGCAGATCATCAAGCGCAGGAAGAAAGACTTGAAGGACTTCAAGGAGAGCGGCAACGATTTCCTTGCGAAGGAAGTAGCAAACGAAATTGAAAGCTATAAGAACGAGCTGAAAGAGTTAGAAACGTATCCTCTGAAAGAGGAGGACTTTGATGCGCCTTCAAAATCTCCGACACTTTACACCATTGACATCCCGGAGGACAATGGCGAGAATTACCTTGACTATACGGCTCAGCTTTCCGATGAGGTGATTGAGCCTATTGCGGGTGAGCTTGTGAGACAAGGATGGAAGCGAGAGAACAATGGACATCTGATTCGTCTGGAAAAGGACGGAATAAAAATAGTCCTTAACCCTCGGGCAACCGGAGCTGATTTGTATGCAGAATTAGAGGAGGCGTTTGGTTCCAGCCAAGAGGCAAGCGACTTCTTAAGCAACCTCGGCTATGTCGGCATCAAGTATCCTGCGATGTACCGCAGCGGTGGCCGCAGGGACGGAGCGAGCAACTATGTCATCTTCAAGGACTCCGACCTGAAGATAACCGACCGCATCGAGTTCCTCCGTGACGGAGATGTGGTGTATGGCGCAGCAGTCGGCGGGAAGATTTACCTCAATGTCGACAAACTGAATCCGAATACTCCAATTCACGAATACACACACCTCTGGGACAAGGCGTGTCGCAAGACCAATCCGGAGCTCTGGAAACGTGGCGTAGAGCTGATGAAGCAGACCTCCGTATGGAACGAGGTGGCAAGCGACCCGAACTACTCGGGGCTTGATGAGGACGGAATCGCGTCCGAGGTTCACTCCCGCCTAACCGGGAAGAACGGAGCGCAGACACTCGAGAGACTCAGCAGCGAGGCTATCGAGGGCAACGGCAGCATCCTTGACAAGGCCGCAAGGGCGAGCGTCATCAGCAAGCTGCGCAAGTGGCTCTCCGAGTTCTGGTATTGGGTAAAGGACACCTTTACGCAGTGGAGCAGCGCAGAGGCGAGGAACGTATCCCTCGAGGACTTCATCAATATGCCGCTCGCTGACCTCGCAAAGGGTACGAGGGTGACGGAGATACTCGCACAGGCCAATGCCGGCCAGAAGCAGGCGGGCGGAGAGTATGCCGACACAACGGAGATGGAGTTGCCGCAGTTCTCCATATCGAAGAACAACCGCAAGACAATCGAGGGTTGGCTTGACAAGTGGGGAATGACGCAGGGCGGAAAGGACGCGGAGCAGATGAAGCAGGTCGCTCTCGACTACCTTGATGAAATCGATGATGCTACAACGCAGCTCGCCTGGGCGAAGTGGTTCTGCGCTGGCAGGATAAACCTCGGAGATGAGGATAGGCCGAAAGTGGAGCAGGCTGTTGCAATCGCGAGGAAGCACAAACTCGATCCTCTTCAGTTCGACTCCCCGATGGCTATCATCAATCAGTTCCCGGGCGAGAAGCCAAAGGAGAAACCTATCAATCCGGATACCGTTCCGACTCTGCATAAGGCGAAGGAGTTCCCAGACTCGGGTATTGTCATCTACGATGTGGATGATACGCAGGAGTCCAGAGAGAATATGCGCAGAATCATCAACACGCATTTCGGCAAGGACTGCTCGCCTTGGTGCCTGTTGCAGGGAGACAAGGAGGGCAACCTCTCAAAGGACTCTGCCAAGTATTGGAATCATTATAACGCCTATCCGAAGCAGGTAGCTTTCCGCAACGGCAAGCTGCTGGCGTTCTCTGCCAATGACAGGAGCGAGAGAGTATGGTGGGATAGAATGGATGACTCTCACAAGGGTATTCCAATCACCGAGAAGATTCCTGGAGATGAGCTCGGCAGAAGCGGAACGACAAACATTGACGCGGAGACCGGCGAGAGAACCGGCAAATACTACGGCATCCACAAGGGCAACAAACAGAACGGGGCTTATGAATGGTGGGGCAATTCTTTTGGAGCGGACCGCTATGGGATAGAACACTATAAGGACGGAAAGAGAGATGGCGTTAATGTAAGTTATTTCCGTCTCCCTGATGGAGAGTGGACAATCAAATCAATGGATGTCTGGGAAAATGGCCATTTGGTGATGCAGAATACCTATGGCAAAGGACTTCCTTTGGTGCACAGCGTAGAAGGGCAAGGGTCCGATGGGCTTCAGCACTACGAGGTATTCTATTGGCGCAGTCCGCAAAGCAATAAGATGGTTACTCGCGAGAAAGTAACAAGCGGCTCAGTCAGCGATGCGACAATGGCCGAATTCGACAACGAAGGCACATATCGCTATAGATCGGATGGGCCACATATAGACTTTGAATATGATGAGTATCATAAAACTCCGCACCTTTACATTAGTATCCATCTCGAGAACAGCGGATTGAAAGTGGTGTGGGACAATGAGGGGCGCAGGTTTTCCGAGGGATTCATATATAACTCAAACAGGTGGTTCGATGAGGAAGTCCCTGTCGAGCTCCTGCAAAAGGTATTCAGCGAGCACAACATCCCTGGCGAGCCTACGATAGATAACCTCATCGAGTATCTTAAGGGTAAGACCGTAGAGGCGGTTCAGAAAGGCCGCGAGCTTGATGAGGAGTACAAGAAGAAGTACGGCAATCTAAGCACAGAGAAGAGCACAATGCGCTTCCGCACCTCCGAGCAGTTGACGGAAGAGTACGGCAGCAGGTGGCTGGATGAGCAGACAAACGAGGACGGAAGGCACACCACACAGGTGGCGAACACAATCAGCTCTTACAAGAAATTCGGCGAGTGGGTGAAGGCCGACTCCGAAGGCCGTGAGGTATCCGTTCTGGACGCGAGCTCCGGACTCGGACTCGGCACGGAATGGATGCGCGAGAACGGCATCGAAGCCGATGATGTGGAGCCGTATCCGTCCGAGAGCCGTACCGCACCGACCTATCAGAGCTACGATGACATAGACAAGCGATATGACTACATCATCAGCAACGCCGTTCTGAACGTTATTCCGGACGATTGGCGCGCCGATGTGCTGCATAATATGGCAGACAAGCTCAAAGTGGGCGGCAAGCTCGTTATCAACGTTCGCAGCGCGCAGAGCATCGAGAACCAGGGCACGGAGGGTAAGACAAAGACTACCCTCGACTCTCCTTCCGAGATACTCGTGAACCGTCCGGACGGAAGCATCAGAGCCTATCAGAAGGGCTTCACGAAGCAGGAACTGAAGGACTGGTGCGAGAGCGAGCTGGGCGAGGACTACACCGTGGAGATTGCGAACAAGAACAACGCCGGCAGCAGCTATGACACCGCAGTTGTGGTAACGAAGAAGCACGAGGATACGCACGCAAGAGAGCGCGGAAAGCGGCTCAGCAACCCTACCGACCGCAGTGAGAGCCTTGCCGGATGGAGAGAGGTCGCAGAGCAGACCGCTCAGATACTCGGCGTGCCTGTCGAGATTGTGACAAGGAACGAAATGCCGCAGGGACACAAGAATTCCCTCGGCGTATGGCAGGACGGGAAGATTCGCATCTGCCTGGAGAACCACCGCGACTCCCGCGATGTGCAGCGCACCGTTCTGCACGAGGTAGTGGGACACAACGGACTTCGCAGACTTGTGGGCGATGAGAATATGGATGCGTTCTGTATGCAGGTGTTTCGCAACGCCAGCGAGGATATACGCGGGCAGATTGCAGAGCTCGCGGCCAGACACGGATACGACTTCGCGGAAGCGACCGAGGAGTTCCTTGCTATGCAGACCGAGGAGATGGACTTCTCGAACAAGTGGAGCGAGTTTTGGACAAATGTCCGTCACGCTCTGATGACTCTCCTGCGCAAGCTCGGCCTTGCGGATATGACTCTCAACACGAAGGATGTGCAGTGGCTGATGTGGCAGTCCTACAACGCCAACAAACGTTCCGACCTGCTCAATCAGGCCAAGAGAGCCTATGTATCGCACCGGCTCGGATTCAGCGATGCCGACATCGAGGCGAGGATACAGGTGCAGTCCACCATACGCGACCGCGTAGTGGAGAGGGTGGCACTCAAATCCGCTGCCGCAGCATACAACAACGCCGTGAACTTTGTCAAGAATCGTATGACGGAGACCTGGACGGATATGTATCAGAGCGTAAATGACCTTGTGGAAGCCATAGAGATTAACTCCGGCAAGACCGCGAAAGGCTTCGAGGATGTGCGCCTCGCTCTCAATCAGCAGTCATCGAAGGGACTCGCCGCCATTCAGAAGTGGACCCGCGAGCACTTTGAGCCTATGATGGAGGCCGTGAAGGGGTTGATGAAGAAATGCAACCTCTCTCTCAAGGAGATGGAGCGTTACGTTATGCTCAAGCACGGTCTGGAGAGAAACGAAGTGTTCGCCAAGCGCGATGCAAGGGAATACTACCAAAATGTATTCGACCAGGCAGTGCAGAGAATCAATGCCCGCGAGGATTGGGATGACCTTGTGAAGAAGGCCGCTATCGGACGCGAGGAAGCGAAGCTCGAGAAGCACTTCGAGGACATCGAGAACGGCACGGACAAGAAATATCAGGAGTTCCGCGAGAAGGACTACGGCGGACTGACCGCTCTCTTCACCGAGCAGGGCGAAGTGGACCGCAAGGACTACGACTCCGATGAGGAATATCTCCAGGCGGTCAAGGATGCCCGTAGGCAGCTCTATGAGGATGTGGCAAGTATGGAAGAGGCTGCGATGGCCGAGGTTGCCGCATACGAAGAGAGATTCGGCAAGGACGCAACGGATGACCTGTGGGAGAAGATTAACGGAGCGACCAAGAGCATCCTCAAACATCAGTACGATGCGAATATGCTCACTCCGGAAGCCTATGACCACGTTCGCACGATGTTCAAATACTACGTTCCTCTGCGCGGTTTCGCCGACACGGAGGCCGAGGATCTCTATTCATACTACACTCAGGAGACTCGCGGCACGGGATACACCAGTCCGCTGCTTTCCGCGCACGGAAGAACAACCGAGGCCGAATCGCCGTTCGGTTACATCGGCGCGATGGCCAATTCCGCTATCGTATCTGATGTTAAGAACGAAACGAAGATGGCTCTGTACTTCTTCCTCCGTAACCGCAGGGCGAGCGCGAGCGACATCACTACGATTTCCGAGACCTGGTACGAAGCCGTGGATGATGGCGAGTTCAGACCGGCTTACTTCCCATACACCGAGGGGTTGGATACCGATGAGGCAAAGGCGGCTTATGACAGATGGGAAGAGACAATGAAAGAGAAGGCGCGCCACGGACTCGCTTTCAGAGCATCCGACCGCTTCAAGCTCGGCTATGTGGTGCATATCGCACCGTCCAGCGCACCGGAGCACGCAATCAACCTCCGCGTCCGCGGCAAGGAGCTTACCATCTACATCAACGGCAACCCGAGGGCGGCACGAGCTATCAACGGAGAACTGAACGTGGAGAGGTCTGCGGACTATCAGATGGTATTCGGCAGGCTCCTGCGTTACTTCTCTGCTATCAATACAAGCTGGAATCCGGAGTTCTGGATTTCCAATATGCAGCGAGATGTACTCTTCTCCCTTATGGCGGTAAGCATCAAGGAGGACAGCGAATACAACAAGGAGTACCGCAAGAATCTTCTCCGGATGCTCGCGACAATCGTTCCGGGTACAAAGGGCGTTAACTCGTGGAGGAAAGCCCTGGAGGACGGGACTCTCGGAGACACCGGCTATGAGCAGTATTACCGCGACTTCGTGGAGTACGGAGGCGTGACCGGCTATGTGGTGACTTTCGACAACGAGAGATGGGAGGAGGAAGCGAAGAAATTCACCGGAGAAAAGGGGAAGGTTGTCTCCGCTCTCGGCAAGGTGGGCTCTGCAATATCCGGCTTCGGAGAGAGTATCGAGCAGATGACGCGATTCGCGGCGTTTGTCACCTCCCGCGAGATGGGACGCGACCTCAAGGAGAGCGTCAGGGACGCGAAGGAGCTGACGGTGAACTTCAACCGCAAAGGCTCCGGCAAGGCTATCAGCTTTGAGGATGCGAAGAAGCTCACACGCGAGGACGGAACGAAGCTGAGCTGGATTAGGCAAGCAGGCGCAGTCCTGTGGAGCTGGCTTCCGGTCTATGGGCGCAGGGCAGTTATGTTCTTCAACGCATCTATGCAGGGTCTCAACGCAGTGGTGAAGCTCTTCAAGGCCAAGCCGGGCAAGACAATGCTCTGGGCGGCGGGCTACTTCGCTATGGGCCTCATCAACGCCATTCTCCACTCGATGATGGATGATGATGATGACTACCTCGACATCCCGGACTACGAGCGCAGGAACAATGCGCTGCTCGGCGGCAACGGCGTTTACTTCAAGTGGGCGCTTCCACAGGAAGCCAGAGCGTTCTACGCCTTCGGAGACATCGCATATAACCAAATCGCGGGACGTACGCCGAACAAGAAGGTGGGTTGGGAGATGCTTGAGTCTCTGCTGGAGAGCACCGCTCCGCTCAATCCTGCCGGAGGCATATCCGCCATAGCTCCGTCCGCTGCCGTTCCGTTCGTGGAAGCCGGTCTGCCGTTCGGTTGGGTATGGGAAGGTACGAACCGGGACTATAAGGGCTCGCGTATCTGGAACGATATGAAATACCTCTCCGATGAGGAGAAGAAGCGCACTCCGAACTATCAGAAGGCGTTTGACGGCACGGGCAAGCTCTATATCGACTTCGCGAAGCTGGTGAACAACATCAGCGGCGGAGACTACGCGGACGCGGGCGCAATCAACCTCAACCCTGCGCGAATGGAGCACTACTTCGAGGGCTTTGGCGGAGGTATCCTCACCACTATCAACAAGACCTTGAAATCCACCGTAGGGCAGCTTTGGGGCGAGGACTTGCAGGTGAGGACCACTCCGTTCCTCAGCCGTCTGCTGACCATACCGGATGAGCGTTACCGCAACGCACACACCACCGAGCTCTTCAATTGGTACAAGTCCGAGGCCGAGCACTTCAAGACCAAGTACGATGCGTACCGCAAGGCAGGCGATGTGGACAAGATTGAGAAGCTCCTTGACGGCAAGGGCTACACCATCTACTCGACCTATCAGAGCTATAAGGGTATTATGAAATACTACAACGACCAGCTCAAGATAACCGAGGACAAGGATGAGAGGAAAGAGCTGATGCGCGAGCAGGATGAATACAGAAAGGAAATGATTAAAGACATATCAGATAAATGAAAAAGCAGTTACAACTCCGAGGAATATCACGCTCTCCGTCAGACCGAATGACCTCTGACGGAGGCTGCTCCGAATCCCTTAACGTTCATCTCATCGATGGCGAGACCGCTCCGGTGCTCACGCCGGTGGACAAGACAAGTCTCTACGGACCGGCAGCGGCAAAGGGGCTGACAGGCCCCGCGCTCTACATCCACAAGGGACTCGGATATGACAATCTCATCTTCCTTGACAATCCGTCCGGGACGGTGATGGCGTACAAGAAAGGCAGCAACGGCAGAGAGTCGGCATTGAGTCTCTACACTCTCAAGAGCGGGGAGACAATCAGCAAGGTCACATCCGTGGGTAATACCGTCATCCTCTGCACCAATCAGCGGATGGAGTATGCGCTCTACAAGGAGGGTAAGTACAAGGATTTGGGAGACCAGATACCCGTGCCGATAGTGGAGTTTCAGACGCAGCAGTGGGACGCGACCGGATGGCGGGCAGGTAACGTGGGAGCCGGCTATCGCTCGGAGCTGCTATTGGATACGTTCAAGCCTTACCGAATAGCTCGGATGCAGGCACTTGGCTCTTCTTCCGGTATGGGCAGATATAGCGTCAAACGCGGAGAAGCCGCAAACTCTTCCGATGCGTATGTCGATGTAGAGACCTCCTATGACGGAATCAAGGGTTGGAGTATGGGAACGTGGTCGGAATATCTCAACGGAGGGCGCAAGGCTCTCACTTACCGCGACTCCTACAACGAGGTTTGCAACGCCGTATGGGACCTGCTCACGATGCAGGTGGCGAACATCAAGCGGCAGGGCTACTTCTGCACGCCTGTATTCGCCCGCTATGCGCTCCGACTTTATGACGGCTCGTACATCTATCAGTCCGTTCCGGTTCTGCTCGGAGCCGGGGACAGGGAGTATTTCAAGGCGCAGGGGCGAATCGACTATGACAAGCAGGCTCTGACCGCAAAATCATACCTCGATGTCTATCTCCAGAGCTACTACACCGTCAAGGCGTATCTGAAAGAATTCAGCTATGACGGCTGGGAGGACATTGTGGAGAGCGTGGATGTATTCCTCTCGACAGACATACACTATCCGCTGCTCAACTCGCCGATTCTCGGGCTGACGGAGAACAGCGATAAGTCCGTGGATGATGAGATGCTTATCTATGACCTCTCGTTCAGTGATGATGAGGAGGATGTAGAAGAGGAGCGCAGACGTAACGAGATACTCTCCAAATCGACTTTCTATCGCATCGAGAGCTTTGGCTCCCAGCGGATGAGCAAGCTCGCGGAGGGGTACAATCTTATGTCCAGGGATGAGTTCATATCGCAGGACTACCTTGTGACGCAGCCAACCCTGCCGGATGACTATATGAGCCACCACCGCAAGATAGCGGAAGATGTGTTCCAATACAACAACAAGGTCATTATGACCGGAATCACCTCGGAGATAACCACCGGCTATCCGTTCCTCAACGGAACGTGCGTCCGCGATGAGTACACCGAGGAGCAGACAGTGAAGCGGGCATACCAGCTGCACTTCTATATGCGTGACTCGGCCAACAACGA
Source organism: bacterium (assembly GCA_963652025.1). Classification (GTDB taxonomy): domain Bacteria; phylum Bacteroidota; class Bacteroidia; order Bacteroidales; family UBA932; genus Cryptobacteroides. The sequence continues at coordinate 12,770 of CAVJRU010000032.1, forward strand.
GCTGAATGTCTATACCCGCAATCCGGAGGGAGGGAAGGACCTTGTGCCTTATACCCTGCCGCTGCCGGCAAGGGTGTACCGCAACGGCTCGCAGATAGGCGTGAACACCAACTCCGTGGCGCAGAAGAACTATGCCCAGGTCTATTGCTGGCTCGCTTATCCGGACTCCCGCTGCTACCGCGTGGATGTGACCGTGACGGAGGGCGAGGGGGATGAGGCCGTGACAAAGAAACAAACCTACGATATGGAGCCGCATCCGCTGCTGAACCTCTCATACGTTCTTCTGGAGATAGATGAGAAGATTGGCGGAACGGTTGACCGCACCGGAGGCGTGAGCCGCTCCACTTCAAGCAGCAGCGCACCTACGGCAACGGTGAACCGCGAGAGCCGCGAGTATAAGGAGACCAATGTCATCTGGGCATCGGAGATGAACAATCCGTTCGTGTTCCCTGCCGAGGGCAAGCTGAACTTCGTTTCGGAGGTCATATCCATAGCCAACGCAACGACCGCCCTCTCCGAGGGGCAGTTCGGTCAGTACCCGCTTTATGTGTTCACAAAGGACGGCATCTGGAGCGTTCCGGTATCGGACAACGGAGACTTCGCGGCAAGCGTGCCTATGTCCCGCGATGTGGCTCTCTCGAAGGAGTCCATTCAGACCATCGAACAGGCTATCACCTTTGCGACCGCGCAGGGCGTGATGCTCCTGTCCGGCTCCACCGTGCAGAGCATATCGCCGAATATGGAGGGCGAGCACTATGTCTCTCCTGCCGACCTTGTGACGCTGCTGGGCAAGGACGCGAACCTCGGGGAACTCGCAGAGGCGTTCAGCGGAGACAAGCCATTCAAGGCGTTCCTCAGGAGCGGATGCAAGACCGCTTTCGACTACGCCGGCAGAAGAGTATTCTTCTTCACGGACGCATACACCTATGTCTATCGCATCGAGAGCAAGACCTGGCACAAGCTCTCCCTTGACGGGGAAGGCGTAACGATGAGCAACTCGCTCAACTCCTATCCGGACTGCTATATCTGCTGCAAACGGAAAGACGCAGACCGCTATCTGCTCTATGACTTCTCCGTGGAGTATTCGGATGAAGCCGCCGAGAAGCAGAAAACCCTTCCGGGGCTCATCGTGACAAGGCCGTTCGACCTCGATCTGCCGGATGTGCGCAAGACCATCATCGGCCTGCGCATACGCGGACACTTCAACAGGAAGGATGTGCAGTACATTCTCCTCGGCTCTATGGACGGACTCTCGTGGGGAATCCTTCCGTCACTGAGAGGCGGTTCATACAAGCTCTATCGCATCGCCCTCGTGCTGAACCTCGCGGCAGGCGAGAGAGTGAGCTGGATTGATGTGGAGTACGAGGAGCGTCTGAACAACCGGATGCGCTGAGTTTGGTAAAGATAGACCAAGTAATAAGCGAAGAATCTCCATCTTTACGAGGAGTAATATATCAAGGCGTATGAAGAAGATTATCGAATACATCAAGGGCGTATGCAGGTGGATTGCCGCGGACGGCTTCCAGCATATCTGCGTTTCCGCTCTTCTTTTGGCCGCGCTCGGTTGGATTCGCCCGCTGTGGCTTCCCGCCGCTCTTGTGTTGCTGATAGGACTTGGAAAGGAAATCTATGACCAGGCAAGCGGGAAGGGCGTTGCGGAGTATCACGATGTGATATGCAACGCGGCGGGTATCATTGTAGGACTCTTAATCATTTGGCTCAATGGATTGGCTTGAACTCTTGACAGGATTGGCCGGAGGCGGCATCACGGGAGCATTGGGAAGTATCTTCTACTTCCGACCGAAGCTGAAGGAGGCTAAGGCTTCCGCCAGCAAGTCCGAGACGGAAGCGAAGGATGTTAAACACGACTACCTCGAGAAACGCATTGAGTCTATGGAGAAGATGTATAGCGAGCAGGGCGCAGTGCTCGATGCTCTGCGTCAGGATGTACTAAACCTCAGCAAGGAGAAGTTCGCGAACGAGCAGCGCATCGTGCAGCTCGAGGCCGAGAATAAAGCCCTGGTGGAGAAAGTGGGCAAGCTCGAGAAAGAAATTGAAGCATACAAGGTGCTGGCTAAGAAGTAAGGTATGGCAAGTCTTGATATACTCTGGCCGTTCATCCGGTCGTTCGAGGGCGGTTTCGTAAATGACAAGGACGATGCCGGCGGCGCAACGAATATGGGTGTGACCATAGCGACCTGGCGCAAGCAGGGCTATGACAAGGACGGAGACGGAGACATCGATGTGGATGACCTCCGGAAAATATCCGAGGCGGACGCGAAGAGGATAATGAAGGTCAACTATTGGAACAGGTGGAAGGCCGACAAGATAGCGGACCAGAGCATCGCGAACCTGCTCGTGGATTGGGTATGGGGCAGCGGGGCTTATGGGATAAAGATTCCGCAGCGCATCCTCGGAGTGAAGATTGACGGAGCGGTGGGGACGGAGACTCTCGGGGCTCTCAATGCAGAGGAGCCGGAGGCGTTCTTTGAGAAGCTTCACGAGGAGAGACGGAAATACTTCGAGCGCATCGTCCAGACGCGACCTACCAACCGCAAGTACCTAAAAGGGTGGCTTCGCCGGCTCGATGCCATTCAGTACGGCAGCTTGACGCTCAACACCGTACCCGCAAAGACTGTAAGGTTCTGATAAGGAATTTTTCATATTGGTTTTAGTTTTAGTGTTATTAATTATGTGGTTAGTGGGCAGGAGTCGCTGGGAAGTGCCTCCTGCTTTTTCAAAAGGAAATGTTTATGAAAAAGATATACATACTCATCCTCGTTCTGCTGACCGGAGTCCTTGCCGCCGTATCATTCGGTTGGGGCTACGACCGGGGAAAGAGAGCAGTACAGAAGAGCATCGATGTAGTGGTGCGCGACACAACCATCATCGACACGGTGTTCTGCGAGGTGCCGAAGGTGCTCACCTCCCGCGTGGTGGACACTATCCTCATTCACGTTCCGGTCTATCAGAGGGACACTATCATCATCCGCGACTCGGTGAAGGCTCTGCTGCCTATCGAGCAGAAGGAGTACGGAGACAAATACTATCACGCCTGGGTATCCGGCTACCGGGCAAGCCTTGACTCCATCAGGGTATATCACCCTGTCGGCATCCGAGCTATCGAGCGGACAGTCACGCAGCAGGCGCGCTGGGGCATCGGCATACAGGCCGGATACGGAGCGCATATAAGCGAATCGAGGGTGCAGCTCGCGCCTTATGTGGGTATAGGCGTGACTTACAACCTATTCTCTTGGAATTTTGGTAAAGATAGACTGAAAAAGGCCTATTGATTATACATATTTGCATAGGAGCAAATTGATTATGCAGAGCAAGAATAAACTCATACGCAGGGTATCCGTCAAGGAGATGGATTCCGTCAAGGTCCGGCAGAAGCGCATCGGGCTTGAAAGGGATATGCAGCTGCTGGAGCGGTGCAATACCCTTTGGGATAACTACACCGAGTTCCGCGAGCGCAGAGCCCGAGCCATACGGTTCACATTCGATGACCAATGGGGAGACCTCATACAGGTGAACGGCAAGACAATGACTCAGCGGCAGTACATTATGCGGCAGGGCAACGCCGTGATTCAGACCAACCAGATAAAGAACAAGGTGGACACCATTGTGGGCATCCTCGTTAAGGAGCAGAACGAGCCTGTCTGCAACGCGCGCGACCGCGAGGAGCAGCAGTATGGGCAGGTGATGACCGCAGCTCTTCAGGCCAACTGCTACAAGAACAAGATGCAGCAGCTCTATATCCTCTTTATGAAAGATATGTGCCTCGGAGGTCTCGCGGTTGCTCACGAGTCCTATGATGATGTATCGGGACCGAGCCGCCGGCTGGACACCTGGACCCGCTACTGCAACCCGAACCATATCTTCTTCGACTCTGCGATGAGCGATCCGCTCTTCCGCGATATGACTATCATCGGGCAGTTCTTCGATATGTCTTTCGAGGAAGCTTGCGCGATGTTCGCACACAGCGAGAGGGACTACTCCATCCTGAGGGACATCTATCACTATCAGTCCTCTCCGTTCCGGCACGAGCCGGCGGAGGAAGCGACCGACAAGCACGAGGACAAATGGCTCTCGTTCCTCACTCCGTCCGACCATACCAAGTGCCGCGTGTTCGAGGTATGGACAAAGGAGTCCCGCCCGAGAATCCGCCTGAACGACACCAATGCCGGAACGGAGGAGATTATCGATGCGGATGACTACGCATACCGCAAGAGCGTGAGGGAGGCGAACCTGCGCAGACGCGAGCTCGCCAAAGCGTCCGGCTGGAGCGAGGAGGAGACATCGTACATCATCGGAGACGGATTCGGACGCGATGAGACCGAGCGCAACGGCTTCTTTACCGATACATATTGGTATTGCCGCTACCTTGCACCGGACGGAACAATCCTCTGGGAGGGCGAGTCTCCGTATGCGGACAGGCTGCATCCGTTCACCATCTGCGCCACTCCGTTCGTGGATGGAAAGATAGTGGGCTATATGAACGATGCCATAGATCACAACATAGCAATCAACCGCGCGCTCGTTCTGCACGATTGGCTGCTTCGCTGCCAGGCAAAGGGCGTAACGGTCGTGCCGAAAGCCATCGTACCGAAAGATGTGACCTTTGAGGACTTCGCGAGAAGCTGGACAAGCATAGATGATATGGTATTCATCGAGATGAAAGAGGGGCAGGAGAACCTTATGCCGAAAGTATTCTACGGCTCCGCCCAGACTTTCAACGTGAGCGAGCTGGTCAACACCTACTCCAAGCTGATGGAGAACTCCACCGCAGTGACCGGAGCGATGCAGGGCAAGACTCCGTATTCCGGGACCTCCGGCGCGCTCTATGCGCAAATGGCGAGCAACGCCAGCACGCCTATCGCGTCCCTGCTGGCGCAGTTCCACTCGTTCCTCGAGGAGATGCACACGAAGAAGATGAAGAATATCGCGGCGTTCTACGAGCCGGCGCGCTTCGCGTCAATCGTGGGCAACATCGACTCCATCTTCGACAATCAGAACCTCAATCTGAACGAGGTGGGGGATATCGAATACGACCTCTCCATCAAGGAGAGCACCGAGACGCCGGTCTATCGCTTCGCCATCAACGATACCCTCAAGGAGCTGCTCGCTATGGGAGCTATCACCCCTATGCAGTACCTGCACTACGGCTACTTCCCTGGCACGGAAGGCTTGTATCAGGAGATGCAGGCGCAGCAGGCCGAGGTCAAGGCAGCGCAGCAGGGCGAGATGCCCGGCGTATCACCGGATGATTTGAATCAAAGACTGCCTGTGGCATAAAGCCATAGTGTTCTTTTCATAAACGTGTTTTTAGTGTATTAATTTAGTTAGACTAAGAGAGTCCTCGATGCGAATCGGGGGCTCTCCGACTCTATACGGCTCTATACAAGGCGCGCCTTTTCGAGTCTCTCGCGGATGAAGAAAAGCCTGCGCCTTTCCTTTTCCTCCTCGCTCATCCCCTGATTGCCCGCCGTGTCCGGAGTATGGTAATAGCAGCCGGTCTTGAGCGTCTGGAGAGTCAGCAGGCGGGCGTGATACCCGAATACCCGCTTCTCAATCTTGAACCGCTTGCGGTCATAGGTGGTGAGCACATCCGGACGGAAGTTCTCCGATGCTACATAAATCATCTGATGCTCCCTGCGATGCCGCTCATCAGCGGCCTTGACCGCTTTCTTGTAGATGTAGTTGCCGTAGAACGTAACGACCACTACGGCCAATTTTTTGAAAATGTTCATATCAATTATATTTTTGCTAAACTTGCGTTTGTTCCTCTCACGACATCGGCGGCGCGTCTCGGAGCCTGCTCGACCACCCAGCACGGCGCATCCATTTCCTTGTAGCATACCCACAGGAGTATGGCGGTTGCCATCAGCACGTCATCGTGCTTCTTCGGCGGAGCGGTGAACTTGCCGTGGTCATCGATGTAGAGCGACATCTCCTCGCAGCAGGTCTTGCTCGGCTCGCCCCACAGTCCGTCTCGGATGCAGGCGCGCATATTGTCTATTATCTTCGGCTTGGTGGATACGTTCGTGTGGAAGCCCCACTTGCCCGTAGGCTTGTCCTTCACATCCTCCTCCTTGCTCTTGCGGCGGTATATCTGCCCCCGGTCATATATGTCCGCCACTATGTCCATTATGTACTCGAATCCGTCTCCGCCGGTATCCCTCTCCTTGTCCTTTGTCTCCAGCGTGTTCGACTCGATGATGAGCATCGCGTTGTTGTACCAGGCAGCGAGGCGAAGCGCATCGTATGCCACCTTGTCGTGGTCTGCGTGGTAGTGAATCTCGGCTACGATATTCGGCTTGCCCTCCAGACCGAATTCCGGCATCATCATCAGACGGTCCATAACGCGGATGGATGAGAAGTCCGAAGTGTCATTCGGTCCGCCAATATCGACCGCGACCGCATATCTGTTCGCCACGGGCGAGTCATCCGGCATCTCCCATATCTTCACCTTGCCTCCGGCGGTCGGGATGAAGCGGATTCCCTCGATCACCTCCGGGCCGGAGTCCGCATCGCTTATCAGCTCGCCCTCCCAGACAGGAGCGCAGCACTTCTGCATCATCCGCTGCACATCGAAGAAATCGAACACCAGCTGCCCTGCGCTCATAAAGGACTCCTCAAGGGTGGACGGAGCCTCGTTCACCATCTGAGAGCGTTTGGTCAGAGTCTTTTCCTTGTACCTGTACCAATTGATGGACTCCATTGACGCACCGAGCTCCCAGAGCCACCAATAGTATTTCCCCGGACTGCGCCATCCGTCCGAGCAGGTCTCATCGTTGCGATGCTCCCATAGCCATTGGGCGAAAGCCCTGTGGTCTTTCACCGGCTTCGTATCGTGCGGGATGTAGTAGAACGGGATGAAGATGCAGCGGAAGTTCGACTCGCCTTTCACTGCGGCCATACACACCTCGTGGAAGAAGTCATCGGCGGATTTCGCGGTCGATTCATAGACCTGCATCGAGAGCGGCTGCTGGTCCGCTATACCTCCGGAGATGTCCGCTATCAAGTCCTCCGGCCGTTTCTCCGGGGTATTTGGCCAGACACCGACCTCGGAGTAGTGTGCGCCCGCGAGGTTCGCACTTCGCAGCGAGTCCGGCTTCTCCGCCGAGCCTACATTGATGATGCCCGGCAGGGCGAGCCGGTCGGAGCTGTCCTTAATTACGAAGTCGTGGCTGCTGCCCATATAGGACGCGAGCCTCAGAGTCTCATTGTCCGGCAAACCCAGGTCCCAGGCGGGGTACTTGATGATTGCCTCAGCGAGCATATTCAGGATACGGCGGGACGCATCGCCAACGTGTGCCGCCACCGAGAACGAGTGGAAGGAGTCCCACTTCGCCATAATCCAGAACTGATAGAAGATGCAGAACGTGGAGCCTCCCCACTGACGGGCTTTGTCGATGACAATGTTGATAGGCACGCAGCTCTTGCGCAGCTCTTCGCAGAGCTTCAATACTTGAAACTGCGCATAGTTCAGCCGGAACGGACCTTTGCCGCCCAGCTTGAAACGAATCGTTATGGTGAAGAAAGCCCAGAATGGAAAGTCATACTTGTGGCGTATCCTGCGTATCTGATGCTCTATGTCTATCTCCGAGGGGATGTCCTCGCCCTGCCAGGAATGGTTCTTGATGAAGGCCTTGATGCTGCCGGCGTCTGCTATCTCCCTGATGAGCGGCAGCTCCATCATCTCTTTCGGCACGAACTGTGTCTTGGCCGCGAAGTCCTTTATGTGTAGCTCCACCCTCTCCTCGCCGAGCAGCTCGGCAAGTCCCTCTCCGGTCACAGGGTTGTATCTCGCCTGCAACCGCTCCCATCTGGCCGCGTTCTCCTTTACAAGGGAATCGAGTATGGCGAGCTCCGCCTTATCGTATGAACCTGCGCGCATCTTTAAGGAGACTGTTAATGCCTCTGCGGCACGCGGCGATGAGCATACCGAGAGCGAAAGAGAATATATGCGTGAGTGCGCTGAACTGCGGAAAGAGCAGCAGGGCGAACATCAGAACAAGAAAGAGGATGACCGGCGGAGTGCGCCACCACCTGTTCGAGAGCGCGGGAGTGCGCTGGCCGAGAGTGGCGAAGAGGATATTCGAGAAGCCAATCACCGGACGGAGCGAGGCAGGATAGACCAGCACCGCGATGATGTACGAGAGCAGCAGCTCCCTGCCCATCCCCTTGCGCTTCGGAGAGAACACCGTCCATACGGCGAGAGCGTTGACCGCGAGATGCCAGGCGTTCGCGTGGAAGAACGAGTAGAGCGCAGCGCGCTGCATATACGGTACATCCGTTCCGGCAAGCCAAGCCGGAGCTCCGTACACCACATATAGCGCGATGATAAGTAAAAGTATGCTAAACCTTATTGTCCTGCCCATAGTCTCCTCCTTTTGCTCACTTCCCTCCGGAGAATCTGCCTTGCCGCCTCCCAACCGAGATAGAATTCCGGAGCAGGCTCCTGCACGAGCACTTCAAGAATGGACTCGCGGGAGAGCCGGCAGTCCGGATATTCGGCAAGGTAGTCCTTGTATCTGTCAAGCAGCAGCAGGACTCGCCTCTGCGATGGAGACCGCCTGTCGATGCGTTCCTTGCCGGAGAGGATTCTTCCGATGCGGTTGCTCGCTTCTTTGGCGGATATGAAGAAACGCGGTGCCGGCTGACGGATGACATAATCCGCAGCCTCGCACATACTTGCGAAACGGCCTTCTTCCAATCCCTTTACATATTCCCGGTACAAAGCAGCGTCCCGCTTTATCTTTAATTGGGTGTCTTTCATCCGCCACAACCTTCATTTCTCTAATTTACTTAATGTTTGGTAAAGATAGACTAAACAATATGAACCCATTTACTATTTTAGCACGGTAGTAAAATATCTAAAAGGCTTTGTAGATATGGCAAAAGAAGAAAACAGTAAGAAAAAGAGTCCGCACGAGCAGTTGCTCGAACGTGCCTCGACCAAGTATCCAGACCGTAGGTTTCGCGGACAAATCGGACAAGACGGTCAGGAGGGGCAGGACGATTTGGAGCAGGCCATAATGGATATGCTTTCCGAATCCGATACAAAAATGGCGGAGGATGAGTCCAAGAACGCAGCTCTGGTGGAGATGTTCCGCACCTCTCCGGAGTGTGGCGAGTTCCTCACCGAGTGGGTACGCTCCGGCAATCCGGCAGGCGCGCTTGTGAAGGTGTTCGGAGACCGCCTCGACAATCTCTCCACCGAGGAAGGCCGTGCCGCCTTCTCCGAGGAGTACACCTCCTGGAGGAACAAGGTGGATGAGAACAACAAGAAGAACTCCGAGGCCGAAGCGAACTGGCAGAAATCCCTCGAGGATCTCGACCAATGGGGCAACGGCAAGGGGCTGAACGATGAGCAGAAGAGCCAGATTATCATCCGTCTTATGGACATTGTGAATGATGGCATTATGAACATCTACAAGCCGGAGGACTTCGATATGGTTCTCAAGGAAACGAACTTCAATACAGCCGTGGAGACTGCACGCAGGGAAGGCGAGGTGGCCGGACGCAACGAGAAGATTGCGCAGAACCGCCGCAACCGCAACGCGGTCAGCTCTATGCCTCCGACACTGAGCGGGCAGGGACTGCGCGGTGAGGAGAAGAAACCATCCAAGCCGGAGAGCATCTGGGCGGGAATCAAATAGGACAATAAATAACGAAACTTCATTTTAATCATTTAGGTATATATGAAACTTTTGAATTTCATTAAGACTCACAAGATGAGCATCCTCCCGATGCTTCTTGTAGTTTGCGCAGTTATGCTGGGTGCAGACTGCGGCTTCGCGATGGCGGTTGAGGGTGTTGAGCTTGCGACCGAACCTAATCCATCGACTAATATCAACCCTGCATCTGACTCCAATCCGGAAGGCAGACCGACCGGAGAGACTCTTCAGGAGGATGAGCAGGGCGGAAAGACTCAGCTCCAGGGCAAGTCCGCCACCGCTACCGATGTGCGCGATGCCGGCATCGAGGCTGAGGACTATGACCCGGACATCGTGAACTTCCGTAAGTTCCGTTTCCCTATCGAGGTGTATATCGCCAACAAGTGCCGTCCGGTCAAGTGCTCTTCTTATGAGAGAAGCCACTTCCGCGTAGGTTCTACCGACCTTGACGCTATCTACGGCGGCGCAGACATCGCTATCACCGGCGGTTCAGATGCTTCCATCTCAATCAATAGCACCTCCACCAAGGTGTATGACAAAAAGGAGAAAACTCTCACCCTGCCTGCATCCCTGTTCGAGAATCCAGAGTGTCTCACTACCTGCTCTACTATCTATGTAAGCGGCGTGGACGGATTCGACAAGAACGCAGAAGGCAAGGAAGTGACTGATGGCGAGCTCGCTCTTTATGTGCTCGACAATCCTGGCGATGGCGGCAACATCAAGTTCCTCGTTTCCAACCCTCCTACCGAAGCTGCAAGCTCTCTCACCATCGGGACCGGCTCAGTCTTTATGGCTGGCGCAACCGCTTGCTCCGAGAGTCAGATTCGCGTAGCTCCCGAGACTTTCCTCCCGGAGAAGCGCACCGTCTATCTCCAGAAGATGAATATGACCTGCATCATCACCGATGAGTTTGAGGAGCAGGACAAGAAAGTCGGCCACATGACAAAGGATGTGCTTGCCAGCGCGATGTTCAACTTCCGCCGCAAGTGCGCCCGTACCCATTGGCTCGGCAAGATGAAGCGTACCGATGTGAAGGTGAAGGAGCTCGGCGGCAACCGCGAGGCTTGCTACGAGTCTGAGGGTATCCTCCGTCAGATTCCTATGCTTTATACCCACGGAGACCAGCTCACCGATGATGATATGATGGCTATCACCTCGCTTATGTTCACCGACAACTCTGCCACCGATTCAGCGGTTGCGTTCTGCGGTAAGAGAGAGATGAAGCGCATTATGAAGCTTGTTAACTCCGCAACCCACTTCAAGGATGTATCCAAGGTTGAGGTGAACGACTACGGCATCAAGGTGCGCAAGTGGACTGACAACTTCGGCTCCCTCGAGTTCATCTATGACCCTACCCTCGATGACATCCGTTATCAGGACTTTATGGTTATCGTTGACCTTGAGAACGCCGTTCGCTACTACAAGCGCAACGAAAAGGACATCAAGCAGGATATGAGCAAGTCCGGCGAATCTCGCGAGGCAACCGCTCACAACAAGTCCATCATCGACTGCGTATGCCTTAAGGGCTACAACGCCGTGCTTGTCTGCCCTTCCACCTTTGCTCTCAAAGCCAGCAAGCTCGGAGGCATCGAGGCTACATTCGAGTCCGTGGCTTCTCTCCCTACCAGCCCTACCGCTGCCGAGAAGGCCAAGAGGTATTACCTCACCGCCGATGACACTGCAAGCGGATTCCAGAAGGGAACTGTTGTAGAGTGGAGCGAGGACATCGATGATTGGAAAGAGTTTGAGGGCCTCGTGCGCGCTTAAACTGCTCTTTTGCCCCAATAAATACGGGAGCGAGTGGGGATTGGTTCGCTCGCTCCCTTTATTAATATCTAACTAAACACAAAGAATTTATGGCAACGAAAGTATATGGCATCTATGGCCGCACAACGGTCGAAATCAACCTCCCGGTCGGCAAGGCTATCCTCCCGCTCTCGTTTGAGAGAGGATGTCTCGATAGGAAGAATTTCCGCCCTGCAACCTATATGACAAGCAAGCCGGCTATCCAGGCTATGATTGAGAACAGCGACCTCTACGGCGGTACCATCAGACTCGTTAAGGTCTATGGTGACGAGAACGAGGCGGCTGCTCCGGCAGCGGAGGAGGATGCTCCGAAGCAGGTGGCGAAGCCGGCTAAAAAGGTTGCGGCAGCGGCTGCATCCACAGGCGCAGAAACGAAGGACTATCCGGAAGTGACAACAAAGGAAGAGGCATACGCCATCCTGAAGTCGCTCGGCGCGAAAGCGGTCGAACTCAAGGATACCGCTTCGTTCAAGGCTACAATGAACAAGTATAACGTGACATTCTCAAACTTTAGTCTCTGATGTTTACCCTCCAGATAGCAGATGCGATAGCGGCGGTCCGCAAGAATCTTGATGAGCAGGGGCTCAACGAGTCCGTGATGTACGGAGATGAGAACGCCGACAACGACTCCCTCGACTCCATCATAGCAAAGACTCTCCCGGAAGCGATCAACGACATTCACGCTGCCGCTCCGGTCTATCTGCTGGAGGGAAGGGAGATAAAGGAATTCAAGACCTGCGGTTACGATGCGGGGGTGCTTTTCTTCACCTTCGATGCCGACTGCCTGAGGATTGCAGCTTTCCAAGCCAGCGACTCGGACATAGTGGTGACGGAGGTTGTCCCGGAGGCATCCGCCGAGGGACGCAAGCAGCTGAACAAATGGATACGCGGCACATACGACAATCCGCGCCTCGTTCAGATGCAGGGCGAGACCTACCTGCCATCGTTCCGTTACTACTCCCTGAAAGATGAGACCTACAAGGATAACCCGAAGGCTGCGGTCAAGCAGCTGCGGATTATCGACAACCTGTCCTGGGATGAGGAGAACACCGCTTATGCGGTTTCCACCGACCTGCGGGACAGTATCATCTACCAACTGACCGCGCTTGTGTGCCGCATCTACGGCAAGGCTGACGCGGCGGATTATTTCTTTAACAAAGCCATCAAATGGAAAACATCGTAGGCATCAACAATAATCTGCTCATCAAGTGGAAGCTCCTGTCCAATGACGGAGAGCCGTTTCCGGTTGATGGGTACGCTCTCGAAATCTATGTCATCACTCCGAGAGGCCGGCAGAAAGTGAAATCATTCTCCGTGTTCGGCGAGGACAGCAACATAGTTTCGTGGGAAGTGAACATCCGCGACCTTCGATTCCTCGGTAGCGGCTCTCTCTCAATGGTCATTAATCGGAAAGGCAGGCAGGTCGCAACTGTTGAGTACCGAAATGCTTTCCGCGTCATCTCGCAGACTACGAGGTTCTGCGACTGCACACAGACCGTTGAACTCTCATCCTTTGTCAACGTTCTCCATCCGGAGGAGCTGGCAGGGGCAATCAATGTCATCTTCCCATCCTTTGAGGTTCGGGAGGATATGCACCTGTATATGTCGGGAACGACTGAGCAGTACAATAGCAACTTTGAACTGACGGACGAGGGGCACCTTGTCTATAAGAACGACTAAGCAAGAAGAATATGGTTTTTGAAAAAGACTTGGGCAAGGTAGGTCTGACCACCGGCGGAGTATGGAACGCCAGCACGACTTACGAGCGGCTGACCGTTGTTACCCTCGATGGCTCGTCCTATCTAAGCCTTATCAATAACAAGGGCGTGACTCCCGGCACCAACGCGAACGTGTGGCAGCTCATAGCCCAAAAGGGAAAGGACGGTTCCGGCAGCGGAAGCGGCTCTGGTTCCGGAGGCGGTTCGGGTTCGGGCTCGGGATCCGGTAGTGGCAGTGGCGGTGGAAGCGGCTCGGATTCCGGCAGCGGAAGTGGTAGCGGTTCCGGCTCTGAGAGCGGAGGCGGTTCATCGACCGGCGGAGGTGACATCATCGGCGTAGCTTACTACTCCGATGGTTATCTCTATTGGACAAAGAA
>CAVJRU010000033.1:0-24527 GCA_963652025.1 bacterium
GATAAATGTAAAATCAATCATTTACAGCTCTTTTGAGGATTACCCGCAGGACGGCGGGAACGATGAAAACAAGCACGAAAAGAAGTGCGTATGCGGTTATAATTGGTAACATATTACAGGGAGTTTTAGTGAGGCCGGAAAATCCGGCCCCAGGGATTCAGAAATTACGCGGTTTCGCGGTCATAGATCATAAAGACACAACGATTGACAATGCGAAATGCCTGTTTTGCGGCGCGGACTTGTACCTGCATCCAGGTTTCTGTCTTGTTCGGATCTGGAAATCCGCGCTTCTCAAACTTGCGGAACTCTGACGGGCTGCAAAGGCGTTTTGCGATGTCCTTATCATAAATTAAAAGGCATCCACCATCGCAGTACTCGGCGATTGTTGTCGCGCCGTTAAGATAGTATTTTTGAGTTTCGGCGAAATTCGTGGTATCGAAACATTCATCGTCCCACTCCAATGGAGTTTCGGCAATCATAATTGCCAACTCTTTGACGCCCTTTGACCAGGCCGAGCGGCCACACTTGTACGCCTTTACGGCGGCTAATACCTGTTTTGTGCTAATTTTCATATTACTAAAAATTTTAATAGGTTTATAATTCTTTGTCTCTTTCAACTGATACAAAGGTACAAAACTAATTTGATATAGGCAAATATTATCGCATTTATTTTCATTACCTAAAACGATTTTTATTTGCAGCAACTACCAAATTTATTTGCAGGGAATCACCAACAAAGCGTATATTTAACCCAAAACTATTAAAATATTTTATATGTCCCAAAATCCGAAATTCGATAAATTATCAATCCGCGAACAGGCAGCGATAATTTGGGCGATCGTAACCGACTGCGATGATTGGCCTAAAATTTACGTTCTCGCCAAGATCCCAAATCCAGAAGATAAAACCACTTTCCCCAAACATATCGCAACAGTTGCGAGTCGGTGGAAACACTCGTTTAACGTTCAGACCTTTTACGAAACTCAGAAATTGGCTCTCCAAGCAAAATATAATTTGGCAAATGGAGGCGATGAAAAAAGTAATAAAAATGTTACTTCGGGAGATCTGGATGGGGAAAAGGGAATTTTGGACGCAGGTGGAGCGGAAACGGAAAAGCCGGAAGGCCGGAAAACGAAAGATTTCACCGAAACGAAACAGGCATTGAACGAACTGAACAGGCTCGCAAACTTAATTCCTGATGCGAAAGCGAAAGCGGACGCGATCACGACGATCCAGAAGTTGGTGATTCAAACCAAAACGGAATCCGGCGAAAAGGATTTGCAAAGGTTTTATACTCCTCTGAAGTGTTCAGAATGTGCTATATACTTGTTAGTCAAAGGCAAAAAGGGCTAAAACTACCTTACATTATGATTATAATGTAACCTTGTCTGATTGCAGGACGTTTCGCGATTGCGGACGGATGGAGGGGGGGGGGATGCATCCGGGGGCTGACACCCCAAGACCACTTCCCCAATTTTATTTTTTTTATTTTCCGAATTACACTCACCCGAGGCAATTTTTAGCCTTTCCGAGGTCATTTCGTAACTCATTGATTATCAGAGGCCTCGTTAGGTTTCGTTAGGTTTCGTTAATTTTTCGTTAGTTTTTTGAGGTCTAACTCATTGGTTATCAATATCCTCGTTAATTTCGCGAGGAAAAGGCCTATTACTTTATATATATTTTTTCCTACGCGCATAAAAGCAAAAAAAACCTAACGAAATTAACGAAATTCCCGTAATTGATTGACGTGTAGTGTTTTATTTCGTAGATTTGCTTTTGAAATTAACGAGACCTAACGAGGGTTGTGATTATCAGCGACTTACGGGGTGGTTTTAGGGTTAATTTCGGGTTTTGAATTTTGGAGTGTCGATTTGGGGAGGGGGAGGGAGGGGCGCGCTCCGAAAAAGGGTTAATTATTTTAGTGGTTATGCGAATTGAGGAAAAGGTATTGAGAAGGATGGATTTCTCGGGAGAGAGGAGTCCTGATGTGATGGTGTTTGTGCGTGATGTGATACGGGCGTACAACGCGGAGAGGGAGGCACGGGGGACGTCCGGCAGAGGCTCGTCCCTGCCCACGAGGTTTGTCGAGGTGGGAGAGAGGATAACGCTGGGGAAGAGGGTGTTCGTGTGTGTGGAGGCTCCGAGGAGAACGTGCGTCTGCGAGGCGTGCGGCGGGTGCGACCTGTCGAGATTGTATCTGAATTGCGGAGACCTCCAATGCGGGAAGTTCGACAGACGGGACGGCCGCTTCGTGTGGTTCAGGGAGGTTGAGGAATCGTTGACCAAGCAGGAGGAGGGTTGTTAAATGCGAGGGTGGCTGAGAAAATTGGCGGAACTTCTGGGCTTCCGCGAAAGGAAACCGAAGGCGGATTTGGACGCCCTACCCCTGCGGTCGATAGATGTGTGTTGCGGTATGAGTGATGGCGCGATTCGCAAGGTCGCACGGAGAATGGATAGGAAAGAGGACGATGCTGACGTGCATAACGCGGTGGTAAGAATCCTGATGAAACGGGCGGCCCGACAGGTGGCGATGCATCTGGTGTCCAGCCCCGAGGACTATCTCACTCTCTCTGACGTGCAGAAAAACGATAATGGTATGAGGGTGAAAGTTTACCTTAAAATCGTGAAACGATATGGAGTGTCTTGAAATTCTAAAAGGCGAGTTAATTAAAATTTTAACCCCGTATCGTACTGATATAGAAAAGATTAGCGTATCTCGGTCGGGGATTGAGAGAGTTGACGGATATGTGTCGATTCTGCGCAAAGTCCTTGCTTCGAGCACGCTTTGTTACCTTGACGGGCAGTTGGCGTTCTTCGATGGGCGGGCATATTCGATGCTTTCGCCCAAGAGTTTGTCGATTGTGGTGAGCAATATCCTGCCGGATTTCGGAGTGGGGGCGAGCGACTGCCGCAAGATTGGCGATATGCCATTCAGCGTGATATATGAGAAGTCATACAGGTGCGATGCGGACAAGGTCTGCTTCGCCAACTGCATCTACGACATAGCCCGTGGACTTGCCTATCAGTTCGATGCGCGGCACATAACGGCCTATCGGCTGCCGTATGAATGGCGGTCGGATGCCGCGTGTCCTATGTGGGATGCGTTCCTTGCGGAAGTCCTGCCCGATGAGAGCGAGAGGGCGTGCCTTCAGGAGTTCTTCGGTATGTGTTATGTGGATAGGGAGCGTTTCAGCATCGAGAAGATGGCGTTGTTCATCGGCACGGGCGCGAACGGCAAGAGCGTTATCTTTGATGTGATGAAGAACGTGATAGGGCGCGAATGGGTGTCTTTCCTTTCTCCCGACCAGTTGATAGACAATAAGCAGCTTGTGAGCGTGGCGGGGAAGAAGCTGAACTTTGCCCCGGACATTAAGCGTAGCGCGTCCTTCGATAGCGGATTGAAGGCTCTGTCGAGTTCGCAGGACGTGCAGGGTTGGCGTATCTACGAGGGCAATATCGTTGTGAAGTGTCCTCCGTTGGTGTTTGCGTTCAACGAGATGCCGCATTTCCGCGATGACACCGAGGCGTTCTTCCGCAGGCTCCTGCCTTTCCAGTTCGATGTGGTCATCCCTCCTGCGCGGCAGAACAAGCGTCTGGCGAGCGAGATATGCGAGAGCGAACTGCCGGGCATCTTCCGTTGGGTGATGGAGGGGCGCAGACGGCTCATCGGCAGGAAAGGTTCGTTCACGAGGTGCGCGAGGATTGCCAACGCGGTCGAATCCTTGAAGATGAGGGTGCGCAACGAGCAGAATCCCGTGATGACCTTTCTGGAGAGTATCGGCTATGCCGTGAGGCCGCAGTACAACGGACAGCCGTTCGAGAAGGTCGGAGCATCAGAGATATACAAGGGGATGGGCGGTCGGTTGAGCAAGGATGCTATCACAAGGGAACTGAATGGCTACAATGTGGCGAAAGACCGGGGTGTAGAGGTGCGGTATTTCCTGTACCCTATTTGTACCGACAAGTCGTAATTAGTTAATTATCAATAAATTCTATTTTCTATGAAGATTATAAAAGGAAAGGTTGCTCTCGACAAGAGGGATTTCAGAGTGGGTAATTTCGTTTACACCCGTGAGCCGGAGCATATCAAGGTGCAGGACATCGGGCAGGTGGTGGCGCACCGAATCAGCCTGAACATCGCGAAAGGTCAGCTTCTGGATATGATGCTCTCAGACAAGGAGAAGTACGCCAAGATGTTGGAGATGTACGCGGTATCGATGTATAACGTATTGAGCGTGGCTCCCGATATGGAGTTCTACGAGCAGGTGTATAAGGCAACCGAGGACTGCGCGAAGCGTCATAGGGACCTGTACGGCATCAAGGAGAACATCTCCGATGAGGATGACGCGAAGATTCTGAAAGAGGAGAGGGCATTGGAGGACGCGAAGCAGGAGTTGCTTGACAAGACAAGTGAAGAAGAGGGGTAACAAAGAACCTCGCGAGGTGATTCATCAGAAGGAGTTCAATCTCCGTTGCGTGCGTCATCTTCGCGAGGGTTTCTTTATGGACGGGGACGCCGAATGGGTTTCCCGTGCGGATGCGGTCATTGAGTTGTTGGAATCCGACTTGGATTCGACTCGTAAGCGCACTATAAGTCCTCCGCGTAAACGGGGTAAGTAGAGCAGCAGCAGTTGGGATGGACGGGGACGACTATCTCGCTGAACGGGTGGATGACCGCGCACACATCATCGCAGTCGGGACAGTCGTATGTGGAGTTTCGTTGTACTCCGTATCCGATTGCCCCGCTTTTTCTGTATGTGTTGATGCGTCCGTAATGGAACGCTTCGGCAATCATCGTTGCCCCGACTCCGGCTATGGCTTTCGGGATATTGTTCTGCCACCCTCGCCTTGAATTGAGGTTTCCATCCTTGATGATTGTGGCGGCGTATCCTCCGTCTCTCTGCGCATCGGCAAGGTAGCTCGCGGCCTCGGGGTTCCCCGTGAGGATATAGAGCTGTGTGCGCATTTTGGCGGCATTAAAGCCACTCGCAAAGCCAATGGCGATAAATCCCTCGGCTATGTATTTAATACGCGAAACGTGGCTATCTATGCGTTCCTGCGCGGTCTTATCGTTGACGCTCCGGCCGATAAAAGCATAGATGTCGTCCGAATCTTCCTCGTCCTCGGATTCCTCGATGGCAAAATGTACCCTGTCATCAAAGGCAGCCTGTATGCGGTTGGATAGTTCGAGCAAGATATTGTTCACCTGCGAATCCACTCCGGCAGAAGCAAAGGTGAAGGCCTTGCCCAATCCCCGGAAGTTCTCGCACAGGGCGATAAGTTCCTTGATGGCGGCCTTCACCTCTCTCTGGACATCGGAGAGGGTTTTTTCCATCTCTCGGATAATCCTTTTCATAGGCTACTGGTTGTTCTTCCGTGTCTCGCTGACGATATTCGTATCCTGCGTGGCAGTGGTCTTTGCATCGTTAACCATTTCCTCGTGAACCTCGTTCTTGATTCTGTCCCATTCGTCCGCGATGCCGTAGCCCGCGTTGTATGCGTGCTCGGTAGCGGTCTGCTTGGACAGGATGCCGGAACCCACGAGCTGCACGAGGGCGGCGATAGTCTCGCTTTCGCTCATAAAAATGAAAGGCAGGAGTTCCGCCTTGATGCGGAAGCGGTTATAGTCGCTCGTGTGATTGGTCTCGATGCCATAGCCGTACTTGAAAAGGTTCGTTGCCCGGTCGAGGAAGAGCTGGTAGTTCATCGCATCCTCGGTCGCTTTGAGGTAGGAATCCGCAAAGAGCATCTTGACGGTGAGCGAGGACATATCCGAGCCGGACTTGATTTCCGGGGTTTCTACCGCGAAGGACGAGCGCATAATGTTCTTTTCGAGTATGGCGAGCTGCGTCTCGAAGGACTGTGATGCGTTGGCAGGTTCGAGGAAGCCGATTTTCGCGTTCGGGTCCGACGAGTCGATTCTCTGCGGGGTTCCGTCAAGGTTGGCAACGACCTCCATTTCCTCTCCGATAGTGTAGAGGATTCGCAGGGCGTATGCGGCGTTGTTCTCGGCGAACTGGGAGAGTGCGACCTCGTAGTTCTCGATAAGGCTCTGGCTCGGCGTCCAGAAAGGCTCTCCGTAGCGGTGGTAGGCCACAGGACACTCCGGGAAGTTATGTCTTTGTTTCGGCTCGTCAATCACCCATTTCTCCTTGTTTGATTTGAGCGATCGGCGGTAGCGGATATAGCACACATCGTCCCACACATCGAGGAACATCGTCTGATTGTTCTCTCCGTCCGTCTCGGTGTATTCGCGTGCAAACAGGCTCAATTCGCCCGTCAGACGGTCATAGTGAGGATAGAGTATATCTCCCTGCTCGAACGAGAATACGCGCCACGAAACGCGGCCTTTTGAGAGGCAGAAGCAGATGGCGCAGTCGCCCGTCTTGCCGTCAGCGGATATGGCGTTATGGATTGCCACCTCGATAGACTTGTCCTCCCAACCTTCGCGGAAGTCCGCGAGCCAATCCTGCGCGGCCTCGGAGTCCTTGTAGGAACGGATGAGCCGATGATTGACGTTGTTTCCGATGAGGGACACGAGTCTCTTTGTGTGGATGCGAGCCTGGAAGCCGACCGCGACACGGGATTTGATTTTCTGATAGAGTTTCCCGTCGCTATCCCTGCTCAGAGGATTCGGGTAGTATTTGACGGAGTTGATAAGGTGGGAGTTCACATCGTATTCGCGCAGGTAGTCTGCCTGCGTGCGCAGTTCATATCGGAGCGGATCCACCGCGTAATTGGCGTTCGCTCCCATACCGCCGCGAGGGAGTTGCGACTGCCCCGGCCCCGCGAGTTCGGACGGAATCGTCCTCTTGAAAGACTCCTTGATTCGGATTTTGTCGGGAGTCATAGTGTCGATAGAATAACTCATATTGCAATAAAGTGTTACATATTGTCGAATCCCTTGCGGATACATTTCTTAACGTTGGCGAATAGCGGAACGACCATAAAAAGCCCCTCGATAAAGTCCGGCGAGTGTCCTATCTCTGTTTTCATCTGCTGCTTCGATATGATTTCAAAGCGGCCTTCGTTGGATTCTTTTCGTTTGAGAGCCATTCTCTCTTCCATCAGTCGGTCGCGAATAGTGAACGTATTGCCTTTCTTGTCGGTGAGGTGGCGCATCAATATGTCCGTATCGATGCTGTATTCGTGGTTTTTAAGCCCTTTGACGAACTTCTCCGCCGCTTCTGATTTGAGGTTGTTCCATAGTCTTGAATCGGACGCAGCGGCCTTATTATTGAATCCTATGCTTTGCTTGAAGTGTCCTTCGAGCCATAAGCCGAGTCCGTTCTTGTCGTAGGTGAAGTGGTCCTCTCGGACTCCGTTCTTTTTCAGGAACTTCCTGATGAATGGCACGACCTCATCGGAAGGTGCGCCGAACCACGCCTCCATATCACAGACGTGGTGGCCGTTGAACGCCCATATAACGAAGAAGTCCCCTGCGAGGGCAACATCGGCCGATGCTCGCATCACTCCGTCCTTGCGTTCGGAGTTGGTGAAGAAATACTCCATATCATCCATAGAGACAAGCCCATCTCCGCTTTCGACATCTCTCCATATACCTCGCATATCGTTCACAACCGCCGCCCCTCCGCCGGATGCGAGTCGGGAGACGTATTTCTTGTCTGCTATTTGGAGAATTTTGTTGTCGGAGTATTCACCCTCGATGAATTGCAGGGTAAGAATCATATCCTCCGGCTTCATATCGGGTGCGCCCATTAGAAGCAGGTCAATCTTCTCTTTGGCTTTCGGGTGGGCATAGACCTCCTGCCAACTGTCGCCCCAGGCAATCTGCGATATGTCGCTCCCCCAGTTGAACATATAGCGTTTCTGTCCGCTTCGCTCCGGGATAACCTCGTCCGTCTCGGGGTTTATGTACCAATCAAGGAACTGCCGGAGTTTGTTGGACTTGCCCACAGGGTTACAGGTGGCAACGACCTGCGACTTCACCCCTGCGGTGTTTCGGTTGACCGCAAGAAGGTCGAACACGATTTGGATATTATCTCTTGTGTGTTCCGGCAACTCCTCAATGTCGATGTACGCCATTTCCGCGCCTCTGAATCGGTCTGAAATCTTGCCGAGGTCTTGCAGGTGCTCCATTTTCATTGTCGCGCCCTTTCCGTCAAGGAACGCCCACTCGAAGTAGGATTCCTTCGGGATGCCGAACGCTCGGAAGATAGGCAGGCTGGATTTCCACGGACCGCGCTTAATATCATCCTCGAATTTTCGGAAAGCATAGAGCGCGACATCGGGGTTAAAGATGTAGTTTAGTGCTTTATAGAGGGCGATGAAGGTATTGTGGGTAACTACGAAGTCTTGCGCCATATAAAGGCATCCGGGGCTATCAACGGTTATACACCTGCCATCTTTTTTTCCTATGTGCCTATACCCTACAATCCTCCTTGCGACTTCGGATATTCCGCCATTAAAGGACTTGCAGCGTTCCTTCTTTCGTGGAAGCCTAAATAGTTTCGTAGTATCTTTAATCTTGATATAGACAGTATAAGCGTCTTGACATTTGATAAAGTTACCATTCTCGTCTCTATATCCGGTGTTCGTATCGACCTTTATTGTGGCCGTTCCGCCGAGTGAGCGTATGACAAACTGGAAGTCCTCCGCAAGTTGTTTACTGACGGTAGTATAGGAACAATGCCCACGGTTATCTATATATCCGTCCGTATCCATAAGTCCCTGAACGAGACCGAACCTATCTTTAACTGTCCCCCATTTGTAGAACTCCGGGATGAATTTGTCGTTTGATGAGCATCCGTATAAGCCACACAATGTTAGAGACTTGCTTATATCTTTGCTTTGGAAATAATAATTCTTGGCGGCGTTATCAGACCTTGACACTGCATATCGCAAGGTGTATCCGCTATTTATAACCTCTTGAATAATATCCTCGTCAGCGGACGTTATCATAGCGTCATATCCGCCGTCTTTTATGCTATTTGTGATGCACCCATCTCCGAGTATTACGCCGAGAACGTAAGGGTTGAGCGTTGGACGTTCTTGCTTCGGCCAGGAGCGAGTGAATTTTACAGGCTCAGAAAGTGGAATGACGAGATACTTCTTGGAATCCCCCCTCTTTCCGTGCATATAGTGCATTCCCTCCGCTTGCTCATCAAGCCATTTCTTAATCATCTCGAATGTCCAGACGCGGTAATCATCTTCGTATCCGCCGCCATATAAGACTCTTCTCTTATGTGTATGCCCCGTTTGGCGGACTTTCCAAAGGTGTTCAAGTCCGCACTCGCAAGTGGCTCCGTCATCGAATTGGAGTTCATAGAAATCGTGGTCAGGATGCTCATAAATTGCAATCACCCTTTCCATCCCGCCCGTGGTAGGGTTGGATATAATACTCCCTATTTCAAGGTCTCCATTTCGCCGATACCCAAATGGTGTAACTATTTGAGTGTCATTTGGTAGGACTTTTCCCCCGCCTTTCCGGCCGCCTATTATCAATAGGTCGGCATCGGCTTCGCAGACTCTTTCTTGGAATCCTCTCTGGGGAACGAGGTTATAACTCGGCTTTCCCTGCGCCTTCAATTTCAGATTTTCTTCTCGGAGAAGTTCGATGAAATCGTAGGTATAGACTTTCTGCCCGTATTCAAGGAACACGGGGTCCAGATACTGACTATCGTCTCTTTTTGTCTTATTTGCCATATCGCAAATATGGTGTTTTTACTGAAATAATCTGAAATAATTATTTCACTATATATCATTAAGTTGGTTATATTTGTCGCGTTATGGATAGAGAAAAGACCGTACAGAAGGAAATGAAAGTGGTTTGTCCGCAGTGCGGCAAGGCACTCCCTATCCGTTTCATCAGACTGGAAGGTAGGCTTCGTTATAGCATTGTATGCCACGGTTGCAAGGCGAAGAGCGAGGTCGAGATTCAGGACAACATATAGAGTATCCAAGAGATACCATAGCGACCGCCAGAGTCCTTTGAGACCAATAGAGTCCGTACCGATGTGGGTATTACGCCTGCGTCAGTACGGGTTTTTCGTATAACCCAAATAAAGTTCATTGTATGAAGTCAAAATTATTGGCAGCACTCAAAACCGAGTATGCAAAGGTGGGGTTGAGTGAGCAGGCGTTAGATGGGGTAGCCTCTGTCCTCGTAAAAACCATCACCAAAGAAGATGAGATTGACGCGGTAGTCAAGGCAGACGAAACGAAGAGTCTTATCACGGCCTATCAGTCCTCGGCTGACAAGCTGCGCGGAGAAAAAGCGAAGCTCAAAGAAGAGTTCGAGGCCTACAAGAAGGAGCATCCCGAAACCAAGAAGGAGCCGGACAACGACGACGACGAGAGCAAGGAGACCATTAAGAAGCTCCTTGAAAGAGTTGAGTCGTTGGAGAACGAGAACAAGGCGGCAGCGCAGAAGATTGCCCGAAATACCAAGATTGCCTCTATACGCGAGGCGATGAAGAAGAACGGCAGCGAGAACGAAGCAATCCTTGACCTCGTTATGGATAAGGCGGAATTTAAGGATGAGGACTCCGTGGATGACATCGCAAAGGCTCTAAAAGCCGACTACGATGCCAAGTATGCGAAATTCTACGGGGATGGCCCCGTTCCGCCGTCCCACTCAGGCAAGGTTCCCGATTACACTGGTAAGGAGGACGATGACTTTGTGGCGAAGTTGCGAAGCGAAGGGAAGCTCCCACAGAAGGAAAACTAACTTTCAAATCTATTAATCGATGAAAAGTTCTTTTAACGCTTTCGGCAGAACAAGGGATGAGTTCGGCAATCTGACTATCCCTGTATGGCTCGGCAAAAATGTTGAGCGTGTTCCTGTGGGCGGCACTTTGGATAGGGCGTACCTCAAAGCAGGTGTTCTCTATCAGGCAGGCTGCCCGATTAACCTCACCAACAAGGTTATCAAGCCTTTCGTGGTGATGCAGGTTACTGCGGTCGCTTCCGGCTCGGTAACAGTCAACGCAGGCGGTTACGGCATCGTGCCGGAGACCACCGATTATATCCAGAAGGCAGCCGCCACTCTCGCAACCGCAGTGAAGATCACTAAGGTTGCAGCAGGCGCAAACGCGGGCGAGTACGTCCTCACCACCGCCGTAGCGGATGTTGCGGTAGGCGATGCAGTTGTCATCTCACCTTCGTCTGAGGGCGCAGTCCTTCCGAACGCTTATCTCTTCAATGACATCTTCATCCCTAAGGATTTCGATGTAACCGATGAGTTGACAAGCGCAACTGGTTCTGCGGTTATGTTCAATGCCGCAGGTATCCTTATCGACCGCACTCCGGCAGGTCTCATCAAGGACATTATGAAGGCCAACGTACCGGGTGTTTATCAGCATAACGAATAAAATCATAGGAGAGAAACGATATGAATACTAATCCCGTACAATTCTACGACCTTCTCGCCCGTGCTTTCCGTGGTGATACATCCAGCAAGAGGCTTCAGGGCTTCCTTGACAGTACCCTCGCTGAGAAATACAACAAGCTGAACATTGACGGCTTCTCTTTTGAGCCGGATATGCAGCTCGACTTCACCTATGAGCAGGTGCAGAAAGAACTCGGCATCACCGCGATGGCGAATTACTATGATGTTGATGCTAACCCTATTCCTCGCGGCGCGGAGGGTGCAAGCCTTCTGACCGGGAAGATTCCTCGTATGAAGGACGTTATCTACTTCAATGAGGATAAGGTTCGCAAGCAGCTCATCACCGAAAAACTCTTTGGCGAAAGCTCCGACCAGGCGGTTAACTCCGCAAAGAGCAAGCTCTTTGAAACCCTCGATGACCTCATCGGTGGCCATACCAACTCCCTGACCTATCAGAGACATCAGATGGTATCCGCAGGTAAGTTCAGCATCACCGCAGAGAACAACCCTAAGGGTATCAAGGACGTAGTTCTCTCCGCAAGTGTTCCGTCAGCGAACATCACGAAGGTCTCCACTTATCGTGGTGCCGCCGCTTACAAGTGGTGGACTGACAGCACCTACGCTACCGAGGGAACAAAGGCTGATGTGATTGCCGACTTCAATGACTGGCTCCAGCCAATCCTTGACAAGGGCATCGCAGGTCATATCGAGGTAAACAAGAGTTTCCTCCGCAGAATCCTGCGCCATTCTTCCGTTGCGAAGGCTATCGCTTTGAATATGTGGCCAGCAGGCGACATCGCCAGCACACAGGCCTCTGCCGCCGCTCTTCCTGAATCCGCGCGTCTTGCTGCGTTCAAGGAGATAATCGGCATCGACATCAAGGCTATTGATTCCCTCGTTGCGGTTGAGAAGTACGACAAGGCAAAGAAAGTCCTTGCCCGTCCGAGCGTGAACGCTTTCGAGAGCGATGTACTTGTATTCGTTCCAGACGGAACAATCGGTACTATCCTCACCGTTATGCCTATCACCTTTGAGAGTGCTGCGGCTACATACGCACACTTCTATGACGGCAGACTTCTCGTTACCGTTGAGGCTGACGCAGTGGCCAAGTGCCAGGGTTACTTCACGGAGATGACATCCCTCGTGGTGCCTACTTCTCCGCAGTATATGTTCTACCTGTATCCACTCGCATAAGTAGTTGAAGATTATGGCAGCGTACACGGTTGAGAGTTGGTTGAGAGGAATGGTCGATTTCGACTTTTCCTCGGAGACCATATCCGCGATTCTTTTCAATCGCGGCATAGCCGCAGGAACGGAGGCCGCAGCCCTTTCAGATAAGGAACGCGACATCTGTTATGCTGACTTGCTGATGTACGCTGCCGCATCTTCTACGAAATCGAGCGGTGAGTATATATCGGATAACGGCTACATCATCCAACGTTCCGCCAAGAACGCGTTTGACCGCAAGGCGATGCGAGACCTCGCCTATCGGTTATACACGAAATGGGGGGATGCGAGGGCTGAGGAAGCCGTATCGAGCAAGTTCAAGATGAAAGACCTTTATAAGTAATGTTCAATCCGCAGTTCCCACATACCTTCCGTTTAGTCTGTAAGGATGTTGACGACAATGGTGATGTCATCACGGACGATGAGGGTAATCTCGTAACGAGGTACAAGCCTATCACCGCAGTTGTGATGGCAGACCGTCAGCCCACATTCGATGCGGACGGAAACTTCGTAACGGAGGAAGTGGACAGTATGCCTTTCGGTTATAGGCAGAGTTCGATGAACACTATGCGGTCGGGAGATGTGATAGTCTCGGACTACAAACTCTCCTGCCCTATGTTCCTCACCGAACTCTCCTACGGAGACATATTGGAACTGACGGACTACGACAGGACTTATAGGGTAACGGTAGTGAAGAAATTCACGGCCAACCTGGGTTCTCTCCTTTGGGTGGACGACATAAAGAATTAGCCCTATGGCAAGGAAAGGCAATAGCGCGAATGATGTGGTGATAAAGAACGCTTTCGCTCGCCTATCGCAAGCAAAGGATGTTCATATCGAGCACGTTATGCACGAAGTCCTTGCAGTGGCATTAGAGGCTCTTCTTACCGCCCACGACAATCACCCGATAGCGCACAGACACCCGGAAGAGGATGACACCCTCGCGTGGGCGTTAATCCATAACGGAAAGGTAGTCGAGGCGGTAGCCCATTCGGGAGGTCGTATGACTGCGGCAAGTGCATTGAGAACGCTTCGCCGCGTTATGGCCGAGAATCCGTCAAAAGGTTGGTACGGAGTGGTTTGTTCAGATGTAACGAACAACTGGTACCGCATCGATTGGGAGATGAGTTTTCTTAACGCATCGATGAACGCGGTTAAGGCGAACATCCAACAGTATTTGAAGAAGATATGAACGATTTTGACATCACTGACATAGAGACTCGCGTGAAGGCGATTGTCCGAGACGAGTTGCAGGTTTCCAAGACGGTGTTTAACAACCGCCCGAAATCCGCTGACATCAAGGACGGAGACTTCTGCGTGGTCAAGGTAATGGGGAGCGTGAGCGACCTATCCGCCTATGGCGAGTGTACGGTATCCATATCTCTCTTTGCGAAGGATGTATCCAATCAGAAGAACGGCAAGAAGCTCTCGGTGATGTATAAGAAACTCATCAAGGGGCTTCCGTACACGGACGGACGATATTTATTCGATGACACCCTCACCGTTGTAGGGGATACGGCAGACGATTACGGGTATCACGCCCGAATAGTTCAGATGCATACAATTATTAAAATTTCATAAATTATGGCAGCTACACTTACAAAGGCTATGCTTGACGACCTGCATAAAGGTAATGCAGCGATTAGGCTCCTTCCATACACCGCAGGTGGTGTTAACCTTGCCGGACTGGATTTCAGTAATGCGGACGAGCTTTTTACTGAGCAGGACACATTCACTCTTTCCCCGTCCGATCCTTCTACCAACGCCTTCAAAATCGACCAGAACGATGAGACTATTGATTTCAACTTCGAGGAGGGCGATTGGACTATCAACGGAAACATTCCGTCTTTCGCTACCGAGGTGTTCGACTATTTCTACGAGGCCGGAGAGACCATTTCCGGCGAGAGTGCCGTTAAGGGTTCCGATGGCGTAAGCTACTCTGGAAAGGGTTACAACGGTGCGAAGGAGGTCGAGGTATCCGTACTTGTTGAGTCCAAGTCAAAGAAGAGCGCGATTGTTATCGGCCACGTTAAGATGTCCGTGAATCCGCCTGCAATCGATGACCATCAGAAGCCGGGTTACGTCAAGTTCGTAGGTTACGTTCTTGCGAATCCAAAGGGCAGCAAGTTCGGCGTTCTCAAAGCAACGGCATAATTCCCATAGTCCTTATAACTGATTCACCTCTGGGGGCGGAGCTGCGAGGCCCGTCCCCTTTTAATTTGAATTGAAATGCAGCCCGACAAAAAAGCAAGGAAGGCGTACCGCGAGATAGTGGATAACACGCCGACAACCATAGCGATAGCAGGGACGACACGCACCGTGCAGGTGTGCGGATTGAAGCCGTACACGATAGAGTGCTTGACACGATTGTGGGGGCAGAGGGAGATGTCCATACCCGCCGACTCGGCGGACACATTGAAGGCCGAGTGTACAGATCCGTATTTCACGATAAAATGTGCCTGTGTAATCACGATAAACTCCTATTGGGGGCTTCGGTTCATCTATCCGTTCAAGTGGCGGATTTGGGCGTTTCTGCGCGAATACACGGAGGCTCAGATGGAGCCGATTATCGCCGAAGGTAAAAAAAAACTTCCGCTGGAATCGTTCTGGAGAAATATGGTATTCTTGACGGATATGAGAGCGGATTGGAAGAAGATGACAAGAAAGGAAGCCGAGACTTTCCAAGCAGAACAGATTTCGGCCGTGAAAACGCTTTTATCCAGAAGTACCCAACCTACGGACGTCCCAGATGGTGTTTAGGCCGTTGGGAGCGGAATTGGGGGTATAGGTGTGTTCTGACTATGCCGCAGATAGAGTTGATGCAGGCGGACTTGCCGCACACTCTATACAACTACAAAGACACGAAGCCGGACGCTGAGTGCGAAAGGCTGAACCGCGAGGCGTTGGAGAGGTCCCGTGCCCGCAGAAAGAAAGCCAATCCCCTCGGGGAGCGGTCATACACGGTAGATGAATTATTCTCCGGGGTTGCGGACGAGTAGCCCCGAAATCCATACGACAATATGGCAGGAAATATAGACAACCTTAATTTTAAGGTGATTCTTGACGATGCGGACTTCAATAGGCGTGTCGCCGAGGATATTAAGGCGGCAAAGGAACTGAACGCTCAGATGTCCGCCCTTTTGGAAGCGAAGAAGAAGTTGGGCAATACCAATTCTGCGACCAACACTCAAAGGCAACTGCGAGACCAGCAGAAACTCCAGCAGGAGATAAACAAGACGCTCTTGACGGAGGAGAAGTTGGCGGCGGCGAAGGAAAAGACTCTCGCTGCGCAGAATCAGAATCTGAGTAGTCAGCAGAGGCTTCAGCAGGAAACGAACAAGACGAAGATTAGCGAGGAGCGGTTGGCTCGGGCGAAGGCACAGACACTTGCCGCGCAGAACCGCGCCAATGGCGCACAGAGAACGCAGAACAGGCTACTTCGTGAGTGCGCCACCCTTGCGGCATCCTATTTCAGCATCCACACGGTAACGAGTTTCCTTTCCTCGCTTGTGAGGGTGAGCGGAGAGTTTGAGTTACAGCGAACCACCCTGCGTGCAATCTTGCAGGATATGGACGGAGCGGACCGCATCTTCAATCAGTTGCAGGCGTTGGCGGTCAAGTCGCCGTTCTCGTTTATGGACTTGACTTCATACGCGAAGCAGCTTTCCGCGTTCTCCGTGCCTATGGAGGAACTCTACGACACTACGAAGATGCTTGCGGATGTTTCCGCAGGTCTTGGTGTGGATATGAGCCGAATTATCCTTGCCTATGGTCAGATTCGGTCTGCGGCTTTCCTGCGTGGGACCGAAGTCAGACAACTCACCGAGGCAGGGATTCCGATTCTTGCCGAACTCGCGAAGCAATTCAGCGAGATTGAGGGGCGTATGGTATCCGCAGGAGAGGTGTTCGACAAGATTTCCCTACGCGAAGTGCCATTTGAGATGGTCGAGAAGGTGTTCAAGGATATGACCTCTGAGGGTGGCAAGTTCTTCAATATGCAGGAGGTGCAGGCTGAAACCCTCAAAGCGAAGATAAAGAACCTCGGCGACCAGTACGACATTATGCTCTATCAGATAGGGCAGGCGCAGAACGGGATATTGAAAGG
Source organism: bacterium (assembly GCA_963652025.1). GTDB lineage: Bacteria > Bacteroidota > Bacteroidia > Bacteroidales > UBA932 > Cryptobacteroides. The sequence goes on from CAVJRU010000033.1 coordinate 16,683, forward strand.
TGGTGTCGGTCTGCTTTCCAATATGATGGAGCATTGGCAGGCGATTGGCCGCGCTATCCTCGATGTTGTGGCGGGTGTTGGCTCATACGGTATCATTATGGCCGGTGCTTGGGCAGGAAAAAAGATTAAGAACATAACCACCACCATATCCCTCATTACGCGGCTTGCGGGGCATTACAAGAGTTTGACAAAGGGCGTTGCGGTCTATGAGGCTATGATGGTCAAGGCGGGCAAGACCACAAAGGCGGCTTTTACTGCGAGCGTTGTGGGCATCGTTGCCGCCATAGCAGCCACGGTAATTCAGTTGGCGAGAAGCGCGGGCGAACTGAACCGTGAACTGGAGAAGATAGCCAACACGAAATTAAGTGAATCAGGAAGCATCATTGACGGACTTAATACGACCGTTGCGAAGTTGGAGCAGGCTACGAAAGGCTCGCAGAACTACCGCGATGCTATCCACGAACTGAATAGTAAGTATGGCGAGTATCTGCCGAACCTCATCACCGAGAAGAACACCCTCGAAGAGATTAAACTCGCGGCAGATAGTGCGGCGGAGGCAATCCGCAACAAGGCGCAAGCATCCGCCTATGCCGAGGGCAGCGAGAAGATTAAGGAGAAGTACGGCAGAAAGCTCAATGCGAGCCAGGGCGGTATTATATCCTCGTTGCAGATGCTATTTCCTTCCGTGGGCAAGCAGGATGCTGCGAACATCTTTACGTTGTGGAAGGACTTGATTGGCGCAGGTGAGGAACCGAATGAGGCGATTAAAAAAGCCGTTGATTCCTACCTCGGCAAGGAACAGAATTGGGGAGCATTGAATTATCGGTACCAGGATGACCTCTTTTCCTATATTGATGAATACATAGATGCGCAGGAGAAGTTTGACGAGAAGGTGCAGGAGTACAACAATAAGTTGGGAATCATCTTCTCTGACGACACTCCGCAGTCGCGGTATGAGCAGGAGGTAATGTCCGCTATTGACGCATACTATACAGACTTGGGAAACGCTATCAAGGCGATGCAGCTCTCCGAGGAAGAGGTGAACAAGATGCTCAAAGACTTGCAGATACAGAGGCTTGAAAACGAGATTCTTTTTTATAGCGGACAGGGCATAGCCCTCGGTGGGGTTTACAGCTACGACAAAGGTGTCGTCAGAAACGACATTGTTCAGAAGAAGCAGGCGGAACTTGCCAAACTCACCGCGAAGCCTCACAAGGGCGCAAGACTTGTGCAGGAAGCCCTCGCAAGTGTCGGGGTAAAATCGAGCGGTAGTGCGTGGGGATTATGGGCGGATGAATCCACTTCCTTTACTGCGGACGGCTACTACAAGGTTCTCGATGAGCAGTATTCGGCTATCGAACCCGACCTCGCAAGAGCGAAAGAGAGGTTCCTCGCTATTGCAGGACTTCCGTTCGAGAAAGCGGACATATCCAAGCTGAACGAGGAAGCGACCTCCGCGTACAACGAGATTCTCGGATTTCAGAAGAAACGCGAGGCTATTCTCGCCATAGCGAAAGCGTTAAACTACGACCTCGGTTCGGTATCGACCGAGAAACGCCGTAGCGGAAGCACAAAGAACCCGGAGCAGACTGCGATTGAGTTGCGCATCGACACTATCAAGGAGATGCAGAGTACGTTCACCTCACTCTTGAAGGAAGGGCTATCGACCGAGCAGATTGATGCCCTTATGGACATCTACTTCGCCAATGTGAGCGCAACGATGAGGCGCAACCACGACTATTGGGGTATGCTCTCAAAGGAGGCGGATAACCTCGCGAAGTACGACAAGACCGCCGCCGCGAAGTTAAGGACTGACATCTCCGGCGGGCAGATGAGCGAGAAGGGCGATGCGGAGAAGGATAGGCTCAAAGCCCTTGCGGAGAGCAAGAAGTACCTCGACAAGACCGAGGAGTTCCTTACTAAACTTGAATACTCGACAAAGGACGTGTTCGGAAGCGGTCTCGCCCTCTCTATCCGCGAGGCTTTGCAGGAGATTGAGGAATCCAACGGCGAAGCGGCGGTCAAAGCGAATGAGATGCTTGAAACCCTCGGAAAATCCAAAGATGCATATATCGCAATCTATGGCGAGGAGGCGTGGGATAAGTATAAGAAAAACGCCGAAGATGCGGTGAATGCTTGGCTCAAAGCGGAAAAGAGCGCGACCAAAGACGTTCAGCAGGATAGAATCAAGAAACTCGGAGATTCCTTTGTCAAGAGTTTCTTTAAGGAGAAGAACAAGGATATCTCCCGTCTCGACCAAAAGAGCCTTTCGCAGTTGGAGGATTTGTTGAAACTGATTCGCGATGAGTTGTCCGATGAGGACATCAAAGCTCTCATTCCGCAGGATTTAATTGACAGAGCGGCCAAGCTGGGCATTACCCTCGATAATATTGTTGATGCAATCAAGGCCGCAAGAGATGAGCAGGAGAAAGTTATCAGTGATTCCTTCTGGAAAACCCTCTCTGATAACCTTGATGATGTCAAGAGTGCGCTCGATGACTTGGGAGACGCTTTCTCCAAGTTCGGAGGCTGGGGCGAAACTCTCGGTGCCGCGTTCTCCGCCGCAGGTGATGCCTTGTCAACCCTCGGCAAAGCGCAGAAGTATTGGAAGATGACCGAATCCAAGACAACGAAGAGCGGCGAGACCAAGACTGTCCTCACGGGCGAGGGTAAGATTGGCATTATCGGAACGGCTATCTCCGGCGTGTCGAGCCTACTTTCGCTTATCGGTTCGCAGATTCAGGCAAACAAGGAAGCGCAGGAGGAATGGAAGCAGACGGTCTATGAGACCTCGCTCGCCTACCGCAGGCTCTTCCTTGACGAAATGGACTACGAGCAGAGTAACGTGTGGGGCGTTGAGGACCCGTTTGAGAAAGCCAGAGTGAAGATAGATAGGGCTATGGCCGCAGCGAAGGAGTTGCAGGCAACAATGACCGAACTCGGAAACGGGCAGGTACAGACGGGAACAAAGCAGGTTGTAAGCGGCTCTAATACCCTCAAAGGTGTCGGTTATGGCCTGGGCACGGGCGCATCTATCGGTGGTGCGATTGGTGGTTGGATTGGCGCTGCGATTGGTGCTGCGATTGGTGCGGTTGTCGGAGGAACGAGCGCGGCCGCCTTTGCAACGGAAACCATTCCCGTATATAACAAACTAAAAGATGTCTATGGAAGCCTTTTCGATGAACGTGAGGGCGCGGAGATGTTCGCGCTGAACCCGAAGATTCTCGCGGACTACGACAAACTCGATGAGAAAACGCAGGCTCTCGTTGACCATTGGGGCGAGGTGCAGGAGGCTATGACCGAGGCGAAGGATGCTATTGACGAGACTATTACTGACCTTATCGGGCAGATTGATGACGACCTTTCCAATGCTCTCGTTGAAGCGTTTAGGAACGATGACATCTATTCCGCCCTCGACGAGTTCCACGATGCGATGACAAGCGTATTGGAGGACATCCTTTCGCAGATTGCCTTTACCGCCGCTTTCGGGAGCCTCTTTGACGAGTTGCAGAAAGCATTGGAGGATAGTATGTATAACGAGGATTCGGAATACTACGGAATGAGTTGGGCGGACATCCTTTCGATGTTTGAGAATAGGCTTGACGAAGGCATCGAGTCCTATAATGAGAATATGAAGGAGATGCAGGAATGGGGCAAGAAGAAAGGATATGACCTATACTCCAACAAGGATACAAACACGGATTTGTCGAGCGGAATCAAGTCCATTACCGAGGACACCGCGAGCCTTCTCGCATCGTATGTGAACGCTATCCGTTCCGACCTCTCGATGATGCGTATGATGCAGATTGAGGGGTGGAACGATGTGAAGGAAATTCGTGCTCTGATGCCTGCGCCTACCGTCTGGGAGCAGATAGCGAAGATTGAGGCTCACGCCTACGATATGGCAAAGAGTAACGCTCTTATAGCCCAGCACAATGCCGAGATGCTTGCCGAGATGCGGAGCATTATCACCACCGAGGACGGCGCACCTTCGGTCAGAACATCAGTACAATAGACTGAAATAATTATTTCATATTATTTCATAATAATAATTAAGTTTGCAGTGCTATGCCATATTTACCTATCATATCGGATTACAAGCCGTTCTACATTCAATGTGAGGATGATACGGCGGCAATAGATACCGCAGCGCAGTGGGGATTGGTCGCAAAGGCCAACCCCTACCCTGCCCTGCCGCAACCGAAAGAGGTTTATTCCAACTCGTTCTATGACGAGGACGGAGATGACGAGTACAATGATGAGATACACTACGAGAGTTTCACTTTCGATGTAGAGTTCTTTGTCAAGGCGTATGCAAGTGGCGGCCAGTCCGCTGCGGATGTCCTGCGCAAGCAGATGTCTGCGTTCTTTGAGCATATCAAGAACGGGGAGTTTATGGTGTACGATTCCTACACGGGACTCGGAAGGAGAAAAGTCCGTTACGCGGGATATGAGGAGGGAGATGACGGATTCAAGGCAAGAGGCGATTGGGCGAGGCTCATCTTCTCGGTTACGTTCAAGGTCAACGATCCCGTAACAACGGTTACTATGTCTAACGGAGTTCTTGTCGAGGAGGCGTAGGTATGAGATTTTCAGTATATTCAAAGGACGGACAGACGATACGTTTCACGGGCAAGCCGAAGTACAACGGAACGTATCTGAAAACTCCGTATTTGGAGTTCGGCGAGATTGCCTCCCCGGTCAAGATTGAATGGGAGATTGGCGATTATATCGACTATCCTCGCACGGGACTCCGATACAAGCTCTATTCCCTCCCACAACCGAAAAAGAACGCCCGAACAACAACCTATGGCGCGGCGTACACCTATTCCAACGTTCAGTTCTTCGATGCCACGAAAGAGCTTGAAATAGCCCTTTTCCAAGACCTCGTTCTCGATGTTGAGAAGAACGTTCATTTCTCCACGAGGGATAACGTTTCGACATACGAGGATGTGTACGGAATTGCCGCGAGATTACAGGCGAGTATGGACGCTTTCTTCCCGTCCAAGTGGCTTTTCAAGGTTATGGCGTTGGATAAGACCGAGGATGCGCAGTTATTGGAGTTATTGCAGACCGCGAAGGAGTTCAGCCTTTCCAACGGAACGGTTCTGGGCGCGTTGAATAATATCTACAACACGTGGGAGGGAATCGGTTGGATTCATTACTACGATTCTTCTCTTGATAGGAACGTGGTTCTTATCGGTCGCCCAAATAAGCGCGATTCTACCAACACCACAAGTAAGTTCGTTTATGGACTCGGCAAAGGTCTGACCGCGATAAAGAAGTCCTACACCAACACGGACGAGTTCGCAACGCGCCTTTATGTGTACGGGAGCGACCGCAATCTTCCTGCGAGGTACTATAACAGCAAGGCGATATGCAACGCTCCGAGCGTGGATATTCCGAATCTGATGCTTCCTCTCTCTTGTTGGCGCAGTGCCACAGACGCCGTTACGGGGCAGGTTCTCCCGGACGCATCCCTTTGTTACATCGAGGATGAATCGCTCGTGGCGAAATATGGACTTATCCCTCGCAGGGTGTACTTCAATGGAAGCGACAATGACGAGGTTTATCCGACTATCAAGAACGTTACCGCGAAGCGGCTTCGTGATGCGAAAGCGGACGCAGGAGATACGGAGTATGTTCCAAGCACGGCTATCTATCCCGATGGCGAGCGGATGGACAAGGTGAAAGACTGCGAGAATCCGCAGGATGACGGAATCGAGGTTGAGGAGGGAGAGTATCGCGGAACGGAAACGAAGGGGATTACATTCAATGCCACAACGGGGTATATCGGAGCGGCAGACAGTGATGCGTCATCTTCCCCGTCCACATATAGGACACCTATCGAGGTGAATATTGTCGATTTCGACACCGCTTATCAGACGGGGCGCGTACTTGTTACGCCTGCCCTTTCGCTCAAAATGTACCTCACTACCGAAAGGGAAACGACAACGACTACGGGCACGGGTACGCATAGCGCATCCGGCTCTGGGACGTCAAGTTCAAGCCGTAGGGACGATAGCAGTAGTAGCGGCAATAGCAGGTCTATCAGTTCTGAAACCCCGGTAGTGTATCAGCAGATAACCCTGAAAGTCCGTCAGACGGACGGAACACTCATTGACGATGTTCAGAAAACGCAACTCTCGGTCGAGGCGCAGGAAGTGTATCGTGGTGGTGGCTCACTGTCGTGGGTGGTTAAGATGAAAGACGAATACCTCATCACCGATGCGGGGGTGGTCGAGCATATCAAGGTGTCGCTTCTTTTCGACAGAACATACAAGACCAAGTGCGGCACGAATTATAGCATCGAGGCCGCTACGGGAAGTATTGACTTCGCATACCGAGCCGAACTTCCGAACACGTTCACACTCTTTGTGAAGCAGATAGGATTCGACCTTTCCAAGCAGACAAGCACCGCTTCTTCCGGCATAGCAACCGTATCGATGCTTGACGGAATGTGTGGAGGGCGTTCCTTCGCGGTAATGGGGTGTTCGTACCGCCCGGACAAGGATGATTGGCAGTTGACGATGAAGCGAGTGTCGGACACATCGGTGGGTATGGCCTATCCGAACAAGAACTTCCCTATTCTTGCAGATGACCAGTTTGTCCTTTTGGACATCGAGATGCCGGAAATCTACATCAAGATTGCCGAACAATGGCTTTTTGATGTCGCCACCTCGCTCTACAATGACATAAGCAAGGGCAAGTCCTACTACGAGCCGGAAATTGACGCGAAGCAGATATACCTCTCCGGCGAGAAAATCAAAGAGGGGATGTATATGCAGCTCTCCGATGCGGACATTATCGATGGCGAGATAGACTACATTCTCATCGACACCTTGCAGATAACCGAGGATGAGGGGAACATCCCGACATATAAAGTTACCCTGCGGGAGAAGAAGAAATCCACCATTGTTGATGCGGCTACCGTTGCATTGAGGGATTTAACTACCGAGATTCGCTACGGCGGAACGGGTAGCGATGTGAATATCCTCACAACAAAGAGCAAATCCCCTGCGGCGAATGATAACGTCTATTCCGCATTGAGGGCGCAAATGGAGGCGTTATCAAGGAAGTATGACGATGTGGCAAGCGGTCTTATCACCTTTGCAAAGGGTTCGCAGTTCGGTAGCGGATTCGCTTCCGGCCTTGCGGGATTTGGCGGAAAGATTGACGAGGGCGGACACGGAGAGTTGGATAGCCTTACGCTCCGGCGTTTCCTTGAAGTGCCGGAACTGCGGTACAACCGCGTTTCCATACAAGTAGGCAATTCGTGGCGTTCTCCGGGCGGAGGAATCATCGAGAGCGTAACAAGGGATTACGACTCGGATGGAAATCTTCTTAACACGGGAATCATCACCCTGCACCTTGAAGGCGGCGAGATGGGAACGGTTGCTCTTGATGACATCTGTATGGGTATCTATCACGATGGCATACAGGTGGATAATAATTCCTTTGTCGATAGTGATGACGGAATCGGAAACTTTAAGTTCTCCGGCTTCTACACCACCTACTTCCGCGTTACGGAAATCCTCGCAGATGACAATAGTCAGTTCCGTTACGCAATCCGTGCCGCGTCCGAGACGTGGCCGACGACGCACCACCCTTGCGCCGCGATGCACTTCGTGGCTTACGGAAACTTCTCAGACAAGGACAGACAGACATCGAGGTATAGCACAAGAACATACGAGAGGTATCTGAAAGATGTCAATTCGTGGGAGTTCACATCAAACAATATCGGGGCTCAGTTCGGAGATTTGAGCAACCTCAAACTATTTGGCCTTGAAATGACGGGCTACTCGGCCTATCTGGACAATATTTATATGTCGGGGACGATTGAGC
>CAVJRU010000034.1:0-23994 GCA_963652025.1 bacterium
TTGCTGCGGTTTTCGCGTCGTCGCAAGCCTTGTATCCCATCTTTTTATTCACCCCCTTCCCTCCGCACAAAAAAAGCGGGATGACCCGCACAAAAAAGGGGGATGACTTTTTGGTCATCCCCCCTTTTTATTCATCTTTACTTGCCTACTTCTGTGTTGCAACAGAGCTAAGCTTCTCGCAGAGTTCATCGAGCTTCTCGAACATCTCCTTGCGGACAGCAGCGAAGTGTGCTGAAGCCTTCACGCCCTCTGCAGGGTGGTTGACTTTGTCCTTGAGGGAGTTATAGAGGTCAACTGCCTCGTCAACTATCTTTGCAAGCTCCTCAGCGTTCTTTGACGGGTTAAGTGCTGCGAACAGAGTGCAGTCGTCAATGAATTCGCCAACGAAATACTCAATGTCTTTCTTTACAACTCTAAGATTCATAATTAGTTATATTAAAAATTAGTTTATTCTGATGCTCAAAAGCACGCGCAAAGGTAACACTATTTTTGAAAATTAGAAAATCGGGAAAATATAGTGTTTTGGGGGTGAAGCCGAACTCTTTTATTTGCTCTCCGCAAGATGCTTTTCCCAAGCCCACGCGGAAGATAGAGTCTCCTCCACGCTCCTCTCGGCCTTCCAGCCAAGTTCCTTGTTCGCCAGAGAAGTGTCAGCCCAGATGGCAACCACGTCACCCGGACGCCTTGCTGCGTATTTGTAGTTGAGTTTCACGCCGTTAACCTTCTCAAACGCCGTCACAAGCTCAGTCACTGAAACCGGGCGGCCTGTTCCGATGTTGAAAATCTCGTAATCCTCTTTCATCTTGCCGTCAAGCATCCTTGAAACCGCCGCAACGTGCGCCTTTGCAAGGTCCACAACGTCAATATAGTCCCTCAGGCACGTTCCGTCAGGGGTCGGGTAGTCATTTCCGAAAATGCTCAGGCACTCCCTCTTTCCGATAGCGGTCTGAGTGATGAACGGCACGAGGTTGTTAGGCACTCCGCGCGGAAGTTCACCGATAAGAGCTGAAGGATGCGCTCCGATAGGGTTGAAGTAGCGAAGTGCAAGGCCTTTCACAGGGCCCTCGGCATCCTTTCCGGCCTCGACTGCAGAACCGTAGGCAGCGGAAGCCTTCACTGTGTCGCGAAGAATGTCCTCGCAAATCTGCTTGGTGTTTCCGTATGGAGAGGTGGCCGGCTGGCGTGGAGACTGCTCCGTAACAGGGAGTTTGTCGGTCTCGCCATAGACCGTTGCGCTTGAAGAGAAAAGGACGTTGCATCCGCCGTGGTGGATGGATGCGTCAAGGATATTGAGGAAGGAGGTGAGGTTGTTGCGGTAGTACTTCACCGGCTTCGCAACCGACTCTCCCACAGCCTTGAACGCGGCGAAATGGATGACAGCGTCAATTTTGTAGCGGCTGAAAAGCGAGTTCACGGCCTCCGGGTCGCAGCAATCAATCTTCTCGAAAGGGATGTCGTCCCTTCCGGTAATTTTCTTTACGCCCTCAAAGCAGGTCATATCGCAGTTGGACAGATTGTCCGCCACAACGACGTCATATCCCGCGCCAATCAGTTCCACGGTCACGTGGCTGCCGATGTATCCGGCACCGCCAGAAACCAAAACAGTTTTCTTACTCATAATCTTATGGTTTTCAATTATTTGCAGATATATTTGCGAGGCAACAGACAAAAGCCTGCGTCCCCAAAGGGACAAAGGTAAGAATTATTTCACTAATTTTGACGCGGATTTTTTAAGATATGACAATGAAAATCAGAGGGATATTTACGGAAGTTCTGCGCACAGCGGCAGGGGCAGGAAGGCTCCATAAACGGATGAGCCTAATTATGACGACAGCGTTGCTAATTGCGGCAGGGGGAAACACACCTCTGGGCGCCCAGTCTCTTTCCGGCTTCCAGGAAGGTGAACAGGTGGGGGTCTGCATCCGCACTCTTTCGGGAAAAAGCATCCTGGAAGTGAACAGGAGGCAGAATTTCATCCCGGCATCAAACCTCAAAGTTCTCTCAACCGGCCTTTCCCTCCATCGCCTCGGGGCAGATTATCGCTTCGAAACCAGACTCTCCTACAGCGGCGAAATTGACCCCGCGAGCGGGACTCTCCGTGGAGATATCTACATCGTCGGAGGCGGAGACCCGACACTCGGGAGCGGGGAATGCGGCAGCGCGGGAGAGGACGAACTCTGCGCGAAGTGGGTCAGGAGCATCAAACAGGCTGGAATAAAGCGAGTTGAAGGTTTTATAATCGGAGATTCCAGGGCTATGCCCGCCGAGGTTAACGGGAGCTGGATGTATGAGGACCTCGGGACCTATTACGGCGCGACTCCCTGCGCTCTTATGTACCGGGAGAACTGCCTGGACCTTTTTGTGGAACCGGGCGCCGCAGTCGGAGAGAAGGTCCGTGTCGAGAAAGGGAAAAGCGACAAGCAGGGAACATCTTCATTTGCACCGGTCTCGGCTCCGTGGATGAGAATCCAAAACGACTGCTCAACGGGAGAATGCCATTCGGGCGACAGGACCTATCTTTTCGCCTCGGAGTTTTCCCCTGCAGGATGCCTCAGAGGCACATTCGCTCTGGGAAAAGAGGGAAAAACAGTCAGCTACAACAACCCTTTCCCGGAGTTCTCGGCTGCTTTCTCTCTTGCCAGGGCGCTCGAAAAGGAAGGCATCCGCTGCAAAGCTGTCACCTCCACATCCCCCTGCCACCCTGTAGCCACCAGCCTAGCAGCCACTCCCGAAGACAATCCGACAACAAGCGGCCTGGCCGTCACTCCCGCCGGCACCCATAAAGCCTCAGAAAATCCCCCCCTCTGGGCCTTTGATTTCGAACAATTCACCCAGTGCGCCTCACTTGCCCCTCAGGACTCGCTGAAGGTCATTTCCCGAACGCTCTCCCCTTCCCTTTCCGAGATTGTCCGCCGCACGAATTTCGTAAGCCACAACCTCTACGCCGAGACTCTGCGAGGCCTTCTTGGCTCCATAGAAAGCGAAATGGCGGCACTCGAAGAACTCGGAGTTGACACAGAAGGGATAAGAATCAACGACGGCTGCGGACTTTCCCGCAAGAACTCCGTCTCCCCCGAGTTTATTGTAAATTTCCTCACAGAGATGTCCCATAGCCCCGCGTTCAGCGCCTTCAGAGCTTCTCTCCCATCAGGAGGAGATCACGAGAGGCTTCTTTCCAATGCCCCGGAAGATATCCGTAAACGCCTTCGGGTCAAAAGCGGTTCAATGAGCGGCGTGCTCTGCTATTGCGGCTACATCCTTCCTGCAGAAAAAGAGGACGAGACAATCGTTTTTTCGATAATGATAAACGACAGCCTCCGCTCCGGAGCAAAACTCCGTTCTCAAGTCGAAAGCGTTCTCCTGCAATATGTTCTGAACTGATTTTCCCGAAAACGTCAGCCGAAGAACACCGCTCGATTGGAGAGTTTCTCGCAGCATAAATTTCGATTTTTGCAGCGGCCCTCATAAATTTAACTAATTAAAAATCAGAGCATTACGCACACTATACAAAAAAAACGACCCTAAACGCTTGATTATTAGCCGTTTATTTTTTAATTTTGCGTGTTGTTGTTTTACGTATAGATGTTCTTAATTTTGCGTGTTGTTGTTTTACGTATAGATGACTAAAAAATTGCTGCTCATCCTTTGTGCGGCCGCATATTTAGCACTTGCCGCTTCCCTCTCCGCCAAAACACCGGGCGACGAGGAAAGGTCCGATGTTGTCTATACCCTCAACGAAACGGAGCAGTCTCTCTCCGATACAGCCCCGCAATCTGACGAAAACTCCAAGCCTCAACTCGACAGCTCAGAGGTCCGCATCTTCCAGCGCGACACTTTCAAGATTTACTACCGCTGGGACAAATCAGGTGTGGACACAACCTATATGGGCAACGGAGCCACCCTCCACAAGATGGATTCCCTCCTGAAGAACTCCAAACTCGACACAGTCACTCTCGTCTCCAGCTCATCTCCGGAAGGAAATATGTGGTACAACCAGAACCTCTCCCGAAAAAGAGGCGAAACGATGAGGGGGCATCTTGCCAAGACCCTTGACGACGGGATGATTGGGAGTATGAGCGTTGTTCCGCTGGGTTCGAACTACAAAGAATTCCTCCAGATGGTTAAGGCTGCAAAAGGACTTCCGAACCGTCAGGGGGTTATTGACGAGTTCGAAAAGCACCCACGGGAAAACCCGGACGAGATTTTCAAGAGAGTGATGACGATGAATGAGGGAAGGCCATACACCTACATCCGCAGAAACATCCTCAAGCAACTGCGCTACGCCCAGATAGTGGTCGTGTCGCATTCAATCCGGCAAGCAGCGGACTCCACGACGGCAGAGCCGATTGCGCCGCCACAGACGCCAGCCGCTCCATCAGAACCACCAGTTATACCGTCAGAACCCGTTGAGCCTTCTGAGCCGGTTGAACCAGTTGAGCCAGTTGAGACGCCAGCTATCCCGTCGGAGCCTGTTCTCGACAATGACATAGAGATTGAATCAGAGGAGGACACTCTCACAAACACCCCTGTGCAGCTCGACAGCCTCGCAGTGGCTCCGATTCAGGAATCCTCTGACACAACCGCCCCCGGGGAGCGGAAGTACTGGTACCCCGCGCTGAAGACAAACATCCTCTACGACGCAGTCACAGCGCTCAACGCCGAGGTCGAATTCCCGATTGGAAAGCACTTCTCCATCGCCGTGGAAGACCTTTTCCCTTGGTGGGACTGGGGTCCTAACGGCAAAAAATATTGCTTCCAGCTTTGGGAAATGGGACTTGAGCCTCGCTGGTGGTTCATCCGCAACGACAAAAAGGACTACCTCAGCGGCCACTACGCCGGAGTTTACGGGATGAGCGGAAAATATGACTTCCAGTGGGACACCGCCCTTTGCTACCAGGGAGAATTCTGGTCGGTGGGTCTCACCTACGGATATGCCCTTCCGGTTTGCAAGTGGATGAATATGGAGTTTTCCATTTCCGCCGGCTTCCTGCGCAGCGACTACCGCCACTACCAGCCGGACGAAGCTTACGAGCACCTCTACCGCGACCGCTACAAGGTGGGAAAATTCACCTGGTTCGGTCCGACTAAAGCAAAAGTTTCGCTTGTAATCCCTATCGGAAAGGACAGCCACAACGCAAAGAAGAACAACAACAAGAAGAAATGATTAGGCATAATAACATAGGAAGGAATTTTGCCGGCAGCGTCATAAGCGTTGTCCTGCTCCTACTGTGCATTTTCGCCTCATCCTGCCACCGCCGTCCGCTCGAAGACCCGGACTACAACACCCGCATCAAGGTCAGAGTCAACACCGACTCCATCCGCAACGTCACCTGCGGCATCTACAACGACAAGATTCCTGTTCCGGAGATTCAGATGGATGTAATGCACGTCATCCTTTTCGAGAAGGACAGCGACGAGATTGCCTGCGAGACCTTCCTCACAGACTACGAGACCGATGAGCAGGGGCACAGGACCTTCTTCGGAGACCTGAGCCTCTCCCCAGGCACATACCGCCTCTACTCCTACAACTTCGGAACCGAGTCCACCCTCATCCGCGACCAGTACAACTGGGAAAGCGCCGAAGCTTACGCGCTCGGAGTGTCCCAGAAGATATCAAATGCCTTCTCGACAAAAGTCCAGGAGGGTGACCTGTTCACCTACATCCCCGACCATCTGGTCGTTGCGAGAGCCCCGCAGGAGACCATTCCATACCACACAGGAATCTATACAGTCGAGACCGAAGCGCAGTCGGTCGTGGAGAGCTATTATCTTCAGATTAAGGTGGAAGGGCTTGTGTATGTAAATACGGCAACCGCGGTGCTCTCCGGAATGTCAAGCGCCAACTACATAACTCTCGGAGACAGGGTGGACGACCCTCAGTCAACGGTTTACTTCGAGCTCCAGAAAAGCGAGGACAACGGAGAGCCTGTCATCTGCGCGGTGTTCAACACCTTCGGACGTCCGGACGGCTCCACAAACGACCTTGAGGTCACGTTTGACATCCAGACAAAAAGCGGAACGACTGTTCAGCGCACCTTCAACATATCCGACCTGTTCCTCAGCGAGAACTGCCGGAAACACAATTGGCTGCTGCTTGAGGAGACGATTAAAATCGACCCTCCTGACCCTTCCGGAGGAAGCAGCGGATTTGACCCTAAAGTGGAAGACTGGGAAAACGAAGAGCACGAGATTGTTATTTAGCAAACAAAGACATACGCAACAACACGCATACACACTGAAATATAAAATACAACACACAATATGGGCAAAACAAGTAAAATAATCCTATGGCTAGCGCTCCCTATTGCAGCAGCAATAATCCCGGGGTGCAGCAAAAACGAGGTCATTACAAAGGAGAAAGAATCCGGAGAGATTGTTTACCGGACAATCGAGACCAAAGCTGCCTCAAGTTTTGACACAGCAAAGAAATTCTACTCCTACGCCTACTTCCTCCCAAGAGAGAATGCGGGCTGGGCTACACACTATGCAAGCGGAACGGCATACATTGCCAATTCGCTGATTGAGTATGTCAGCGCGGAGACCGCTTGGAAAAACACAGCTACAAAATACTACTGGCCAAAGCAGGGAAGCCTCAACTTCTTTGCCTGGACAGACTACACGGCCTCCCCTTCAGTTACCGGTTGCACGGTTTCCTGCGCTGCAGACAAGGGAATCACGGCAGCGGGTTACGCCGTCACATCAAATGTGAACAAGGATTTTATGGTCGCTGACATTGCCGCAGACCAGAAAGAAAACAGTGTTGCTTATGACGGGTGGAAAATCGGTGTTCCGACAATTTTCAGGCACACTCTTTCAAACCTCGTGTTTACAGTTAAGACAGACGAGGAAACTTCCGGAAACGCTTACCCTGACGGGATGTTCCACCTTAAGAGCATAAAACTTACGGGTGTCAGCACGAAAGGCGACTACACCCAGGGCTCTCCCGCCGCTTCCGCTGCTCCGTGGAGCAATCAGAGCACTCCTGGAGACCTTTCAGTCTACAGCGGAAACGAGATTTCTGTAACAAAGACAGCCCAGACTCTCACCCCTGCCTCAGGAGACTACTACATCGTTCTCCCGCAGACTTTCTCAAGCGAGACTCCTGCGATTGAGATAGTTTACACCCAAACAACTAATTACGCAGGAGAAGAGTTAGTAATCACCTTCACGGAGACAAAATCCCTGCAGGAGATTTACAAGTCTTCTTGGGAGAGCGGTAAGAAATACACTCTCAACATCACACTTGGTGCGAGCGAAGTCCTCTGGGACCCTGACACCACTGACTGGACAACAGCAGCTGGTGGAGAAATCACAATCTAGTCAATGACGACAACAATAATAAATTAACAACCAAATAAATTACAAAAGATGAAAAGAATTGTTTTACTCGCGATTCCAGCAATCGCACTTCTCGCCTCCTGCGCAAAGAACGAGGTCAGTCCTGTGGAGAACGATCCTCAGCAGATTACCTTCAAGGCAGTCGTAAGCCGTCAGAGCACCAAGGCTATGGTTGACGGAACTGTCTATCCGACAGACTTGCCTTTCGGCAGCTACGCATTCTTCCTTGAAAAAGACAAGGACTGGGATGTCAACTCAGCGGACGCCCAGATTTACATTCCGCAGAGTGAGGTAAAAAACACCACAAGTGCCACTTCCGGCACGGCTTGGACTACCGCAACTCCATACTATTGGCCAAAGCAGGGAAGCCTTACTTTCTTCTCTTACAGCCCGTATGTTGACGCTCTCAACAAAGCAACCACCTGCACAAAAGAAGATGGAATTAAAATCAGCAGTTGGGATCTTGATGACTACCAGGACATTGACATTATGGTAGCTGACTACCAGGCTGACCAGACGAGAAACACCTCCAACGCTAATTACACCGGTGTTCCGACTATTTTCCGTCACAAACTTTCACAGATTGTAAAATTCACTTTCAAGACCAAAGAGGATTACTGCGGAGGACGTACTGAGGCGACAGCACAGGTGGGAGACAAGTTCTTCTACATCAATTCCGTAAAGATTAACAACATCAACTGCATAGGAACTTACACAAGCACCAACAAAGTGGGCGGTAACGCTCTCGGTTCTTGGGATGTTCAAAGCGACACGAACAATTACACTTGGTATGAGGACCAAACCGGTACTCTCTTCGGAAAGAACGGCGCTGAAGCTGTTCCTAACAAACTTCAAAACAACAATCAGTATCTTCTCGTGCTTCCGCAGACATTTATTGAGCCTGCAAACACCGACAATGTAACAGGCAACAAGAACATCCAGATCACCTACACCATCAAGACCTACAATGGTACAGGATTCTCAACCGAGACCGTGAAGGATGTTTACACCAGCCTTTTCGCAATTCAGGGAGGTACATCTTCTGAAGAAGCTAAGCCGTGGACAATGAACAAGAAGATCAGCTACACCATCACCATCGGCCTCGACCAGATTTACTGGGCTCCGAGCGTAGTGGATTGGGAGAAAGAGGACTTCTCATACGACCTTGCGAAGTAAGTTCTCCGAAGACTCTCTATAATATAATAGAGGTATAGATAACAGCCCGTGGGAGGGTGATACCTCCTGCGGGTTCCAAGAAAAAAGAATATGAAACCAAGACATTTCGGCATAGCGCGCTCATTTGAGGCGGTCTTTGCAGCGGCAAAGGCCACAGCGACAGCAAAAGTTGCCGCTATTGCGGCTGCTGCACAAAGTGCAGCCGTAGCTGCGGTGCTTCTTTTCACAGCCTCATCCTGCGCCAAAATTGAACAGATGCAGGATGAAAGCCCACTCGGCCTTGCCTACAATGTCGCCCTGGAGCAGCCAAGTTCGCTCAATAAGCCTCAGGCGCAGTCCGCCTCCCTTGAGCGGCCTCTAACAAAAGCGGCCTCGTCATACAACACCACGGACACATTCAAGTCCTGGGCTTGGTATCTCCCCGAGGGGAAAAACTGGAGCGCAGACAAGGCCAATGCTCTTGCATACTTCTCGAACGTCACCGTCGCTTTCAACACCGACAAATGGGAAGGAGAGGGCGGACCATATTTCTGGCCCAAGAAAGGAAGCTTGAGTTTCATCTCCCTCTCCCCTGCAAGCGTTGCCCAGACGGGAAACCTCAGCGTGGACAAGTACGGCGTTACTTTGAACAACTGGAAGCTCAACGCCACCACCAACCAGGACATTGACTTTATGATTGCGGACTTCAAGTCCGACCTCAAGACCAACACAAACACCTACGGCTATCTCGGCGTTCCGACCCTTTTCCGTCACAAACTGGCGAAGATAACCGTCCAGGCAAGCACCGCCTCGGCGCCTTCTGCGACCAACGTAGTAAAACTTTACAAAGTAAGCCTTAGGAACGTCTACACCCGTGGCACATACACTCCGGACCGTGAAGCGAGCGGAACCACAGCAGCCGCAAGCGAGAGCTGGAGCCGCAGCGAAGTGGAGGAAGTGGTGATTTTCCAGAACAACTCGGGACTTGAACTCGGACTCACCGCACAGAACGTCACACTCAACGGAAAGGACCTTCTTGTAATCCCGCAGATTCTGAACGCCGTAGGGACGACCCGTTCCGATGTGAGTCTCTACGTCGAATACTCAATCAACAGCACCACACACAGCACAGCCGACAAAAAGCTCACTGCCCTGAAATCATACCTCTGGGGCATCGGCCAGCACATAACATACAGTATCGTTATCGGAGAGGAGAACGAGCCGATAGAATTCGACGCGGGAGTGAGCGGCTGGGAGAGCGGAAGCTCAAGTGACATAAGCATAGGAGAGAAATGAAAAAGAATATAGCTACATATATACTTTCGGTTGCGACGCTTCTGCTGCCTCTCATTTCCTGCAATAAGGCGCAGGAAGAGGAACTCGGAGAGATGATTTCTTTCCGCGCTGAGACGTCGGCTGCAGAGAGCATCCCGGCCCTCGGAAAGTCGGCCTCGTCCCAAAGCGGCTCTGACGCCCCGCTCACCAAGGGCACAAAGACCACATCCGGCAACCTCACCGACCAGCCGTTCGGCGTGTATGGCGTCTACAGCGCGACTAAAGGTGCGGGAACAGGAACCACCAACGTCTTCGACAACTCCTCGGCCCTCAAGGTAAGCTACAACACCTCCAACGGACATTGGGAATACACCCGCACCGGCACCTATCCGAAATACTACTGGAAACGTAACCAGTACTACCGTTTCAGAGCCTACCACCCCTACGACGCCTCAGTCGAGACGGGAGGATCCAGCGCTGACGGAATCCAGGTCAATTACCGAATCATCGAGAACCAGTACGACCTCCTCGTTGCCTTTTCCACCCGCCACCCGGCCACCGACGACGAGGGAACAAGCCGTGTTCCGATGAATTTCGTTCAACAAAAATGTGGAGGAAGGCACGACGGACGTTCTCACGGAGTTCCACATTAACGGCGTCCAAGCCGCAGGTGTGCTCAACTACACCCACGAGGCCGGGGACTACCTCACTCCTCTGATTTCCTGGGCAGCAGACGCCTTCGACTCCACGACTGCGTTCTACTCCAGCACTGTCTCACGCACCTTCGGAGTCTATAATCCGGACTCTCCGGCGACATCAGTCGAGCCCGTGGACATCTATGGGTCGTCAAGTTCCGACAATGTGGTCTTCGCCATTCCACAGACCTGTTCAGACCCGCGTAAAGGCAGCACCTCAGTTCATTTCAAGACCACGGGAGGAGGAGATGTGGACAACACGGCAGTGCTCCCGACGCTTACTTGGGAACCGGGGAAAATCTACACCTACACCCTCCTCATCGAGAGGTCTAGCGTGAAGGTTGACGTGACAATCAAAGACTGGAACGAGGTTCAGTCCACAGTTGACATAAACATTTGATTATGAAGACATTCGTTCAGAATATATATAAACTGCTGACTATTTTCCTTGGAGTTTCGGCGCTTATTCTCCCATCTTCCTGCGGCAAACTTCCGTCGGGAGATGAGGGCGGAGCCTCAGAAAACGGGAAAGGAGACGCTTCGGTTGTGATTAAGGTTGCCTCCGCTCCCTCCACGAAAAGCGCTAAAGACGGAGACCTTATGGTGAACCTTCGGGTTTGGATGGTGGACAGCGAGGGCAAGGTGAGCCAGTACGCATCCCTGAGCCCGAACGCAGCCGAACAGGAAGTGACGTTCAAAGATGTCATAAGGGGAGATTATATTCTCTATTTTCTTGCGAACAGCACAGAGCTTTCTTCATATGTTAAGGGTAGCTCAGTAGACGATTCATTCAAAAAGGCCACTCTCTCCCTTGGAAGCGGCACCACGTCGCCGTCCTACTCCGACAGCGAAGGAATGCCTCTATCTCTTGTAAAAGAGTGCAGCGTAGGGCCAGGCGTGAACCGAGTCAGCGCGGAAATCGTGAGGGTCTGCGGAAGAATCAAGGTGACGGTAAAAAACAGGACACAGGACAACGAAATCCACATCACCTCGGTGAGGCTGAGCGGTAAAAACCCTAATCTTGACTATGTTTTCCAGCAGGACGACCACTCTTCCCCTTCCGGGACGACCTACGGAGCGTTCTCCGGCAACTCTAATCTCACACGGATTGAACCGGGAAAAGACGACACGATATTAAGTTGCTATCTTTTCGAGAGTTGCAACAACACTACCGACACGCTGAAGCTTTCTATAAACGGACAGATTTTCGACTCCGGCGTCACCCCTACCCCCGTCTCCAAGAACGGTTATCAGGCGACAGGAAACTCCACAAACACCTCCATCAACACCTCAAGCTACTATTTCATCGCCTCTGCATCCTCCCCAATGCAGTTTTTGAAGGCGACAAACAGCACTACGCTTGCCCTTGAGGACGTGGGCTCGGATGAGGAACTGTTCGTGAAGGATAATATTGAAAACTACCTCTGGAAGTTCAGCTCCACTGGGACAAGCACCGCGCTTCAGAATGTCGGGACTGGAAGTTATGTCAGCGTGAGTATTAGTCGAAGCTGGTCCTGGGGTTATTCATACAGCGCAAGTTACGGTTTCAGTTCGTCCTCTTCAACTCTTTCGACCAGCACATCCACAGGGAGACAATTCTACAGCACAAATTACGATCGTTACTCCTACCTCTACAACAACTCTGGAGTAATAGGGGTCACATCTCCATCAACTTCTGTCAGCACAGCCACAAACACAGGCTGGTACCTTCGCGAAGCAACGCCATACTCCTATACATCTTGGAGTCCTTCACCGGTAAAAAACTTCAGCAACACAAGCCCGCTCACCTACACAGACGAATACGGAATCATCCAGCCGCTAAAAAAAGTCTGCCGCAATGACAGCGTTGAAGTGGTGGTCAATATGTTCTATAACCCTATCACCAGCACATTCGACTTCCAGGTGGAGTCTTGGAGGAGCGTGAACAATGAAACGACTTTTGACTGATTGGAAATATGAGGAATAAACTTTTCATAAATATACTGTTTCTCTCTCTTTCACTTCTTGGCGCAAGCGGTTGCACCCGTGAGTCGCTTCCTGAAAGCAGCTCCGACTGCACAGGAGTGGAAACTCTCACCCGTCTGAGCTTCGCCCCTGAGGAGAACGCCATTGTCGTCACCAAAGCGGCCGTCACAGCGCTTGCTGAAAACCGAGTGCTTAACCTCTTCGTATTTCTTTTCGACTCGGAAGGCAACAAAATCTACAGCCAGTACTTTGACAGCGCGAACAAGAAAAACGTCACTTCCACATCATCCCTCACCACGGAAGGCTGGTGGGTCAGCAACTCGGAAACTCTCACCCAGGGCGGAGTCTGCTTCAATGCCACAAGCGGAAGCGGCTACAAGATCTACGCGATGGCAAACCTTGACGCGGATATGGTGAGGGTCTCCTCCGACCTTTTGAGCCACAACATCGACTCTGAGCAGGACCTCAAGAACTTCTCGGTCTATCTCAACCAGGAAATCACCTCCCGCAACGGCTACTTTCCGATGACCGGTATGCTCTCCGACCTCAAAATCGCTGACAACGGCACCATCACAAAGACTGACGGCTCCGCTGCCGGCACGCTTATGCTCCGCCGTCTTGACGCCAAGGTGAAGTTCGTCTTCAAGACCGGCTCGCGCGCCGATGCTACAGGAGCTATAATCAAGTCGTTCACGGCCAAGCAGTGGAAGGTGGTAAACCTCCCGTCAACATCATACCTTGTGGAAAGGGACTCTGAAGACTCGGCAAATGTGCCTCCGACGACTTCCACGAGCGAATATGTGAACTACGCGCCAAAGTTCTTTGACAGCGACTGGACCAATTTCGAAGAGTTTCCAAGCGACAGCGAGTCCAGCTTCACTTTCTATATGCTCGAAAACCGGCAGAGCCCGAAGAACTCCGCAATCACTTCCTACCAGGACCGCTCCCGTCAGGTAAAGTACACAGAAGGTTACAACATCGGACAGAACGAGAGCGTCAACGTTTCCTATGTCAATTCAAGAGGAATGGAGGTCAGCCGCGATATGAAGGTATTCAGCAACGCCAACGACTTCTCCGCCTATGTCCTTGTGACGGGACGAGTGGAAATGGAACTCGATGAGGATGACAATGCCGGTTCAACTCTCGGAGGAGACGTGCAGTACCTCATACACCTTGGAAACTGGAGCTACACCGCAGGGACATCCTGGGACACGGACACCTACGGCTCTTTCAATGACTTCAACACCAACCGCAACACCTTCTACACCTACACCGTGACGGTAAACTCCGTGAACAACATCTGTGACGCCCACTACTTCTCCAAGACTATGACTTTCCACGCCGCCAACTTCTTCGAAGGCTACGAAAGCACCGCGGACGACCTCACCTGGAGCGTGAAGACCCCATTCAGCGACGGCACCCCGACGAACCCGCTCACCCCTGGAACACTTGACTACGACTGGGTTCATTTCCGCTTGAACAAGAAGAATTCCGACGGCACCTATAACGAGAACCGCAGAAAGTTCGTGGACCCGAGCAGAAAGTTCCAGACCTACACCACCTACCGCAGCGCCTCCGAAAATGCTGAAGGTGACGGCACAGACGGCCTCGCAGGTTACCATAACGACGGTCTTATGAACGTAGTGGACCTGGTGAAATACATCAAGGAACAGGTGACTCTGCTTGAGACCTACCGAAAGAACCCGGGAATGACCTACACGGGAGATTTCGACAATCCGGACGACATCTCGGAAGCGAAAATCTGCGTCACGGCGTTCGTGGACGAGTACTACTACGACAAGAACCCTGTGACGGGAGTTTCTTCCCCGACTCTGTGGAAAAAGTTCGTGAACCAGAGCGACCGCTGCCTAAACATCCTGTGCAACTCAAATGTCAGCAAGGACCTCGAGTCCAGGGCCACAGGCTCGGTAATCACCATCCAGCAGCACTCCATCCAGAGCATCTACAACACCTCAGAGAGCGAAACATCGCTTCAGAGTGCCTGGGGAATCGAATATACGGATGAGTTCACCAACGAAGTTTACACCTACAACACTTCTTCCACCAATTATTCCGATTCCGGAAACAACACGTCCGAAGGCAACGGTCTGTACAATTCAGTGAAGGAATGGGGTCTGAGCGGAACGTCAAAATGGGGAACCTACCTTGAATTCGAAACGCAGAACGACGTCCCGCAGATGCAGTCTTCCTACAAGGCTCTGCGCTACATCTGCCTTTCCCGCAACCGCGACAACAACGGAAACGGAACGATTGACCCTGACGAGCTGCGCTGGTACACGGCATCCATCCGTCAGCTTGTCGGAATCTATGTGGGCGGCGGAGTACTTGACCACAATTCACGCCTTTACTACCGTAGCGCCGCAGAGCAGGCATCATCAACCGCCAATGTCTGGAGACAGCACATAATTTCAAGTACGAACAATGGAGGGGAGCCGACAACCGTATGGGGTGAGGAGGGTATCTCGACCGGTAAACTTTCCGGTTCCATTTCCTGGGGAGGCGGACTCAACAGATTCGGAGTGCGCTGCGTAAGGAATCTCGGTCTGAGCAATCCTACTACCATCAATATCAGCGCTACGGATTGTGTTCCTGACGATTACGTGGAGGTGGAGACCACAGGGTCGGGAAATGACGCGGTTTACACGTTCAAGGCGACATACCTCAACGACGCGGCACTTCGCTACTACACTTCACGCGAGCTTGACTATCACTCCAACACATCCGACATAAACCGGCTGTACAAAAGATTTGAAGTCCTTCCGACAAGCAAGGTAGAAAGGTCATCAGAATGGAACAACTTCAATTCGGTCAATACGACAGTCAACACAGCCATCAACGCGGGTAATAAAAACCCGTATTGTCCGGAAGGCTATCGTCTGCCAAATCAGGCAGAACTTGCAATGATGAAGTACTATAATGCAATCTCCGCAGCTATGGTTTCACGCACCTACTGGTCACTGGGAGTAGTCGGATATGGCGGAAGCGGCAAGGACGAGGGAAATAAATATGGATTCATATACAACGGCGGAAATATGTCTCTGGAATCCAGTGCTCAATTTACCTACCGCTGCGTCCGTGACATCCGCACGGATTAACAAGAGTGCATTTGGGCCAATGCCCAATCCACTATATACATACAACAACGTTTCCGGGTGCCGATGAGAATCGGCATCCGGATTTTCTTTGCAGAGACTTTGTCTTACGCACAAAAAAGCCATCCAAGATGAGCTGGCCGAGCCTTTCATCTTGGATGGCTGAACTTTACGCGCAAGAGCGGCTTAGTCCTCGACTGTGGTGAGGAATTCGCGAATCTGCGCCTCAATCTCGTCGCAGAGCTCAGGATTGTCGGTCAGGAGCTGCTTCACTGCCTCGCGGCCCTGAGCAAGTTTCTGGTCGTTGTAGCTGAACCAGGAGCCGCTCTTTTTGATGATGTCGTACTCCACTCCGAGGTCAATCACTTCACCCACGTGGGAGATGCCCTCGCCGAAGACGATGTCGAACTCTGCCTTCTTAAACGGCGGAGCCATCTTGTTCTTCACGATTTTCACTCTCGTGCGGTTTCCGAGCGCCTCGTCGCCGTCCTTAATCTGAGTGGTCCTGCGCACGTCCACGCGGACGGAAGCGTAGAACTTGAGGGCGTTACCTCCGGTGGTGGTCTCAGGGTTGCCGAACATCACTCCAATCTTGTCGCGAAGCTGGTTGATGAAGATGCAGCAGGTGTTGGTCTTGCTGATGTTCGCTGTGAGCTTCCTAAGAGCCTGGCTCATAAGCCTTGCCTGAAGACCCATCTTGGAGTCGCCCATCTCGCCCTCAATCTCGGCCTTCGGGGTGAGGGCCGCTACGGAGTCGATAACGATGATGTCGATGGCGCCGGAACGGATGAGGTTGTCGGCAATCTCAAGAGCCTGCTCGCCGTTGTCCGGCTGGGAGATGAGGAGTGTGTCAAGATCAACGCCGAGGTTCTTCGCGTAGGTGCGGTCAAAGGCGTGCTCCGCGTCGATGATGGCTGCGATGCCTCCCTGACGCTGCGCCTGGGCGATGGCGTGGATTGCAAGGGTGGTCTTACCGCTGGACTCAGGGCCGTAAATCTCAATGACCCTTCCGCGAGGATATCCCCCGATGCCCAGAGCGTGGTCCAGAGCGATGGAGCCGCTCGGAATCACCGACACTTCCCACTGCGGCTGGTCGCCGAGCTTCATAATGGTGCCCTTGCCGTAGTCCTTTTCAATCTTGTCTATGGTCGCCTGCAATGCCTTGAGTTTCGCTGCATTTGCGGCGCCGTTTTCCTGTGTTTCAACTTCTTTTGCCATATATTCGATATTTATGATTTTCCCGGCTTCACCCCCATTCATTTCACGCGGGGGACAACTCTAATCTGAAGGTGCGGAAGAAGACAGCGTCTTAACTTCAACCCTCTGCAAAGATATTAAATAGTTTGCAATAAATCCGCCCCGAAGAAGAGAGTTCAGCGAAGTTTTTTCTTTTTTTTGAATAGGTTTTTCTCTTTTTATAATTCGGAGCACGGACTCCCCCTATACTACAAAAAAACTGGCTAAAAAGATATTTTAGCCAGCTCTTCTGTGTGCGGTGAAACGCTATCGGCCGCTTTCTAGTCAGCCTTCTACTGCTCCTCCGGGCCGTCATTCTCCGGTCCCTGCGGACCTGCCTGAGGACCAGGCTGAGGGCCTGCCTGCTGAGCGCCCTTTGCCATCTCCTCTGATGCCGCGTGCCAAGCCTGCTCGAGTTCAGCGTTGTAGCGGTCGATGTCGGCGATGTTCTGAGCCTTCACAGCCTCCTTGAGGGAGTTCACTGCAGACTCGATTGCGCTCTTGTGATTTGCAGGAATCTTGTCTCCAAGGTCCTTGAGGTTCTTCTCGGTCTGGAAGCAGAGGGCATCGGCGTTGTTGATTTTGTCGATTCTTTCCTTCTCTGCCTTGTCGGCTGCCTCGTTGGCCTTAGCCTCGTCACGCATCCTCTTAACCTCCTCGTCAGAAAGGCCTGAAGAAGCCTCGATTCTGATTTTCTGCTCCTTGCCGGTGGCGTTGTCCTTTGCGCTGACATTGAGGATACCGTTTGCATCGATATCGAATGTCACCTCAATCTGAGGCACGCCCCTCGGAGCCGGAGTGATACCGTCGAGGATGAAGTTGCCGATGAGCTTGTTGTCTTTTGCGAGGGACCTTTCGCCCTGAAGCACGTGGATGTCAACGGCAGGCTGATTGTCGGCAGCTGTTGAGAATACCTGTGACTTGCGGGTCGGGATGGTGGTGTTCGCGTCGATGAGCTTAGTCATCACGCCGCCGAGAGTCTCGATACCGAGTGAAAGCGGAGTTACGTCCAGAAGGACAACGTCCTTGAGTGAAGACTCGCCTGAAAGGATACCGCCCTGAACGGCTGCACCGATGGCTACGACCTCATCCGGGTTGACGCTCCTGTTAGGCTCCTTGCCGAAGAACTTCTTGACAATCTCCTGCACTGCAGGGATACGGGTTGAACCGCCTACGAGAAGAACTTCGTCGATGTCGGACGGCTGAAGTCCTGCGTCTGAGAGGGCTTTGCGGCAAGGCTCGAGAGTACGGTTGATGAGAGAGTCTGCGAGCTGCTCGAACTTAGCCCTGGTGAGGGTCTTTACAAGGTGCTTAGGCACACCGCCGACCGGCATAATGTAAGGCAGGTTGATTTCGGTTGAAGTCTGGCTTGAAAGCTCGATCTTCGCCTTCTCGGCTGCTTCCTTAAGTCTCTGGAGAGCCATAGGGTCTGCCTTGAGGTCAATACCGTCGTTTTCTGCAGCGAACTCGCTTGCGAGCCAGTCGATGATTACC
This sequence comes from bacterium, assembly GCA_963652025.1. GTDB lineage: Bacteria > Bacteroidota > Bacteroidia > Bacteroidales > UBA932 > Cryptobacteroides. Next base: position 18,272 of record CAVJRU010000034.1, read on the forward strand.
TGGTCGAAGTCGTCACCGCCGAGGTGCGTATCTCCGTTGGTTGACTTAACCTCGAACATACCGCCGCCGAGGTCGAGGATGGAGATATCGAATGTACCGCCTCCGAGGTCGAAGACCGCAATTTTCATATCCTTGTTCATCTTGTCGAGTCCGAAGGCAAGCGCTGCTGCGGTAGGCTCGTTGACGATACGCTTAACCTCAAGTCCGGCGATTTTTCCGGCTTCCTTGGTTGCCTGACGCTGAGAGTCAGAGAAGTAGGCAGGGACTGTGATGACAGCCTCGGTAACCTCCTGACGGAGATAGTCCTCAGCGGTCTTTTTCATCTTCTGGAGAATCATCGCTGAAATCTCCTGCGGAGTGTAGAGACGTCCGTCGATGTCCACACGCGGAGTGTTGTTGTCGCCCTTTACGACCTTGTAAGGGACTCTTTCGATTTCCTTTGTGACCTGGTCGTAGGTCTCACCCATAAACCTCTTGATTGAATAGACAGTCTTGTGAGGGTTGGTGATAGCCTGACGCTTTGCAGGGTTACCGATTTTCCTCTCTCCGCCGTCGGTGAATGCTACCACAGACGGGGTTGTCCTCTGTCCTTCGTTGTTGATGATGACGGTAGGCTCGTTGCCTTCCATTACGGCTACGCAAGAGTTCGTAGTACCGAGGTCAATACCAATAATCTTTCCCATAATATTCAATTTTTAATTATTATCAAACTTTGTGTCCTTGCAGAGAGGCTGCTCCTCATCTGCTTTTGTCACTGCAAGTCTTCGGGTCAGTCCGTCTTGCGAACTTCTGAACCGCTCCGTGCGGCGACGAAGAAGGAATAAACGAAACTTGTGCCAGCAGGGTCGGAGGATATTTTTCGTGACATTTTGGCAGATTTCGCATTTATTCGGTGATATGTCCGTGACAATTTGTATTTTTGCGGGCACTTTGTCCTAAAAGGCGCATTACCGTGTTATGACCCTGACAACAACTTACAAACAATGACATACAGACAGCTATCCGACTCGGAATACCAAGACTTGAGTGAAAGAATACTTTATGAGGACAATCACATTCTGATTGTAAACAAGCGCGCTGGCGAAATCGTGCAGGGGGACAAGACAGGAGACGAGACTCTCGGAGACCTCTACAAGGCGTTCATCGCCCGGCGTGATTCCAAGCCCGGGCAGGTTTTCATCGGCATTCCGCACCGTCTGGACCGCCCTGTGAGCGGGATTGTCATCCTGGCAAAGACATCCAAGGCCCTTGAGAGGCTCACGGGGATGTTTCGCGAGGGGTCTATTCACAAAATCTATTGGGCCCTTTGCTGTGCCGCGCCTTCAGTGGCCGAAGGGGAGCTGATAGGCTGGATCGTCCGTAACGAGAAACAAAACAAGTCCTATATATGTAAAGGTGCCGTCCCATCAGGCGGAGACGATGCTGCATCAGGAGGGCTTAAGTCCAAGACAGCACCCGGGCTCACGCCACCGCGTCCGGACGCGAAACTCGCACGCCTGCGTTACCGTCTCGCGGGACACAGCGAAAGATATCATCTCGTGGAGGTGGAACTTCTCACCGGACGCCACCATCAGATACGCTGCCAGCTCTCGAACGAAGGCTGTCCGATAAAGGGAGACCTCAAGTACGGTGCCCCGCGCTCCAACCCGGACGGAGGCATCTGCCTGCATTCCCGCAAAGTATCCTTCATCCACCCGGTAAAGAAAACGGAGGTGGTTGTAACCGCCCCCGTTCCTGCCTCCTGGCCTAAAGTTGATGTAGCTGATTAAAAAGGAGAATACCGCCCGGCTATCGTTCTGAGGCGATGGCCTCGTTGTAGCAGTGCCTGCAGAGCGGCTCATATATATCCTTCTCGCCCAATTCCACAAGGTTTTCACTCTTGGAGAGGCGGTGGGAGTGCTGGGCAGGGCTGCCGCATTTCACGCAGATGGCGTGAACCTTCTGTACATCCTCGGCGACAGCCATCAGAGCAGGCATCGGTCCGAACGGTTTTCCGAGGAAGTCCGTGTCAAGCCCCGCGATTATAACCCTCACTCCGCTGTTCGCAAGCGACTGTGCCACATCCACAATGGTTTCATCGAAAAACTGCGCCTCGTCTATGCCGACCACCTGAACTCCTGTCACCATCGAGAGGATTTTCGCAGGCGAGTCTATCGGAATTGAAGGGATGTGCTTGCTGTCGTGGGAGACAACGTCTTCCTCAGAGTAGCGGACATCGATGCAGGGTTTGAAGATTGCGATTTTCTGGTTGGCGAACTGGGCGCGTCTTATTCTTCTGATGAGTTCCTCGGTTTTGCCGGAGAACATTGACCCGCAGATTACTTCGATAGATCCGGCGGATTTTGAGTTTTCGAGAAACATTTCGGTTATAATTTGAGTAAATTGGGTAATTATGCCTAATTTTGCGCCCTGCGAGTTTAGTTAATCAAGACTAATGCTTACTTTTCCTCTAACGAGAGGACGCGCTTAAACATAGCGAGCACAAATATAGTTAAATCTCAGTTTATGGAAAACAGTCAAAACCGTTTTTTATCCGACATTCTGACAAAAATATCATCCCTCAAGAGCGAGCTGGAGGCTCTCGAGGAGCAAGTCTCTCAGTATCAGGCGGGCCTCGCTATGCAACAGGAGGAGGTGACCGCACAGAGCCAGGCGGGCCTCCGAAAAGAAGAGGAAGCAGTCGCCATTGAGGAGGATCTCCCTGCAAACATTGCGGGCGCAGAAGAGGAGTTTTTGGCGGATGTGGAGCCGGTTGTGGCTGAGCAGGATGTTTTTGGAGGGGTCGTAGCAAGTGACGGAACTTCATTGGAGGAAGACCTGCCGGAAGCGGAGCCGCAGATTGAGTCAGAAACTGCCGCAGCTGAGACCGCGTCAAAACCATCCCAAGCCGCTCCTGTGGCTGAGACGCTCGAGAGAGAGGCTTCCGCGGATATTAAAGTGGAGATAGACTCAGATATGGAAATTCTGCCTCTTGGTGAAGCAATCGGAAAGCGAAGCGGAGCAATTATGGACAAGATGACATCCCACGAAAGATGGAGAACCGACATCCCGGGAGCACCGGTGAGCGACATACGCAGCGCCATCTCCCTCAACGACCGCATTCTCTTCATCAACACCCTTTTCGGCGAAGACCCGACCGCATTCAAGGAGACCCTCACGTCCCTCAATGCCGCACAGTCTTTTGAAGAGGGAGTCAGACTTCTCCAGAGCCGCCACCCTTCCTGGAACACCGACTCCGACACTGTTTACCGTTTTATGATGGCAGTAAGAAGAAAACTCAAATAAACGTGCGTAGGATTTGAGAATTTGGTTCAGAAGATAAGGTTAACATACTCAACGAAATAGATACTTAAGAAATTAAGAGAGCGATGGATTGCGGAAAATTATACATAGTGCCGACACCGGTCGGAAATCTCGAAGATATGACCCTGCGGGCCATAAGGACCCTCAAGGAGGCGGACCTCATCCTCGCCGAAGACACGCGCACAAGTTCGGTTCTTCTAAAGCACTACGACATCCACGGGCGACTTGAGTCTCATCACAAGTTCAACGAACACAAGACCGCGTCCATCATCAAAGACAGGATTCTTGCGGGGGCGAATGTGGCTCTGATAAGCGACGCGGGCACGCCCGGCATCTCCGACCCTGGCTTTCTTCTCGTCAGAACCTGTGTCGAAGAGGGCATTGAGGTGTTCACTCTGCCGGGGGCCACGGCATTCGTTCCTGCACTGGTAAGTTCCGGCTTCCCCTGCGACCGATTCTGCTTCGAGGGATTCCTTCCTGTGAAAAAAGGCCGTCAGACACGCCTGAAAGAACTCGCGGAAGAAACCCACACGATGATTTTCTACGAATCGCCCTACCGCCTGGTGAAAACCCTTGACCAGTTAGCCGAATTTTTCGGTCCAGAAAGGCGCTGCTCCGTTGCCCGCGAAATCTCCAAAGTCCACGAGGAACATCGCCGCGGCACCCTCACCGAAGTCTCCGCCTGGTACAAAGCCCACGAGCCCAAAGGCGAAATCGTCCTAATTGTCGAAGGCAAAAAGGAATAGCCTCTCCCCCACCCGCAAAAAATCCCCGGTCAATCAATCCCCGGTCAATCAATCCCCGGTCGATCAATCCCCGGTCAATCAATCACTTCGTCATCAATCCTTGATAACGAAGTCGGTGATGTTTTTCAGTCCCACCATTCCGTAGTATGCGCTCACGATGTCGCCGCAGAGGATTACCTGCCGGCCGAGCATATCGGGGTTGTCTACAAGGTTGAGTTCGTCCCTGGCATCACCCTCGGAAAGTTGAACCGAAAGGCAGGAAGACCTCGAATCGGATGAAGACCTCGGACCCAGGACTATGTTGCTTCGAGCCTTGAACGGGCCCGAGAATGAGGCATTCGTGCTGGTGAGGTCTCCCCCCACTATGTAGCCGCTCACCCATACCCCCTCCTCTCCGACGCTCGCTTTAGCCTGCGAGATGGTCAGTGCATCGGAGTCGGTGCTTCCCTTGCCGCCCGAAGAAGAAGAGGAACCGTCGTCACCGCTATCGGAAGACCCTCCGGATGTGCCCCCTATTGTATAACTGTCACGTATCCAAGTCTTTGTCGTGTCAACACAAATGCTGAGCCCCTTGTCCGAGGATGTGGACGATGAGCCTCCTGCTGAGGAAGATGCGACTTTCACAGAGAGATTCAACACCTCTGCAGCGCTTAGTTTGCGGCTCATTAGCGTCCGGCTGGAAGAGTTATCGATGAGAATCAGGCTTATTTTTCCGGGATTGAAAAAGGCGATCCGCTTTTCCCTATATGAATAGAGCAGGCGGCCGTCAGTGCCTTGCAGGAACAGGGTGGATTCAGGATATGCAGTTAAAAATCCTGAGGCTATGTTTAGACGCACGCCGCAGTTTTTCATAGAGCAGGAAAGCCTCACGCCTATTTCGCTTCCGGAAGGGACCACAACGCACTGCTCGTCGCCATACTGAGGTGAGGAGAATGCGGGGGATGAAAACTCGCAGGAGGCGACTTTCACCACATAGCTCCCGGGAGTGAGGGAGAATTTTTCGGGCGAGTCGCCGTATTTTCCGCTGTAAACCGAGGTTCCGTCAGCGGCAGTGACGCTGAGGATGAAACTGTTGGTGTCTATCTTCTCCGCTGCAGTGGCTTTAGTCTCTGCGACGCTCACCTCGTCAAAGCGAAGCGACATAACCCCTTCGCTGGAAGAGCCTCCGCCCCCTTGTCCGGAGTCATCTGCCTGGATAGTAAAAAGCGAGCAGGAAAAGAGTGCGGGAAGGATGAGCCCCGAGAACAGAACCGCTCTACCAAATGCCCATAAGGGCGATTTACTGCTGAATTGAGAAAAAAGATGAGTGTCCATATCTATAAAATGTTTTAGCTCTTTGGCTTGGAGTCGCGCTCTGCGTCTAAGGGAAAAGAGCACGGGGCAAAGATATGGGACGAGAAGAGAGAATCAGTTTCAAAAAAAGAAAAATCTTTTTTCCATTTTTTGAATCCGATTATAAAAAAGATATAAAACAACGCCTCCGTTCTCCCCGAAGGCCGATTGATTATCAAGAAAGAATTTTACACGAAGACGACGAGGAGCAGTTCAGTGAGAGAGAGGAAGAAAACTGGAGCAGAAAAGAAAAACATTAAAGAAAAAGCAAAAAGTTTAAAAAAAAGAAAAATCTGCTGTATTTATTTTTAATCCTTGCAATCGTACGGATAATTCTGCATA
>CAVJRU010000035.1:0-21106 GCA_963652025.1 bacterium
CGAAGTCCGGCGAGTATTTGCCTCTCGGGATGTCTCGGAATATATAGTAGTTGGCTTTGCGGGCAGCCACAATGTGGTCGGTCACGGCAGTGCTTATGGCTCCGACAGCAAGTTCGATGAGTGCGGCCCAGCCTGAATTGTTGCCTCCCGAAGACGGCACAAGGTCAAGATAGAGGTCGCAGGTGCGGTCGAAAAGAATGTCGCCCGTTGAGGTGGAGCGGATGAAATAGCGGATTTTTGTCTCAATGCCGATGCCCTTTTTCGCCCACTTGTCAATCTGGGAGAACACAACGGCGTCCGCCCCGAAATAGTTCTTGAACGGCTCCAAGGATGCCTCTACGAAGGATTCCGCATCGTATGCGCTCTCGTTCTGGAAGATGTCCATCGCAAGGAACGGGGAAATCACGTAGTAGCCGGCTTCGGCGAGAGGACGGCTGATAGATGTGTAGAGAAGGTCCTTCGCCTCCACGTTGGAGGTGTTGTTGATAGGAGGCATAACCAGCAGTGTCACAGGCTTTTCTTCATACATTTGGGCGTAACGGTCGCCCCTTGTCACGCTGCTTCCGGCTCCGCAGGAATTAACCGTCAATGCCGTCGCGACTATTGCCGCAACCATCAGAAATGTTCTATTTTTCATCGTGCGAGCCTTTTAATGAGTGGTTCAATGAATTTGGCGGCCTCGGGGTAGTATTTTACCTCCCGCTCCAGCAGTTCAAGCCCGTATTCGGCGAAAAATGCCTCGTAGTCGCTGCGCTCGAAACATTTCTTCTGTTTGTCAGTGGCGCTCTGGGCAAAAGTGGATGCCGTTTCCGGCAGAAGAAGGATGTAGCCGTACTCGGCGCATATTCCCGGAGGGGGAGTCTGCCTCACTCCGCCCGGATTCTGCACCATATCTTCGAACCCGCAGATGAGTTCGCAAAGACTTTCCGGAGTCTGAGTTTTATAGCGCTGGTAGCTCAGGTCTTCGTAAACTGTCGTTCCGTCTGATGTCCCTCCCCAATAATAAAGGTCTGAAGATGAAGAACTGAAGAGTCCGCAGGACGTGGCGCAGAGGGCAGTGAACGCGATAGCCGCTGCAATGGCCGTGGTTCTCGATATTCCTCTCATAGACTACTTGTTCTTAAGGTTTATGACCCTGTGCTCGCCGGCAGAGACGAAAATCTGCTGCGAGAAGAGCTCATCCGTGCCGTCGAGAACCTTCACGGTATGCTTTCCCGGCGTCAGGTAAATCGTGTTGTTTGCGGTCGCGCGGGCATTGCGGTCCTTGCGGTAGAGTTTTTCCTTGACTGTTACCATCTGGTATGATGCACCGTCGACGACAACTGTGACGGCGTAGGAATTTGTTGCGCTGACCGAGAGTTCCGCCTCATCGCTTCCTCCGGAAACCACTGTGTATGAACCTGTTCCGCAAGCGCAGAGGCAAAGAGCCGAGAATAGAATTGTTATGAACTTTTTCATTGATGTGTTGTTATTTCCGTCGTACGCCTTCGGACGTTGCCGCAAGAGGGCATAGCACGGAACTATTTGTCAAGAATGTAGTAATTGGTGAGATTTTCCGCGTCAATGGCTTCTCCCTCGTAGGTGCAGAAGGAAACCTCCGTCTCCGGGGTGTCTCCGACTGACGTTGCCACTGTGACGATTCCCAGCTTAGTGCCCGGAAGCTCGATGTTGAGGCCGTTCTGAGGGTTCTTGACTGTCTTTCCCTTGCGGTAAACTGTGAACTTGTCTCCAGGGGCGATACCCTGAGAGGCCCCGCCTGAGATTACGTAGCTTCCGTCGTCGATGGTGAGGATATATCCCTTCCACGGCTTGTCCATACATTTGTTGATTATGTTCTCGACGAGTTTCGAGAGGGCGGCTGAGATGGCCTTGTCACTCAAGGTGGCGTCGTAGCCTGCTTTTCCGCCATATCCCATAACTTCTTTTGTCGTCGTCTCGGCAAATCCGGAGGCTTCGTCAGAGTAGATGATAAGTCCGGTTGCTGCTTCCACAAGGCGGATGCTTACTCCGGCTTCCACGGTCTGGGTCTTCGTGGAGCTGAAGAACTTGTCCTGCCCCTCATTTTTGCGGCCGAATTCTGTGATGGAGCCGAGGATTATGTAGTCAGCACCGATTTTGTTCATTCCTGCTCCGGCTTCGTTCACAAGCACGTCCAGGTCGTCCCTTTCCAAAAGAATGAATTTTCCTGAGGCGGCGAGTTTCGCCGAAAGAATGTCGAGCGCCTGCTTGCGCATAGGGTCGTTTTCCTTGTCGTAGAACATCCCCTTGGCGTACTGGGTTTCGTTGGTGAATCGTCCGATGGCGACTTTCCTCTTGATGGTTTTCTGTGTTTCAGTAGTCTCCTGAGCGGTCTCTGTCGAGGCGTTTAGCGTAGTTTGCGCTTGAGAGGGCACGATGCAAAGCAGAGCCGAGAGGCAAAGAAAAGCTTTCAAAACTGTTTTCATAGTTTATCTGAAATTATATTCCGCAAAGATACAAAAAAGGGGGATTTCCGCTAGGGAGTAACGCGCTAGACCTTTTTTATTATACGGTAAGGAGTATTATGACTCCGCAGACGCCTATGTACCCGTACACGAGGCGGCTGAAAATGCGCGAAGGAATGTGTTTGAATACGAGTGCGCCGACCAGAGTGCCTATCGCTATGCCGCCGAGTCCGCTCACATAGTCGATGCACACGGCCCGGGTGAGAAAACCGTTGGTGGCTCTCACGCAGGTCATCACAACGTTCCCCAGAAGAAGATAGCACTGCATCATTCCCATATAGTGCTCCTTGTCCGGTTCGGAGGACATAAAATAGAGCACCGCCGGAGGACCCTGCATCCCGAAGAAGCCTCCTAGCACGCCGCTAACCGAGCCGGTCAGAATCTGCGCCCCGACGCTTGGACGGATGTGGAGCCGTTCGCTGAAAAGGAAATAGATGCTAAGAAGCACGAGCACCGCCCCGAGAATCCGTCTCAAAATCACATCGTTTATGCTCTTCAATCCGAAAATGCAGACGCTGGAGACAAGGATGAAGGTAAAGAGCATCGGAAGAAGCCGCCGCCAGGTGATGAACTTGCGCATCCTGATGGCGATGACGAGCGAAGTGGTCAGAGCAAGCATCCCCGAAAGGGTCGTCGCTTCTCCGTAACTTGCAGTGAGAAAGGGGAGTACGGTCATAACGAATATGCCGAACCCGAATCCCGTAGTCCGCTGGATGAAGCTCGCACCGATGCAGAGCAGAAATATGTATAGAACGTTGATGCTCATTTGTGGTCAGTCTGTCCACAAATATACGATTTTTAGATGTAGATTCAACAATTTTCTCTGATTTCAAGTGTCCCACTGGGCCGTCGTGAAGCGAAAGGGTACGAAAAAAGCAGATGCCCTAGCATCTGCTTTTTTGTACCCGGAGCCGGGGTCGAACCGGCACGCCTTGCGGCACTGGTGTTTGAGACCAGCGCGTCTACCGATTCCGCCATCCGGGCAAATGTTTTTGCGAGGCTTTGGGGACTTGCTCCCGCGGGAAGCCTACGCGCCGATAGACACCTTTTTCTCAAAAGGACTGCAAAGGTAGGAAAAACTTTGCAATATCCCAAAATAGTCTAACATCCGTAGTATGAGCCGAGAATACGGGAAAAAAGTGGCGAGGGGAGAATGCGCTTGAGAAGAACCGAGAGCTTTTGCTCAAATGTGGCCACGACGTAGTGGTGGGCGGGATGTCTTTTTCTCAGAATCTTTTCTACCTTTCGCGCGACAACAACCGGTTTCAGCCCATTAAGCTCCTCTTTCTCAATCTTTTGCATTCCTGCGGCGTATGCGGGATAGGCCTGTTCGGCCTCAGGAGTTACCTTGCGTCTGCAGGAGGTGAAACCTGTCGAGAAATCGCCCGGATTTACCATCGTGACCTTGATTCCGAAGCTTCTAACTTCCAACCTGAGGGCTTCGCAAAACCCTTCCATCGCGAATTTGCTGGCCGAGTAGAACGCCTGATAGGGGAGACCCATAAGCCCGCCGATGGAACTTATGCAGATGATGCGGCCGCCGCGTTGGGCTCTCATTTGAGGCAGCGCCGCCTGAATCAGAGCTACAGCGCCTCCGAAATTGGTCTCAACCTGGCGGCGGGCGTCTTCAGCGGAGGTGAATTCGATGGGGCCTCCGACCCCCATCCCTGCATTGCATACGATGGCGTCTATCCTTCCCTCGCGCCTTATAACCTCGTCCACGGCAGCCTGCACCGCCTCTCTGTCGGTCACGTCGGCAAAAAGGTAGTTGACACCTTCGATTTTTTCAACTTCACGGCGCACCGTTCCGTAAACTTTATATCCTTTGTTCGCCAGAAGCCTGGCGCTTTCCAGTCCGAATCCGGAGGAAATACCTGTTATCAGTACAACCATAGCGTAAATCTCGCCTCTGCAGAGTAGTTTGCTGCATCAAGATTTGCCCCGCAAAGTTAGCAATCATTATTCAAGTTTCGCAAATGCGAAATAATACGTCCTCCCCATTGCCCTCTAATACGAATAAAAATGGTAAATTTGCACTTCTTGATTCAGGGACGGCTCCGGGAAGCGTTGACCCCTGATGGAAAATGACAGCGAATTTTATGACTGACAGCATCAACATAAAAGACAGAATACATCGTGGCGAGGACCTTTCGGGGCTTCGCCCTTTGCTGGAAAAATATAACTCGGTGTTTCTCGTTTGTGACTCCGCACTCTGGTATGGGGCGGGGAAAACCATCGCGGATGCGCTTGGACAACGTCTCAAGGGAGTGAAACTTCTGCAGGCGAGCGAAAAGGGAAAAAGTCTTGAAACTGTGGAGGGAATACTCTCTGCGATGCTGGACGCGGGGCTTTCACGCCGCTCTTTCGTCCTTGCCGTTGGCGGAGGAATCACGACCGACATTGCGGGTTTTGCCGCTTCCATCTACAAAAGAGGAGTGGCTTTCGGCTTTGTGCCCACGACGCTTCTCGCCCAGGTGGACGCCGCAATCGGAGGAAAAAACGGAGTCAATTTCGGCGGATTGAAGAATATGGTGGGAGTAATCCGCCAGAGCGAGTTTACCTACATCTGCCCGTCGTTCCTGACGACCCTTCCGCGCGAAATCCTTCTTGAGGGCGCGGCGGAGCTTTTTAAGACTTTCATAATCGCCGATGAGAAGGCCTACAGCGAAGCCGTTGAACTCTTTGCCGGCTATGCGGCAGGCTCCTCGGATTTCCGCCAGGAAGATTTTTTCAAGTCTCTCGGGACTCTTTCCTGGAAGGCTGCTATGATTAAAGCCGCGATTGTGGAGCAGGACCCCGAAGAAGGGGGGCTCAGGATGGTTCTTAATCTCGGTCATACCTTTGCCCACGCCATTGAGAGCCTTTCGAAGGGCGGGTGGTCCCACGGAGACGCGGTTGCAGTGGGGACCGTGATGGCGGCGAAACTTGCCGAGTCGCTTTCCGGGAAGGTGGATGCGGAACCGATAGCTACGGATGTTAGAGAGGCTGTTGAAGGCATCGCCGTAAAAGGGAAGTTGCTTTGCGAAAAAGGACTTGCAGCGCGTCTGGAGGCTGATTTTAAGGCTGCCGGACTTCCGACGGAGTGCCCATACCCTTTCGAGGCGCTTTGCGCTGCGATGGCTCAGGACAAAAAGGCTGACGGGGCGAAGATAAATTTCGTGCTCCCGGTGAAAATAGGAAAGGTGGAGATTGTAAAACTTTCTCCGGACTTCCGCTCATATATTGAAAAATAACTCGCTCCCGGCGCTTTATTGAAAAAGCGACCTTGAGCGTATATCGAAAATAAAGGAAATATAATTATATGATTTGTACAGTATTACAAAATAAGGACTTGGACGGGATTTACGCCGCGCTGGACTCTTGCGCGATGGCGGAAGTGCGTCTTGACAGATGCTCTCTCAGCGAAGAGGATATAGACACTCTTTTCTCCTCGTCGGACATTGCGCTTGTGGCGACCTGCAGAATAGCTGAAGTCGCGGCTCAGAATCCGGACAAGACCCCCACAGCGGTTGCATCAATCTGCGAAAAACGCCTTCTCGCGGCCATAAAGGCAGGGGCATCCTACGCCGACCTGGAGATTGAGGCGCCGAAGGAAATGGTGAAAAGAGTAAAAAAAGCTTGCGAAGACAACGGCGTGCTGCTTATCCGTTCATTCCACGATTTCCAAGGGACGGACTCCACCGAGGCGCTTAAGGCCATTGTTGAAAAATGTGTCTGGCACGGAGCCGACATAGTGAAAATCGCAACTACTGCCGCTTCCCCCTCTGATGTGGAAAGGGTACTCTCTCTCTACGACGACCCTTCCTGCCTCACCCCTCCTCAAACCGGACGCACTCAGATTCCTTCGCCAAAGACCACTGAAGGCCGGCTTATAGCTTTCTGTATGGGCGAAAACGGACAGTCTTCACGCATTGATTGCCTCAAAAAGGGTGCTCCGTTCACTTACGCGTGTCTTAGCGAAGAAGAGGCGGCAGCCCCCGGGCAGATGAAGGCGGAGGAAATGGCGCAGGCCATATATGGAAACTCTCCTTATTTCGACGCTGACGCAATAGTCCCGGGGTCAAAGAGTTATGCCCAAAGGGCTATCATCGCGGCAACCCTTGCAGAGGGTGAGTCCCGGCTTCGTAACTACACCGCCTGCTCTGATTCTGAGGCGGCAATCGCAGTCGCACAGGCTCTCGGCGCGAAGGTTACAAAGGAAAAGGCAGGCGATGAGGTGAATCTTGTCATCGAGGGCATCGGGGCGAGTGAAGGTTGCCTCCCGAACCTGGAAAAACTTAATGTCGGCGAGTCCGGCCTTCTTGCGCGTCTTATGATTCCCCTTTCCGCTGAACTTTCTGCTGGTCAGACTGTTACCATCGAAGGCGAAAAGACACTTAAGGGACGCCGCCTTGCCGGAGTTGAAGAGATTATGGGCGAATTCGGAGTGAAGGTGACCTCAGATGGAGAGAAAGTTCCGGTTTCCGTGAACGGACATCTTACGAACCTCAAGACCGAGGTTAGCGGGGAGAACGGTTCACAGCTGATTTCCGGACTTCTGATGGCGATGCCGCTCGTGGGAAAGAGTATGACTCTTCTTGTTGAAAATCCCAAGAGCATTCCATACACTTTTATGACCGCCGAAGTCCTGAAGAAATTCGGGGTAAAGGTGTCAAACGAGATGCTCGGAGACCGCGATTTTATGGAGTCCGACGGAGACTGGTCGCTCTGCAGCGAGATGATTTTCAAGGTCCGTCCGGGCCAGAAGTTCGTCGCTGCGGACATTGACCTTGAAGGAGACTGGAGCTCTGCCGTTCCGTTTCTTACTGCCGGTGCTGTCTTCGGAAAGGCCTGCATAGACGGCCTGGATACGACATCTCTTCAGGCAGACATTGCCATTATGGACATCCTGATGGCGTCCGGGGCGAGCATAACCCAGCTTGACGGGGAAAAAGGCGAAATTCACGTCCAGAAATCTCCTCTTCTCGCTTTTGAAGCCGATGCTTCCCACTGTCCGGACCTCTTCCCGGTTGTGAGCGTGCTTGCCGCCTTCTGTCAGGGCGAGAGCCGCATCTACGGGGTAAGCCGTCTTCGCAACAAGGAGAGCGACAGGGCGGAGTCCATCCTCGAAATGCTCGGCGCTATGGGCGTCGACGTTAGGATTGAGTCTGAGACTGATGCGCTTGTCGTTGAGGGCCATTCGCTTGAGTGGAGGCTTCTTAACGGGAAACTCCTTAGGGGCGGAAAGTTCACCTCGCACCACGACCACCGGATGGTGATGGCGCTTAAGGTGGCATCTCTTGGCGCAGATTCTCCTGTGGAAATCGATGACACTGAGTGCGTTGCCAAGTCGTTCCCGGGGTTCGAGGCTATGTTCGATGAGTCGATTGTTACCTCTTGTTAAGACACAATTTTTATAAATTTTAAGGCGGATTCGAGGGGGGACTTTCCCCATTCGGGAATATATTCATATCGCGTATGCACAACAGATTTGGAGATAAATTCAGAGTGACCGTTTTCGGCGGCTCGCACGAGGAAAGGCTCGGTGCCATCATTGAAGGCGTCCCTGCGGGCCTTTCTTTGTCCTCGGAAGATTTTAAGGACGATATTGACCGAAGAAGGCCGGGGGCGAAAGGCACGACAGCGCGGCGCGAGGAGGATATTCCCATTCTCTCGGAAGGCGTCTCGGATGGTAAAACTACCGGCGAAACTCTTAGAATAGAATTCGTTAACGCCAACACCCGCCCCGGAGACTACTCGCAGTTCGAGAGCATTCCGCGGCCAGGTCATATTGACTTTGTTACCCATCCCTCCCGTTACGGGGTGGAGGGCGCGAAGGATTTTCCTCCGTTTACTGGCGGAGGGATTTTCTCCGGCAGGATGACCCTCGCTCTTGTCGCTGCCGGGGTTGTGGCAAAGAAGATATTGCTTTCAAAATATCCTGCCTTGAAGTTCTCCTCTGAACTTGTCCGTCTTGGCGGCTCGTCGTTCAAAAACGAGTGGCAGAGCCTTCTGGAGAGTGCTATGAGGGACGGTGATTCGCTCGGGGGAGTGGTGGAGTGCAGCGTGGAGGGGCTTCCTGTCGGAGTCGGCGAGCCATATTTCGACTCGGTGGAGGCTGTGGTTTCGCACGCGGTGTTCTCCATCCCGGGAGTGCGCGGAGTGGAATTCGGAGACGGTTTTGCCGCTTCGGATATGAGAGGCTCTGAGCATAACGACCCGTTCGGAAAGGGCGGGCGGCTGCTTAAAAACGGAGCTGGCGGAGTGAACGGCGGGCTCACGAACGGGGCACCCCTGCTTTTCAGAGTGGCGTTCAAGCCCACTTCAACCATCTCCTTCCCTCAGCGGACCTGGGATTTCGCTTCCGGCAAAATGACCACGCTCTCCGCCCACGGCCGCCACGACTGCTGCTTTGCTCTCCGCACCCCGGTGATAGTGGAGGCTGTCGCCGCCCTCGCTTTGGCGAATTTTTGAGTCTTGGGGGGGGCACAAAACTTTCTAAAAGCCATTATAGTAAACATTAAAACATAAGAATATGACACTGACAGTTGTACGGCGGGGCTTGGGTGAGGATGCCGCTAGCCTTTTGAAAAATGACGCGGTTTTCTCTGAACTCGCTGAGAATAAGATAAATACGCTTAACTGGCCGGATGAGTATCCACTTTGTCCCGAGGTCTCTTTTCGCGCCTTCCACAACGACGAGTATCTTTTCGTTCAGTACGATGTCTGCGAGGGGGCTACTGCGGCGCTTGAAACCTGCGACGGCAAGGATGTTTACAGGGACAGCTGCGTGGAGTTTTTCCTCCAGCCCTCAGATGCCGACCCCCACTACTACAATTTCGAATGGAACGCCATCGGGACTCTCTGTATGTCCCGCCGCACCGGGCGTTTCGACCCCGTTCACGCAACGGGAGAAGCCCTCGCGTCGGTGCTTCGCGCTTCAAGCTATCCGCACAAGGCATTTGGCGAGGTGAAGGGAGACAATCAGTGGAGGCTTAGAGTTGCGATTCCGTGTGCGGCTCTGTTTGGTGACAGTCTCAAAACTTGGAAGGGAGCCTCTCTTAAGGGTAATTTCTACAAATGCGGAGACGGTCTCTCCACTCCGCACTACGCCACCTGGGCGCCAATCCAGACCCCCGCTCCGGACTACCACCGTCCCGAATTCTTCCAGGATATAACTTGTGAGTAATCTCTCCAGACGAAGTCTTAGGCGCTGGAGCGCCGTGCAGAGTCTTTGAAGGGGGATGTTTGCGCTGATAGGGAAGATGGAGTATCAAATTTCTTCGTCGCGCTCGCGGATATCTCTGATCCGCAGCTGCATATTCGAATTGCCGCGATAGTAGTTCTCCACGATGGAGTAGCAGATGTCAAAAGGATTTCCCGCCTTGATGTAGTCGAAAGACCCGGCCATATTGAAGCCAATCGCCGAGATGTGCCTTCCCGGGTTGTCCTCCTCGATGAGCTCGAGTTTGAGGTGTCCGCCCTCGGCACCCACCTTGCGGCCGTTGCCGTTGTCGTAGATGTTCTCTGTGAGGAAAACCGGCATCGCGTTCTCCGGGCCGAACGGCTGGAACTGCTTGAGGATGCGCAGGAACTTAGGTGTAATCTGCGCGAAACTGATTTTGGAGTCTATATTCACCACCGGCGTCTGCATCCGCGGGATAATTTTTCCTGAAATGAATTTCTCGATTCTGCTGCAGAACTCCGGCAGATTTTCTTCCCTGAGGGTCATCCCGGCGGCATAGAGATGCCCTCCGAAATTCTCCAGAAGGTCGGCGCAGCTCTCGATGGCCTCGTAGAGGTCGAACCCCGGGACGCTGCGGGCGGAGCCGCTCACGAACCCGTTGGACTTCGTAAGGACGATGGTCGGCTTGAAATAGGCCTCCACAAGCCTTGAAGCCACGATTCCAACGACTCCCTTGTGCCAGGACGGGTTATAGACTATAGTCGCATTGCCAAACGACAGGCACTTTCCCTTCTCCACCATATCCAGGGCCTCCTGGGTGTTCTGGCGGTCGATATCCTTGCGCTGGGTGTTGTAGCGGTTGATTTCTTCCGCGGCCGCGATGGCTGTGCGCTCGTCAGTTGCGGTGAGAAGTTTCACTGCCACTCCGCCCGACTCCATTCTTCCCGCCGCATTGATTCTCGGGCCGATTTTGAAGACTATGTCGTCGATTGTGAGGTGTCCGCACTCAAGCCCTGAAAGCGTAATCATCGCCTTGAGACCTTCGCAAGGGCTTTCGTTGAGGCGTTTGAGACCGTAGTGCGCAAGAATTCTGTTTTCTCCCATCACCGAAACGAGGTCCGAGGCTATGCTCACGGCAAGAAGGTCCAGCAGCGGCAACAAAGTCTCGAACTCGATGCCGTGCGACTGGGCGTAGGCCTGGACGAGTTTGAACCCGACTCCGCAGCCCGACAGGTCGTCGAACGGGTAGTGGCAGTCCTCCCTCTTGGGGTCGAGCACTGCAACGGCCGCAGGAAGTTCACTTTCAGGGAGGTGATGGTCGCAGATAATCATATCTATGCCCTTGGATGCGGCGTATGCGACCCTTTCGATGGCTTTGATGCCGCAGTCGAGAGTGATAATCAGAGAATATCCGTTTTCTTTTGCCCAATCAATACCTTTCGTGGACACTCCGTAACCCTCGTCGTAGCGGTCGGGGATATATGTTCCAACTGATGGCGTGAGCCTTTTGAGAAAGAGGTAAACCAGTGATACTGCGGTGGTTCCGTCAACATCATAGTCGCCGTACACAAGGATTTTCTCCCCTCGGTCAATCGCCCTCTCAACTCTCTCGACGGCCTTGTCCATATCCTTCATCAGGAACGGGTCGTGGAGCCTCTCGAGCGAAGGACGGAAAAACGCGCGGGCCTGTTCAAACGTGCCCACCCCCCTTTGAACAAGCAAAGTGGCAAGAACCGGGTCCACACCCAGCTCCGATGAAAGTTCACGAACAGCCGTCTCGTCTGAGACAGAGCGTATTTCCCATTTCTTAGTATGCTCCATATCCAGTCTCCTTTCCCGGTCCATAAAACCGCAATTCACAAAGATAACGATTTACTTTCTATTTTCACAGAAAAAAACGCTCCGAGGTTACGACTGAGCTTATGGCTTTGTGAGTGACAGTCCGTTTAATGCGGCTGACTGCTGACTATTCGGCCTCTTTGTTGAAGCGCTCGGCCTGTGACTTGATGAGCTCCGCGTCATCGAAGTAATTGATTTTCATTGCATCGCGCACCTCGTGAAGAGTCTGGGCGGCAACTGCGCGGGCCTTTTCGGTGCCCTTGCGCAGGATTTCGTAGATGGCCGGGATGTCCTTTTCCAGTTCGGCCCTTCTCGCGCGGATCGGGGCGAGTTCCTCCTCAAGCACAGCTCCGAGGAACTTCTTCACCTTCATATCCCCGAGGCCTCCCTTGCGGTAGTGGTCCTTCAAGGCGTCAAGATTCTCATATTCAGGAAGATAGCGGCCGAAATGCTCCGGACGGCAGAACGCGTCGAGGTAGGTGAACACAGTGTTGCCCTCCACTTTGCCAGGGTCGGTGACTTTGAGGTGACCCGGGTCGGTGTACATTCCTTTCACCTTTCTCCAAACCTCGTCGGCCGGGTCTGAAAGGTAGATGCAGTTTCCGAGCGACTTGCTCATCTTCGCCTTGCCGTCCGTGCCCGGAAGACGCAGGCAGGCTGCATTGTCAGGAAGCAGGATTTCCGGCTCCACGAGAACGTCGGCTCCATAAATGCCGTTGAACTTGCGTACGATTTCCCTGGCCTGTTCAATCATCGGCTCCTGGTCTTCTCCGGCAGGGATTATCGTCGCTTTGAACGCGGTGATGTCCGCGGTCTGGCTCACCGGGTAGGTGAAAAAACCTGCAGGGATGCTCTCGCCCTCGAATTTTCGCATCTCAATCTCGGACTTCACCGTAGGGTTACGCTGAAGACGCGCGATTGTGACAAGATTCATATAGTAGAAAGTGAGTTCGCACAGTTCCGGAATCATCGATTGGATGAAAAGCGTCACCTTGGAAGGGTCAAGGCCTACGGAGAGGTAGTCCAAAGCCACTTCGATTATGTTCTGACGCACCTTCTCGGGGTTGTCTGCGTTGTCTGTAAGTGCCTGAGCATCAGCGATGAATACGAACATATCGTCGTAGCCTCCCTGATTCTGGAGCTCAACCCTGCGGCGGAGCGATCCCACGTAATGTCCGATGTGAAGTTTGCCGGTAGGACGGTCGCCTGTAAGTATAACCTTTGCCATAAGCTGCATTGTTTTCAAAAACGCGAAGTTACGCAATTTTTTTATTAACTTCGCGCTTTGTGCGCTCTCTTCTGTGGACTACCGTATAACAGTCCACTGTAGCGTCTTGGGAACGGGTTAATAAGTTTTTCGATATGGAAAATCTTGATTTGTTTTTGGAAATTTTGTCCATCGACTCTTCTTCGTCGAGGGAAAAAATGTTGTCGGACTTCCTTGCGGAAAAATTTCTGACTGGGAAAAATACTCTCAGACGCTTTCCTGTGGGGGTGAGCGCTGAAAATCCGGATGGAGACGGCACGGAAAACCTCCTTTTTTGCTGGGGAGAGCCCCGGGTGGTTTTCTGCACCCATCTTGACACCGTTCCCCCGTATTTTCCTCCGGCAGTCTCGGTCGATGCCCTTGCAGGCGATGGTCGGGAGCATCTGAAGGTGACGGGAAGAGGGTCGTGCGACGCCAACGGGCAGATTATCGCGATGTACAACGCCTGCCTCGCCCTTGAAAAGAAGGGATGTCGGGATTTTGCTCTGCTTCTTCTCGCCGGAGAGGAAGTGGGGTCATTCGGCGCGAAGTCGTTCACCAGGGCCGTGCAAGAGGGGGAGATACAGCTTCCTGAGGATGCGTATGTCATTGTGGGTGAGCCTACTGACAATAAAATGGTTTCCGCCTGCAAGGGAACGAAATCCTTCGAAGTGACCTTCCGCGGAAAGAGCTGCCACTCCGGCTATCCGGAGAACGGGGAGTCGGCTGTGGATATGTTCGTGGATTTTGTGAACGCGCTCCGCAGCGTGGAGTTTCCCGAGGACCCGATTCTTGGAAAAACCACCTGGAACATCGGAAGGCTTTCGAGCGCCAATCCGCAGAACATCCTGAGCCCTGTGCTCGGATTCAGAATATATTTCCGCACAACATTCGTTTCTGACGGAATCGTTGAGAATCTGATGCGGAATATGGCGGGGGAGGAGGCGGTGCTTCGTTTCGGGGCACCGGAGAAAGAGGGCTGTCGCCCTGCTGCGGCTTCCTGGCAGAAGGCGATGAGCGTGAAGGCTTTCGGAGGGGACACCCCGATGGAATATACAGTTTTTGATGCTTTTGAAACTGCTCCGGCAGCGTTCGGCAGCGATGCTCCTCAGCTTGCAGGATTCGCCCACAGAAGCCTTTGCGGCCCGGGGTCAATCCTTGTGGCCCACACCGAGAACGAGTTTGTCGGAGTGGATGACCTCCAGAAGGCCACAGAGCAGTATGTGAGGATGTTCGAGGAGGCCTCCCGCAAATAAGGCAGTTATTTATAGAAGTTCAACACTTGCGAAAAATATGATAGTTCTAAAATTCGGCGGCACTTCGGTTGGAACATTCGACGCGGTTTCGCGCACGATGGGGATAATCGCGGACAGAATCGGCGAGAAGCCTCTCGTGTGCGTGTCGGCGCTCTCTAAGGTGACGGACCTGCTCTACGAGATTGCAGCGACGGCAGCCGACGGCGATGCCGAGACACTTGAGGCTCTGCTCTACAAATTGCGCACGCGCCACCTCTCCCTCGTCCAGTCTCTGCTTTCTGCAGACCCCGAGGGCTGCGCACGGGCCTCGGCAAGAGTGAACGAAATCTGCGACACCCTTGCGGCAGTAACAAAAACCGTCACCGCACTTGGCGACGTCCCCGACAGAATTAAGGCTGTAATCATCTCAAACGGAGAGATTCTTTCCTCTACGATAATCTGCTATGCTCTGAATTCCAGAGGGATACGCACCGGGTTCGCCGATGCGAGAACAATGATTTTCACCGACTCGGAGCATCTTTGCGGCGCTCCGCAGTTCGACAGGATAAACGCTGCGGTCCCGTCCGTTGTCTCTGAGGCTTTTGAACGCGGCACTGCTTTTCCCTCTGACGGAAAGGCCTCTGACGGGGAGGAAAACAGGGTCGTCATAACCCAGGGCTTCATCTCCTCCTCCACTCAAGGCGCTGCAACGGTGCTTGGGCGTGGCGGGTCGGACTACTCCGCATCCATCATCGCCTCCGCGCTTGGGGCCGAAAGGGTCGAAATCTGGACGGATGTGGACGGAATCCGCACCACAGACCCCCGTGTCTGCCCATCAACCGTCCGAATCCCGCGCATTTCCTATGACGAGGCTTCCAGGATGGCGCTTTTCGGAGCGAAGGTCCTGCACCCGATGACAATCGCTCCGGCGGTTGAAAAGAATATCCCGATATGGGTGCTGAACTCAATGTCCCCGAAGGATGAGGGTACGGCAATCGTCCCGTCCGTTGAGGGGCTAGGGGGCGCAAGAGGCATAGCCTTCAAGAGAAACGTCTACCTTTTCCGCATCCCGAAGGCTGCCGGAAGCACAATCAGCAGCGCGCTGGAAGAATGTCGCATCCGTCCCGATATATATACTCTCTCATCTGGGCAACTGCTTCTTACAGTGGATTTTACGCATAACGTTGGGAACTTTCTCTCCCTTCTTGCTCCCTCCACGCCCATCCTTCTTCGCACCGGCTATAGTCAGTTGAGCATCATCGGAGAGGACCTAATGGAAGTTGCCGCCGCCCTTGAGGAGGCCGTGCCTTCGCTGAGAAAGAATTTCGGTAAGATGATAAGTCCGGAAAACATAACCTACGTCGTCGCCTCTTCTCGCCTAGATGAGACAGTCCGTGAGGTTCACCGCTTCCTATTTGAATAAATGTAAAAATTATGATAAAGGTAATAATCAGCGGATATGGCAAAATGGGCCATTTCGTGGAGAAGGAATTGAATGACAAGGGGATAGAACTTGTTCTTGCGACTGAGGACGTGCAGAGCGTTCCGGCGTCTCTTGCGAGGGAGTGCGTCTGCATCGATTTCACCACCCCGGCGGCGTTCCGTTCGAACTACCGCTTCATCGCGGACAATTTCCGCGCTGCAGTAGTGGGCACGACCGGCTGGAACGACATCGAGAGCGAGGTAGTTGGCTATTTTGAAAAAGCCGGCACCACAATGGTTTACGCCTCCAATTTCTCCATCGGCGTGAATGTGCTCTACGCTGCCGTTGACCTTCTTTCCAGAAAACTCGGGGCCGCCGGCGGGTATATGCCCTACATCGTAGAAAAGCACCACATCCACAAACTGGACGCGCCTTCAGGAACGGCAAAATCGCTCGCCGAGATTGTTGACGATGGGATGGGCGGAAGAGTGGACATCCAGTCGGTGCGCTGCGGAGAAATCGCCGGCATTCACACCGTCGGCTTCGAGGGCCTGAACGACCGCATAACCATCACCCACGAGGCATTTTCCCGTGCCGGCTTTGCTCAGGGTGCAGTCTATGCCGCTCTCCGTACGGAAAACCTCAGCGGGGTACACAAATTCGCCGAACTTTTGGCGTAGGAACAGCGCTTTACTTAATTTTGTATCTTTGAATTTTGAGTTTGAACCAAGGCCTTAATCTTGGAAACATTATAAACGCTTATGGACAAGAAAAATATGCTTTTTACCGGTTGCGGAACCGCGATGGTGACTCCGTTCAAGGACGGGGAAGTGGATTTTGACGCTTTGACCCTTCTTGTGAAGCGGCAGCTCAGTGCGGGTATTCATTTCCTGGTGCCTCTTGCCACTACCGGCGAGACCCCTTGCCTTGAGAATGACGAGAAACTTCAGATACTCGTGCGCTACCGCGAGATAATCGAGGAGCATACGCTCTCCGGCGGAAAGCCGACTCCGCTGCTTGTGGGCGTGGGGACTAATTCCCTGAGGCAGACTGTGCGCAACATCGAATTTTTCTCTCCACACGGCGCCGATGCCTTTCTCGTGGTGGTTCCCTACTACAATAAGCCGACGCAAGAAGGCCAGTATCAGTACTTTAAGGCTGTGGCTGAGTCTACGGACAAGCCTATTGTGATTTATAATGTCCCGGGCCGCACGGGGGCGAATATGGAGGCTGAGACCTGCCTTAGGCTCGCCTCTGATGTTCCGAACATCGTGGGAATCAAGGAGGCTTCCGGAAAGTATTTTCAGGTAACTGAGATTCTCGCCGGGGCGCCTGACGACTTTTCGGTCCTCAGCGGCGACGATGACCTGACGCTTTCGTTTATGACGGCGGGGGCACGGGGTGTTATCAGCGTGGCTTCGAATATAGCCCCGAAAATGATGGTGGACTTTGTTGAGGCTCTCGGGTGTCCGAGCGTATGCGGGGATGTTGCAGGTGCGGGGAAAGTTGACCTTGTTGCCGCACGCCGTCTCCACTACCGTCTGCGCAAGCTTTTCCTTGCCTGCTTCGCTGAGAGCAACCCCATCCCGACAAAGGCCGCGCTCGCTCAGATGGGCTTCATTTCCAATGAGTTGAGACTCCCGCTCACTCCTGCTTCAGAAAAAACGGAGGCCAGGATGCGCGAGGTCCTCAAAGGCCTTTGGCTGTAATCGTATCTAAGGGCTCGGGCGGTTTTGTGCCGTGCTTTTTTGATGTGTTTTGAAAGATAAACCGTGGCGGTTTTGTGACGGATTTTTATGTGAATTGAAAACTAACGTTATATGACAAAGGAAGAATTTTCCCTTTTTTGCGACTCTCTCGAGAGCGGGAAGCTCAGGGTCGCGGAGAAAGTTGACGGAGAGTGGAAGGTTAATGTGGAGGTGAAGAACCGCATTCTGGAGGGTTTCCGTGTGGGCTCGCTTGTGCAGATGGGCTCTTTCGTGGATAAGGACACCGTGCCGGCAAGGGAGTTTACTCCTGCGGACGGAGTGCGGATGGTGCCGGGAGGAAGCAGCGTCAGAAGGGGAGCGTATCTTGCACGGGGGGTGGTGATGATGCCGCCTGCGTATGTGAACATCGGGGCTTATGTTGATGAGGGGACTATGATTGACTCCCACGCGCTTGTGGGCTCCTGCGCTCAGGTGGGCAGGCGTGTGCATCTTTCAGCCTCATCTCAGCTCGGCGGAGTGCTGGAGCCTGTGGGGGCGCTTCCTGTCATCGTGGAGGACGACGTCTTTATCGGCGGCAACTGCGGAATCTACGAAGGGACGATTGTCGGAAGCCGCGCCGTAATAGGCACTGGCGTAATAATAAATGCCTCGACTGCGGTCTATGATGCCGTGAACGGGGCGTGGATTCGGGCTAACGAGGCCGGACAGATTGTGATTCCGGAGGGCGCTGTTGTCGTGGCGGGTTCCCGTCCGATTACTCACGGCCCGGGTGCTGGCGAGGGGGTGCACGTCTATTGCCCTGTAATCGTGAAGTACCGCGACGCGAAGACTGATACGTCCATCCAGCTTGAAGATTTGTTACGCTAACTCCGGTTTTGATGTCTTTGAGAGCCTTGAATCCCATCCTTTATTTTCCCTCTTAATTTAATCGCAAATATGAAGTTCTATAAATACAACGGCGCGGGGAATGACTTTCTTGTGGCTGACGGCCGCGAGGGGAGAGTGCACCTTGACGCGGAGGCGATATCCCGTCTCTGTGACCGGCACTATGGCGTCGGGGCGGACGGCGTTATGGTCTTGGGAAGCGCCGCCGGGGGCTATGATTTCACGATGGAGTATTTCAATTCCGACGGAAGCGGCGGAATGATGTGCGGAAACGGCGGAAGGTGCATCGTCTCATTCGCCTCGTTTTTGGGCCTAACCCCTTCCTCGCCGGACGGGACGTGGAACTTCCTTGCGCCGGACGGCCCGCACAGAGCGGCGATTCTTCGGGACGAGGGCCTTCGCAAAATTGTGCGTCTCGGGATGAAGGACATTTCTGTAGCGCGGAAATACGCCTCGCTCCCTTCTCTTGCAAACTGTGAGCTTCCTGTCTCCGCAGGTTCATCATCATCCGATGGGAAGGCCTCAAGCTTAGCACCAGCAGATGGCTGGTTTCTTGACACGGGCACCCGGCATTTCGTCCGTTTTGTCCCCGAGGAATGCCTTTCGGCTGAGTATGTCGCTTCGGAGGGCAGAAAGCTCAGATGGGCGGAGGAGTTTGCTCCCGTGGGAGTGAACGTGAACTTTGTCGTGAAGGGTAATCCTCTCAAAGTCAGGACTTTTGAGAAGGGCGTGGAGGCGGAAACCTGCGCCTGCGGAACCGGCATTACGGCTTCCGTTGCAGCAGCCTGCCTTGAAGGAGTCGCTCCCTCCTGGACTGAATGCGGGGGTAAAGTCCTCGGCTACAATGTCCGTGCACTCAACGACGACCTCACAGTCGAACTCGCCCCGACAAGCGCGGCCGAAGCTCTTGCCTGCGGCGGAGGCAAAGCCTCAAGCGCAGAAGTCTCCCTGGCGTCAGATGCCTCCTCTCCCGCGCTGTTCACTTCAGTTTGGCTCACCGGGCCTGCGACACTCGTCGCCGAGGTAAATGTATTGTGATTTTGCTCTTGCCGGGATGTCCCTGAAAAGCCTTATATTTGCAACGGATTTGCACTGATAGGAGTCAGTCAATACACACAAAGTTATAATTTAATCTGTCAATAATTATGATGACAACAAATCAGGAATTCAAAAATGCGGCCCTCGGGGCTCTGAAGGGCTGTTGGGCACCTGCTGTGCTTACTACCCTCATCTATGCGGCCATTTACTGCCTTGTCAGCGGCGCATCCTCAATATATGAGGTCTTTTATCCGGAAATGTTCTCTGTCGGAGGCATTCTTCCGCCGGCATTCTACGGTCTCACGGGAAGTGCCTTTCTGGTGTCGATTTTCGTCCTCCTTCCGCTTTCGGTGGGATTCACCTACGCATTCAACGCCCTCTATGTCTGGTCTGACTCGAATCTGATAAGCAACACCTTCGGATATGGTTTCAAGATCTATTGGAGAGCAATCGCAGGGTCCATCCTTGCGAGCATCTTCACCTTCCTCTGGAGCCTTCTTCTGGTGATTCCGGGCATTATCAAGGCATATTCCTACGCGCTCACCCCGTACATCCTCGTGGATGACCCGGACCTTTCAGTGAGGGACGCTCTCCGCAAGAGCCAGAAGCTGATGCAGGGTCAGAAGTTCAACCTGTTCTACCTCCAGCTCAGTTTCATCGGCTGGTTCCTCCTTGCCTGTGTAACCTGCGGAATAGGTTTCCTCTGGCTAATCCCATACTACCAGAGCACCGTAGCGGTCTTCTACAATAACTTGAGAAATGAATAAAACAAAAAAAGAGAGGTTTAACCTCTCTTTTTTTTGTTTTATATGAGACCTTCAGGGAGCCGCATCTTAATCTCCTTCTTCTTCTCGTTGACCGAGACGATGAGGTCCTCGTTGAGCGGGATAATCACGTCTTCGGCCCCCTCTCTTTCCACCTCCAGGCACGGATTGCCGGGGATGTCAAGAAAATCCTTCACTGTGCCGACGAGTTTCGGAGCATATATCTTCCAGCCCCTGAGGTCCTCGTCCGCTCCGAAAGCGCCCTCGGGGTCTTCCACATAGATGTCTTTGCCGACAAGTTCTTCGGCATCCTCGAAACTCCGCACTCCGGTAAGACGCACTACAGCGCGGCTGGAGCCTTTGCGGGAGAAGCTTTCAATAAAAAACGGAACCGGAAGTCCGTCAAAATAGACGAATACCGGTTCCGAAATGTCCAAATCTTCGGGGTCTATCGAGAGAAAACTGATGATGACAGCACCGAGAGTCCCGTCAGATTTGCTTGCCTTGGCTATTTTGCTCAGCTTTTCCAAACTAAGCGGTCTTAAGCCTCGGTGTTCTCTGCAGGTGCCTCAGCCTCAGCAGCGGCAGCCTCTTCAGCAGCCTTAGCCTCTTCAGCGGCCTTTGCAGCCTCAGCAGCTTCCTGTGCCTTCTTTGCAAGAGCGGCAGCCCTTTCCTCGTTTACCTTGGTCTCAGCCTCTGCAGCAGCCTTAGCCTTTGCGGAAGCAGCCTTAGCAAGACCGTCCTTCTTTGCGTTGATCTTGCCTTCCTGAGCGGCTTTCCAAGCAGCGAACTTGGCGTCAGCCTGCTCCTGAGTGAGTGCGCCTTTGGCAACACCGCCGTCAAGATGCTTGCGGAGAAGTACTCCCTCGTATGAGAGAATCCTGCGGGTTACGAGTGTGAGCTCTGCACCGACCTTAACCCAGTTGAGAGCCTTGTCGAAATCGAGGACGATTGTAGCAGGGTTGGTGTTTGGGTTGTAAGAGCCGATCTGCTCGATGTAACGACCATCGCGAGGTGCGCGGGTGTCAGCCACAACAATGTGGAAGAATGCGAAATTCTTCTTACCGTGGCGCTGAAGACGAATTTTAACAGCCATTGTGAATCTGTTTAGAAGTTAATAATAAATGTACCTTGTGCTTTCCTTCTCGAGAAAAGCGTGCAAATGTATGAATTTTATCGCAAATCCCCAAATAAACTATCAGAGTCTGCTTTACTCCGCTTTTTCATAGTCGGTGACCATAAACTTGCCCACTTTTTCGCCATTTTCGTACACGTCGAATGTCTGGCCCAGTGAGCAGATGATGCGTGAGGTTTCGCTC
>CAVJRU010000036.1:0-20375 GCA_963652025.1 bacterium
GATTGCGCTGTCTCCGAACGTGTCCAGATAGTCGTCCGCCACCTGGAACGCCAGCCCGAGCGAATACCCATATTTATATACAAGGTCGCAGCAGACGGGGTCGGCTCCGGCGACGAGTGCGCCCATTTTTGCCGAGCAGGCAAGCAGCACGGCGGTTTTGAGCCCGATCATCATAATATAGCTGTCCATCGGCACGAAGTCCTTGTTCTCGAAATCCATATCGTACTGCTGTCCCTCGCAGACCTGGGCAGCCGTGTCGGAAAAGAGCGAAAGAGCCTCCGGGAGAACCTTAGAGGGGGCTTTCGCGAGAAGACGGTAACTTTCTATGCACATCGCATCACCGGAAAGGACCGCAGTGTTCTCGTCCCACTTTTTCCACACCGTAGGGACTCCGCGACGGATGGGCGCATTGTCCATAATGTCGTCGTGGATGAGAGTGAAGCTGTGGAAAACCTCAAGAGCTGAGGCCGGAGCAAGCACTTCATCGCTGAGGGAGTCCTTGAAAAGGGAGTAGCAAAGAAGGCACAGGCGCGGCCGGATGCGTTTCCCGCCGATGCTGATCATATATCTCAGCGGGTCATAAAGCCCGGAAGGCTCCGGAGAGAAGGTAAGAGTGGAGAAATTTTCCTGCAGAGCCTGCTCTATATCTTTTTCGGTAATCATTGTTTTCCTTTATTTATTATTCGATTTTCGCAAGCGTCAGGACCCGGTCCCCGCTCTCCACGAGTTATTTTGTGTCTACAATGCGTAGGCGCGGACGTCATCGGCCGTAATGGTGGCACCGGAAAGAATCAGAAGCCTCTCCACCACATTGCGCAGCTCCCTGATGTTTCCTGTCCAGCTTCTTTCCTGTAGAAGAGAAACCGCTTCAGGAGTGATTGGACGCGGCCTTTTGCCGGATTCGCTGCTTATCTGTTTGATGAAATAGTCCACCAGAAGCGGAATGTCGCTCTTTCGCTCATCAAGTGAAGGAACATTGATTACGATGACGCTGAGGCGGTGATAGAGGTCCTCGCGGAAATTGCCCTTCGCGATTTCCTCTTTAAGGTTCTTGTTCGTTGCGGCTACAACCCTCACGTCCACGGTGATGTCCTTGTCGGAACCGACCCTTGAGAGTTTCCTCTCCTGAAGCACGCGAAGCACCTTCGCCTGTGCTGAAAGGGACATATCTCCGATCTCGTCAAGGAAGAGCGTACCTCCGTCGGCCTGCTCGAACTTGCCCTTGTGCTGCTTCACGGCAGAAGTGAAGGAACCTTTTTCGTGACCGAAAAGTTCACTTTCGATGAGTTCGGACGGGATGGCCGCGCAGTTCACTTCGATGTACGGCATCTGGCTGCGGAGACTCTTCTGGTGGAGCGCCCTCGCGACAAGCTCCTTTCCTGTACCGTTGTTGCCCTGAATGAGCACGCGGGCGTCGGTCGGAGCCACCTTTTCAATCATATCCTTCACCTTCATTATCCCCTCTGACTCTCCGATCATCTCCTGACCATAGACTTTCTTTTTCAGAACCCTCGTTTCCTGGAGAAGGTTGCTGCGTTCGGTGGCGTTCTTGATTGAGACCATAAGCTTGTCAAGGTCCGGTGGCTTGGGGAGAAAATCAAACGCTCCTTTTTTAATGCAATCAACTGCAGTTTTGATGTCTCCGTGCCCTGAAAGCATAATTACAGGCGTTTCAATGCCCTTTTCCTTCAGAGTGTCAAGAACTTCCTCTCCGGAGAGGTTCGGCATCTTTACATCACAGAAAATGACGTCGTATTTTTCCACTTCCGCCATTTGCACTCCCTTCGCCCCATCTTCCGCTGTTTCAACCACGTATCCCTCATCTTCGAAGATTTCAAGCATACTGTTGCGTACGCAACGTTCATCGTCTATAACAAGAATTTTCATTGTCTGTATTGTTTTTTATGTGTCCGGGAAGTTCTGCGTTTGCGAAACTCGGACCATAAGTGGAGTTTATAGTGCAAATATCGTTTTTTTTTGCAAAAATTTAATCATATTCTTAATTTTGCCGTCCAAACTCTAAATCCGCCTTTCCCGGAAGGTTTGATTTTAAGTCAGATACCTCACGAAACTTAAGTTATTCAAGTTCAGAATGAAAATAATAGGAAACGTCCCCGACATAACTATAGCCATTGACGGCTATTCATCGACAGGAAAGAGTTCTTTTGCAAAGCTCATCGCAAAGGAACTGGGTTTCCATTATCTTGATTCCGGTGCGCTGTATAGGGCCGTAACTCTCTATTCTATGGAGAATAACTTAATCTCGGAGGACAATTCCATCGATACTGCGGCACTTTCCCGTGCGCTTGAGAGTCTGGATGTCCACTTTGAGGATGGAGAAAGCGGGCGTCTGACCTACATCGGGGACTCCTGCGTGGAGGATAAAATACGCAGTCTCACAGTTTCCGGAAAGGTAAGCCCCATCTCGACTGTTCCCGAGGTTCGTGACTATGTTAACCGGCGTCTTCGCGAAATAGGACGTCACGGACGGATTGTTATGGACGGAAGGGACATAGGAACCACTGTCTTTCCCAATGCGGAACTCAAGATATTTATGACGGCGGACCCACTCGTGAGGGCTCAGAGAAGGGCAGCGGAGATGGAAGCAAAAGGGGAGAAGGTCAGTCTTGACGAGGTCCTTGAAAACTTGAAGGGACGTGATTACATTGATTCCCACAGGGAAGTGTCCCCGCTTGTGAAGGCTTCGGACGCGGTTGAACTGGACAACTCGAAGATGACGCTCCAGCAGCAGATGGACTGGGTCATCTCCGTATTGCATAGCAGGTTCGGCGTTGAGGTCGTTTCGGATTGAATCCGGGGCGGCAAAATGATTCTTTAATTATGGCAGCGACAGTTGATATTGATAAGAATTCCGGTTTTTGTGCGGGAGTTATCCGGGCGGTGAACATCGCCGAGGAGAAACTGGAGCACAGCGACACCAATAAGATTTTTTCACTTGGGGCCTTGGTTCACAACGAGCTGGTCCTGTCGGACCTGGAGTCGCGCGGGATGGTGACGATTGACAAAGATGACTTGGATGAAATGCAGCCGGTTGAGAATGCTGACCTTATAATCCGGGCCCACGGCGAACCGCCTGCAGTTTACCGGAAGGTCGAATCTCTTGGTTTCAATATCGTTGACTGCACCTGCCCTGTCGTACTCCAGCTTCAGAAGAAAATCCGGGAGGCATATCTGCGTCACAAGAAAAACGGTAAAGGTCAGATTGTGATTTTCGGCAAGATAGGTCACGCCGAGGTGCTCGGACTTGTGGGACAGACTGACGGCGAGGCCATTGTCGTGGAGAACCTCCAGATGCTCGAAGAGCGCATCGCGGACGGAACCATTCGCACAAGTACCCCTACCGAGATTTTCAGCCAGACGACAAAGAGCCCGGAGGAATATGCCAAGGTCTGCGCAAGGCTTGCGAAAGTGCGCGGTCTGCGACTTAGGCTGAAGGTTCATAACAGCATCTGCCGCCAGGTGGCAACACGCCACAGCCGCCTTTCCTCTTTTGCGCGCAGTCACGACGTGATTGTTTTCGTCTCCGGCAAGTCAAGTTCGAACGGCAAGGTGCTTTGCGATTTCTGCAAGAGCGTGAACATCAGGACCTACCACATCAGCCGTGTGGATGAGATTTCGGACGGATGGTTCCGCCCGGACGACAAGATAGGGGTGTGCGGAGCATCGTCCACTCCGAAGTGGCTGCTGGAGGAGACTGCCGCGAGAATACGCGAGATTTTGCAGAAAAGTGAGAATGTATTACCTTTGCACGCTGAAAGTTAGTCTTTGGAAATCTTGAGCGGATTCCCTTCCTGCCTCCGATTGACTCAAAGGCGCATTTTCTTAATACGAAATATTTACAATAACTAAATTATATGGCAACTACAGCAGATTTTAAGAACGGCCTTTACCTTATGTATAACGGTAAGCCGTGCTCAATTGTTTGGTTCCAGCACGTTAAGCCTGGCAAGGGTCCGGCTTTCGTAAAGGCCAAACTCCGCAACCTTGAAAACGGTCGTATCCTCGAGAACACATTCACAGCAGGCGTCAAGATTGACGTCATCAATGTGGAGAGGCGTCCGTACCAGTTCCTCTACAAAGACGAGGATGGATTCAACTTTATGCACGAGGAGACCTACGAGCAGATTCACCTCGACACCGATGTCGTTGAGAATTCAGACCTTATGAAAGAGGGTCAGCACGTTGAGATGATGTTCCTTGCTGAGGACGACGACGAGCGTTGCCTCACCTGCGAGCTTCCGACTTACGTTGAGCTTGAGGTAACTTACACCGAGCCTGCAGTGAAGGGCGACACAGCTTCCACTTCAGCTCTGAAGGAGTGCACTCTCGAGACAGGAGCGCTCATTATGGTTCCGCTCTTCATCAACCAGGGTGAGAAGATTCGTGTGAATACTGAGGACCGCAGCTACGGCGGCCGCGTTCAGTAACGGGCGAATAAAAGCGCATAAATGCCGGCTGAAAGCTTGCTTTCGGCCGGCTTTTTTTTCTTCCGGACCTATACTTAATCCACTTCTTTCCACTTTAAACTCTTCTAAGAGCATTGATAATCAGCTAGATGTGGATTAACTTCCAGTGAAATGTCCACTTCAGAAACTCTCTTTGCTTTTCCGATGCGCAAAATATCTATCTTTGCTTTCGCTTCTTGTCCATCGGGGCGTCCAAGGCGGCGCGATCTTGAAGGCGGGAGCACTGATAATACGTAACACAAACTAATAAATCAAACCGTATGAGAAAATGTCTTACTATGGTTTTGCTGCTTGTCGCAAGTCTTTCGGCTCTGGCACAGCAACACACTGTTAGAGGTACAGTTGTCGACCCTCAGGGATATCCGGTTGCCGGATTGACCGTAATGGAAAAAGGCACAAGCAACGGCACCGCAACAGACTCTCAAGGTACTTACACCTTAAATCTTTCATCTGGACAGGCTGTCCTGGAGTTCAACTCTTTGGGCTACCGCACTCTAACCGTTCAGGTAGGCGGCAAATCTGTTATTGACGTCACCGTCGAAGAAGAGGCCATCGCTCTGGATGCAGTCGTAGCCATCGGTTACGGAACTGTCCGCAAGCGCGACCTTACCACCGCCGTCTCCACCGTCTCCAACGAGGATATGGCACTTCGCCCTGTCACCGAGGCTTCGGGATTCATTCAGGGAAAGGTTGCCGGCGTTACCGTCCAGCAGACCAGCGGTCTTCCTGGCAGCGGTATGACCGTGCGCGTCAGGGGTGCTTCCTCAATCGCTTCCTCCAATGACCCTCTATATGTCGTTGACGGAGTCCCTGTAGGAACAGGAAACTATGCAATCGCATACCTCTCTCCTCAGGATATCGAGTCTATGCAGATTCTCAAGGACGCCTCCTCCGCAGCCATCTACGGTTCACGTGCGGCAAACGGAGTCGTGCTCATCACTACCAAACAGGGAAAGAAGAGCCGCGGTCCTCAGATTACCTTCAATGCTTCAGTGGGACTTTCCAATGTCGCAAGGACTTATGACGTTCTGAACGTTGACGAGTACCGCGAGCTTATGGACGAAATCGGCACAGTCACTGTCCCTGAAGGACTTAAGGATGAAACCGACTGGTTCAAGGAAACCTACAAGATGGGTATCAATCAGAACTACCAGCTCTCTGTTTCCAACGCCACGGAAAAATCCCGCTACTACATCAGCGGAGGTTACACCGACGAAAAGGGAGTTCTTCCGGTTGCTTACAATAAAAGGGTGAATGTCAAGGCAAGTTTCGATTCCGACATCTTCAAATGGATAAATGTCGGCACGGACATCGCCTACTCTCATTACAAGAACAACGGAATCATCTCCGGAACAGGTTCCAACCGTGCCGGCGTCGTTCTTTCCGTAATCAACACTCCTACCTATGCCAAACCGTGGAGCGAGACCAATCCTTCCTGGTATTGGACTGAGTTCTATGGAGCGAACCTCACCACTCCTTCCGAGAACCTCGCCCGCACCGAGAACAACTACACCCAGACTGACCGTCTCCTCCTCACAGGGCACGCTACAATCAAATTCCATCCGACATTCCAGTTCAAATCCACCGTCACGATGGACCGCCGCTGGGTGCACGACTACTCCTTCCTTGACCCGATCAAGACCTCTTACGGCCGTACACAGCACGGAACAGCTTCTTCCACCAGAAGCGACGATATGAGGATGGTGTATGACAACATCTTTACATATAATAATACCTGGGGCGGCAAGCACAACTTCGAGGCTATGGCGGGTACTTCCGCAACTACCTCGCGCTGGGAGAACCTCAGCGGGTCACGCAGCCACTTCTCAACCGAATACGACAACGTCCTCTTCGGCATCAACGGAGGTAACAAGGGCGGTCTGAGGGGACAGAGCCAGGGATATACCAAATGGACTATAATGTCCTATCTTGCCAGGGTGTCATACAACTACGACAGCCGCTACTACATCACCGCGAACTTCCGCGCTGACGGTTCGTCAAAACTTGCTCCGGGACATCGCTGGGGCCTCTTCCCATCAGTTTCCGCAGCCTGGAGAATCAGCGGCGAGGACTTTATGAAGGATGTCACCTGGATTGACGACCTCAAGATCAGGGCAGGCTGGGGCCAGCAGGGTAACCAGTCCGGTCTGGACGACTATGCGTGGGTTCAGCAGTACTCAACCAACTACTACGACTGGACAGAGGCAGCGAATGCCGATGCAGTGCCTACTCTCGGAAGCAAGAGCAACATCGGAAACAAGGACCTCACTTGGGAAACAACCTCTCAGGCCAACCTCGGAGTGGACTGGTCAATGTTCGGCGGAAGATTTTCCGTAACCCTTGACGGCTACTACAAGTACACCAAGAACCTCCTTATGTCAGTTCCTCTTCCGTCCCCGAACCCTTCAATCTACCGCAACGAGGGTGAAATGTCAAACTGGGGTCTGGAACTCGCTCTGAGCTCAGTCAATATCGACCGCAATGACTGGAGGTGGACCACCGACTTCAACATCTCCACCAACCGCAACCGTCTCGAGAAGCTTTCTCTCCAGCAGGTTTACTACTACACCCAGACCTCCGAGGCTCTGAGCGAGTATGTAGTGAGAATGACCCCTGGTCAGCCGCTTTCCTGCTTCTGGGGATATACCGCGCTCGGAGTTGACCCTGAAACCGGTATGGTAATCTACGAAGACATCAACGGTGACGGCAAGATCAACGTTTCCGACAAACATTACATCGGCAACGCAAACCCTTGGTTTACAGCAGGTATGACCAATACCATCAGCTGGAAAGGCCTCAGCTTCAGCTTCCTTCTCACTTCATCTGTCGGAAACGACATCTACAACGCTTCCAAGATTGAGATGATCGGAATGTACAACGGTTCCAACCAGATTAAGGACGCTGTCCGCAGATGGAGAGTTCCGGGACAGGTTACCGACATCCCTAAGGCCGGCGAACTTGACAACCTCAAGGCTTCCACACGTTGGGTCGAGGACGGTTCTTACCTCAAGGTGAAGAACATCACCCTCTCCTACAGCATCACCCATCCGGCTCTGAAGAAGGCAAACATCTCCTGCATCCGCCCGTACATCACTCTTGACAATATGATAACCCTCACCAAG
Organism: bacterium; assembly: GCA_963652025.1. Classification (GTDB taxonomy): domain Bacteria; phylum Bacteroidota; class Bacteroidia; order Bacteroidales; family UBA932; genus Cryptobacteroides. The sequence goes on from CAVJRU010000036.1 coordinate 7,610, forward strand.
TACTCTGGCTACGACCCTGAAATGAGCCAGTACACTTCGGCTACGAATATGGGAATCGACTGGGGTACATACCCTTGCGTGAAGACAGTGCTTTTCGGAGTAAATGTTGAATTCTAAACATTGTGGAACTATTATGAAGAGAATATATACAATAATGACGCTTTCCCTTCTTGCGGTTTCCTGCAACCTGGATCTGTATCCGGTCACGAGCTACAACGAGGGCAATGTAAAGGTGAATACCGAGTCCGGTTCTGAGTCACAGTACTCGACAAGGGCCGATATGGAGGGTCTTCGCTCATCCATCTACTCTTCCTGGGTCAAGGACATTCAGGAAAAAGGATATCTGGACTGGCTCGTCTATAACGAGTGCCGCGCAGACAACGCCTACGGCGGAAACCCCGGAACCGGCGAGCTTATGGCCATCGAAGCCAACAAGCAGGACGGTGAAAACAAGAATGTCAAGAGGGACTGGGACTGGTACCTCGGACAGGTCAGCAACGCCAACAACATAATCTGCAACATCGACCGCATTAAGGAGTCCGACCCTGATATGACTGAGGAGGAATATGCTCAGTGGAAGTCGGAGGCCTATTGCTGGAGAGCCTGGAACCTTTTCCAGATGTCTCAGATTTGGGGAGATATTCCTCTTACCAACACCATTCCGCCTGCAATCACGGCCGAAAATATCGAGGATGTTTACTATGAGTACTATCCTGCCCGTACGGCCCGCGAGGACGTTTACAAGCAGATTATCGGCGAACTCGAGTATGCCTGCGAGAATGCTCCGGATATGGATAAGACCAACAAGATGCTCTTTACCAAGGGTTTTGCTCACGGAATGCTCGCCAGAATCTATGCTGAGAAGACCTGCAGGGACTGGAGCAAGGTTGCCGAGCACTGCGCCGCCATCGAGGCTATGGGTTACAAACTTGTTGACGATTATGGCTCAATGTGGGCATACGACGAGACTGACGCCACCCGCAACACCTCCGAGTCCATCTTCGAGGTAACCTATTCCCGCAGCAGCGGAAACTGGGTGTGGATGATGTTCCACCGCAACGCCTACAGCCCTTCAGACAGCTACTCCTGGATTAAGTGGATTACTCCGTCCCGTAACCTCATCGCAGCATATCAGGCTGAGGGTGACACCGAGAGAATGAACGCCTGCATCACTACTGACGAGGCCACCTGGTCAAACTACTACCCGGGCAACGCCTACAAGTTTATGCACAAGGTCCCTACCAACGCGTCCAGCATAATCCTTATGCGTCTTGGTGAAATCTATCTCCTTCACGCTGAGGCTCTTGCTGAAACCGGTGACCTTTCCGGCGCAATCAACTATGTGAACAAAATCAGAACCCGCGCCGGCTTGAAGACTGTTTCCACTCCTTCAACTCTGGATGAGACGATTGACGTAATCCTTCACGAGAGAAGGCTTGAGCTCGCATTCGAGGGCTTCCGTTTCTATGACCTTATCCGCCACGGATTCGACAGGGCTAAGGCAGTTCACGATGCTATGCCTGAGGAGGATAGCTACTGGCAGAGTCGCCTTCCGCTTACCGAGGAGACGGTTCTTATGCCTATCCCTCAGACTGCTCTTGACAATAACCCGAGCCTCGAAACCAATCCTGGATATTAGAATACTATTGTTCGGTAGAATATGTCAATGAAAATCAAAAATTTACTTATTGGAGTCATCTGTGCGTTACCCTTGGCCTGCAGCACATCCACTTTACCGGATGACGGGAAGGAGAGCGTAACGCCTCAGACTCCGGACAAGCCCGTGGTGACAACGTACGATGTCACTACTTATGTCACGACCGCTGACGGATCTCAGCTCTTTAAGAAAACCGGCTCAAAATTCACCAAGGGCGGAAGTATGAGCCCGAATAAGGTGAAATTTGCAGAGGATGATTCGGCAAAGGAAGTGGACGGATTCGGCCTCGCTTTCACGACGGCTTCCTGCTACAACCTGTTGAAAATGTCCCAGAGCGACCGCACAGCGTTTCTTACGGAGATGTTCTCCAAAACTGACGGAGTCGGGTCAAGCCTTATCCGAGTCAGCATCGGTGCTTCTGACTTCTGCCTGAAGGACCCGTACACCTGGTGCGATACTAAGGGAATTGAGCATTTTGCAGTCCCGTCAGAGGACAAGACCTATCTTTTCCCGATTCTTAAGGAGATTTACGCCATCAACCCGGATGTAAAAATCATCGCGGCGCCGTGGTCCTGCCCTAAGTGGATGAAGGGCGGTGGCGTTTACGGTTATGAGGGATACAATTCCGTTGCACTTGAGGTGGGATATGACTCCTGGACAAGCGGCCGCTTGAAGCCTTCCTGCTACAACGACTATGCGACCTATTTCGTGAAATGGGTGCAGACGATGCGTTCCGAGGGCTTCAATATCTACGCGATTTCAATGCAGAACGAGCCTCTCAATCACGGAAACTCAATGTCTCTGTATATGCCTTGGAAGGACCAGATGGCGTTCCTGAAGGTCCTCGGCCCGGCAATGAAGGCTGCGGGACTCTCCGATGTCAAGATTCTCCTTTTCGACCATAACTACAATTATGACGGCAAGGACGACCAGAGGAACTACCCTCTGAACATCTACGCTGACGCCGAGGCTTCACAGTGGGCTGCAGGTTCTGCCTGGCACAACTACAGCGGTGACGTTTCCGAGCTGGACAACATTCAGGCTGCAGCGCCAGATAAGGATATCTACTTCACTGAGGCTTCGATAGGCGAGTGGAACTACAATTTCTCATCCTGCCTTCTCAATGACTTCTCTTCCATTTTCCTCGGGACTCTTTCCAGAGGGGGAAAGGGTGTCACTCTGTGGAATGTTATGCTTGACGAGAAAAATGCTCCTTACAGCCCTCACAACGGGTCCTGCAAGACCTGCTACGGCGGAGTGACCATCCAGACTTCCGACTATCACACCATTACGAAGAACACCCATTGGTACAGCGTGGCTCACGCTAGTGCCGTGATTCGTCCGGGTGCGCGCAAGATGACGGTCTCCGGCTACAATGCCCCTTCCGGAGTTGAACTTCAGATGTACAAGAACACCGACGGCACCATAGGCGTTATAGTCTGCAACAAATCTTCAGACGCGCAGACCATAGTTTTCGGAGCATCCACCTACACCGCTACGATGAAAATTCCTGCAAAGTGCATCGCTTCTTCTGTTTGGAAGGATAAATAAACGATACTAATAATCAATAAGATATGAAACGCAATTTTATAAATGTCGTCTTCTGGAGCGTGGCTCTCGTTGCGGCGCTTTCCTGCCAGAAGACTCCGACTTTCACCCGTGCAGAAAAAGGACCGGAGCTCACAGTTGTCTCCAGCACGACTTTTACCTATATGGGTGCTCAGGTGAAGGCGTCCCTCAATATAACCGATGCCTCTTTCGACCTCTCGACTCTCAAGGCCTATCTCTATTACGGCGAGACTGAAGTCTCTTCTACGACCATCCGTACAAAGGAAAAGGGAGACTATGAGGTTTCTCTTCGTGCACCGCTTCTTGCCGAAGTGGGCGACGGCGTGGCTCAACTTGTGCTTGTGGCTCAGAATGTCGGTCTCGGCATCACTACGGACACCCTTGATGTAGCCTTGGAGCGTCCTAATTTCGATAAACTTTATGTCGTTTCAGAGGATGGGACACGTTATGAGCTCTTAAAGACAAAAGACTACTGCTACTCTCTCTCAGCGAATTTCCCTGCATACGTGAACGCGACGCTTGAGACTCCGTCTATCGGAGAGGATGGAGAGGTGATTTCCCTTGGCTGGGACGGCGCAGCGCTTTCTTCCGAGAAATCCGACCTCATTCCGTTCGGTGCCAGCATCGCTGGAAAATACACCATTTCGGTGGACCTTCTCAATATGACTGCCACCCCTACTGACGGTACATCCACTGACCCGATTTCTTCTTGCGTCAGCCTTAAGAAAGGCCAGAAGATGGACTTTGGCAACATCGTGAATGTGGATAGCTGGAACTTCGACCCTGATTTCTTTGTAGCTGACAGAGAATCCAAGACGGTTGTATTCAATGCTGTCGACGGCCTCTATAAACTGGATTATGATTCTGAGAACCAGTGGATTAAGGTTGAGCCGATGAAGGATGCGGAGACCACTCTGTCGCTTTCTGATGACGGAAGCGGCGCTGTCTGGGTAATCGGAGCCAATTTCGGAAAACCGACAATCGGTGAGAGCTGGAACACCACAGATGGAGCATATCCTATGGCTCAGGTCGCTCCTAAGATTTATCAGTTCACCCTCGCTGTTCCAAGTCAGCTCAGTCTTTCTTCCGGCGAAATCAAGCTCTTCGGGCAGAAGGGCTGGGGCACAGAGTTCACGAAGTCCAATTTTGCTGAAGTTTCTCTCGGCACGGCCTTCACTATGACCGATAGCGGAAATATCAAGGTCGCTGACGTTGAAACCGGTAAGGGATATCAGTTGCTTCTGGATCTTACAGGCGGAGTGAACGCGGCAAAACTTTCCTACAGCGAAGTTGAGGTGGAGGAGTCCGGACTTGACATCACCGTCAACGGTGTGAAAGCCACAAAGTTGTCCTCTACTGTTTATAAAGTTATGGCGGCAAAGGTCGAGCAGAACAGCACAATCAGCTACTCCGGCATCGACAACCCTCTCGAGTGGACATTCGATTCAGACCACTTCACGCTCGCAGCTGACGGTCTGAAGTTCAACGCCATCTCCGGTTACTACTCATTCGAGCTCAATCTCAAGGACAAGTATGTGATTGTCCGTCACGTCAAGGAAGACGGCAAGGCTGCCACATACAAGGACGAGGGCGCAATCACCTGTATGGGTTGGGGAATGGGCTACCCGATGATGTCCAACCAGTATGGATTCGAAAGCGGTCTGCTCGTGACCCTCGCGCAGATTCAGAAGGGCGTTTACCAGTTCACGGGAGTTGCTGTCGCTGACGAGAAATCAACCGAGATTGTCGGCAACTGTCTCAGAACTGACTATCTCTCCTTCAAGTTCTTCGGCCAGGCAGGCTGGGGCGCCGAGTATAAGACGGTAACTCTCACCGAAGAGGCCGCTAAGTACCTCAAGCAGGACGGGAATATGTCCCTTGCCGACGGCGTAACTCTCGAAGAGGGAGCGACTTACAGGATGACCGTCACCAACTGCTCCGCTCTTGATGCCGACAGCAAGTTCGACGTCACCATCGACTTCAGGAAACTCCAATAGGGAGTGAGAGTAGGCGGATTGCCTCACTTGTTCAATTCGCCTGTTTACATTAAAAAAAGGGGTGGGGAGTGACCAAAAAGTCATCCCCACCCTTTTTTAGTCACCATCTTTTCTTATATTTGTGGAAGTGAACCGCATAATGAAATCTCGAATCCCTATATTTTTCCTCCTCTGCACTCTCCTTGTCTCCTGCAAGGGCACGACGGGGTCGAACACCGAACTCCTTGCGCATCTGGACGAGGCGCTTTCCCATAAGGCTGTCTATGACGGATATTTCCGTGACGGGCAAGACATTCTTAAAGAGGTGCTTTCCGAGCAGACCTGGGCAGAGCAACGTTTCAGCCTGTGCCTGCGCATTTCTGAGGCCTATCGCACACATTGCGTGGATTCTTCACTTGCCTATTTGAGGAAGGCCAGAGAAATCGCGGAAAGCGTCTCGGATGCCGATAAACAGGCACTCGCGGACATCCGTATGGCCGTAGTCTATGCCAAGGCGGGATACATAGTCCAGTGCGCCGACATACTTTCGAATTATAGCGAAGATTCGATTTCAGAGTCTCTGGAAATGGAATTTTATCGGGCCGAGCACACCTACTGGGGCGAGACGATGGCATATTCGTCCACTTCGGACTCTTACGGCGACAAACTCTCAAGAAGGGATTCCTATAGGGAAAAACTGCTCTCAAGGCTTTCTCCCGGCACTTGGGAATGGGCCAACCTCAAAAGGGAAGAGGCTGAAGAGAGGGGAGACAAAGATGGAGTTCTTTCCTTTGCCCGGACAATGGTCGGAGAAAGTGAAGAGAACACCCGTGAGTATGCAGAGGCGGCCTATTACTATGCTCGCGCCTTTCCGAAGAGAAGCGACGAGTACAACGAATGGATTATCCGCTCGGCGATAGCGGATGTTCTGTGTGCGACTAAGGATTATGCGGCCTTGAATGATGTGACCAGGCTCGTTTTTGACTCCGGTGATGTGGACAGGGCATTCCGCTATGCTGCGGACCACTGTATGGTGGATGCTCTCCAGTTTAACGGCAAACTGCGCCCGTGGCAGATTCTGAGATTTTTCCCTGAGATTGAAACTGCCTATCAGGAGAAGCATGAAGCCCAATCCAAGACCACGAGGGCATTGCTGTGGGGCATATCCCTGCTCTTTTTGAGCCTTCTTGCCCTGCTCGGCTTCCTTATTCGCAGGCAGAAAATTCTGGACTCGATGCGGGCGAAACTTCAGGAATCTTATCTTGAAATTGACCGGCGAAATCACGAACTGGTGGCGGCAAACGAGACTCTTGTGAGCCTTAATGCAAAGATGCAGGAGTCGGATAAGGTCAAGCAGGAGTACATCACGCTTTTTCTGGGAATGGTGTCCGACAATATCAGCGCGACACGTCAGTACAAAAATCACGTTCTGAAGTTTATCCGTCAGGGTAAGGCAAAGGAACTGACCGTTGAGATTGAAAATCAGGAACCTCTGGACTCCGATATAGAGGAATTTTACAAGATGTTTGACAAGACGTTCCTCAATCTCTACCCCGATTTCATCGCAAAGTTCAATGCTCTGCTCCAGCCTCAGGCTGCGATAGTGCCGAAGGGAGATGATATCCTTACTCCCGAACTGAGAATTTTCGCGCTCATCAAACTCGGCATCACCGAGTCTAGCCGCATAGCGTCCCTGCTTCACTATTCCGCCAACACCATCTACAACTACCGGGCGAAGATTAAAAACCGCGCCCTCGGCTCAAGGGAGGACTTTGAGGAGGCTGTCCGGAATATTGACTAATGGGGAGGAATGCTGTCAGAAAGGGCGTTTGTTATCTGAAATAGCGGACAGAGTTGAGGACACGGTCCGCTTTGTACTCGCCACGGCTCAGGCCCTCGTAGCCAAGAATGCGGACAGCGCTGAGAAGGCGGTGGGCATTCTCATAGTAGTCGTCCTCTCCGGGGGTGAGTGAATTTATGCGGACAAGGTGTGAGGAGTGAATCATCTTGCCTCCCCCTATATAAAGCCCCACGTGAGTAATGCGGTCTTCTCCGCCGTCAGTGCCTCTGCTGCCAAAAAACAGGAGGTCGCCTGCCCTGAGGCTGTCGGCGCAGAATGTCCTTTCAGAGGCAGTTGCGTTCGTGGCGGCGCCACTCTCGCCGGAGGCGGTTCTGAAAACCGGGACAGGGAGGCCGCAGAGAGCCATCTGATTTGCATTGCGTGGTAAAAGCACGCCGTTGAGAAAGTAGGAAATGCGTACAAGACCGCTGCAGTCAAAGCCTTTTGGAGACATTCCGCCCCAAAGATATGGCGTGCCTACATATTTCTTAGCAGTTGCGACTATGTTCTCGCAGACGGTCTCTGTGGCGGTTTTCTTTGCCTTTTTTGTCTTCTTGGCGCCATCTTTTGCGGCTTTCTCGCTGGCGTTGGAGTTATTCCCGAGGGTGCACTCAGTCTCGGAAGTCTCGGCACTTACCTGGTCAAGAGACTTGGAGCACTCCTCCGCCCATTTGTAGAAGTCCCGGATGTCGGCCGTGCGGGTCCAGCCCTGTCTGCCGGAAGGAGTTTCCACTTTGGCCCAGCCGTTTTGGCGGATGGGGAGACCGTAGGTGCGGAATCGGCGTTGAGGCTTACCGAGAACTGCCTTCACAATGTCTCCCGCCACAAGATCACAGACCACAGCGGAACGGCCTGACGGCTCAGCGTAAACTCCGGAATATGAAGCGGTTACTATATATCTTCTTGATGAAATCCACTCTTCCACTTCCTCCTCTGAGGCTGGAGTTACGCCCTTGTCGGTGCACCAGGCTGTGTAGGGCTGAGGCGTGGAAACCTCAAGCCAGTAGCTCTTACGGCCGGTTATTTCCACCACAGTCCCCATAAGTTCCTGTGTCTCGAGTGGAGACTCGTAGTCGGGTGACTGGCGAAGGTAGGAAACAGAAAAGTCTATTATTCCGTACTGCTTTTTCTCCTGTGCTTCAGCGCTAATCCCCTCGCAGATAAAGAATGAAGATAGAACAGCCGCTGCAAATATTTTGTGAAGTCCTCTTGTCATATGATTGTTATTGCTAAACCCGGCAAATTTACTCAAATTTGACAAACTTTTTCCTACTTTTGTCTTATCGCGAATTCCGTGGGGCAAAATGCACGGGAGCATCACTTGAATGAAGTTTTATGGACTTAACGAAAAATATAGGACTGGAAGTGCCGGAAGGGTTATTCCTCCCGGGCAAGAGGTATAACGCGTATGTGGATTTTTTTCGCAGACGCTACGGAGCGCGGCTTCAAAAGGTAGTGATTGATGCAGGCTTCACCTGCCCGAACAGGGACGGAAAACTGAGCAGGGGAGGGTGCACATTCTGTGACAATGCAGCCTTTCATCCCGGCTACAGCATCCCGGGAAAGAGCATTCCGGACCAGATTAGCGAAGGGGTGGAATTTCATAGGGGACGCTATCGTTCCGTGGGTGCATATCTTGCGTATTTTCAATCATATTCAAATACTTACGCATCGTTGGAAAGGCTAAGGGAGGTTTATCTTGCCGCTCTCTCTCATCCTCTTGTCGTTGGCATTGTCATCGGAACAAGGCCCGATTGCGTGGATGAGGAGAAACTGGATTTTCTTTCCGACCTCGCCTGTGGGAAAGTTCTGCAGGGCTGGGAGAGGACAATTCAGCGGACCTCTTCTTTGGAGCCTCTAAAACTCAGCGCTCCGATTGTAATAATTGAGTATGGAGTGGAGTCCTGTTATGACCAAACCCTTAAAAGAGTGAATCGTGGGCACGATTTCGCCTCTGCAGCGAGGGCGATAGGGAAGACAGCGGAGAGGGGGCTTGACTGCGGTGCGCACTTTATTTTAGGCTTGCCCGGTGAAACTAAGGAGATGATGCTTGATGGGTGCGATGCGATAAATTCCTTGCCGCTAACCACTGTGAAATTCCATCAGCTTCAGATTGTTCGGGGCACTGCGATGGAGAGGGAATATGAGAGGGTTCCGGAGGATTTTATCCGTTTCGGCCTTGACGAGTACATAGATTTCTTCGTCTCTATGCTTGAAAGGCTACGTCCGTCACTCTGCATCGAGAGGTTTGCCGGGGAGGTCCCGCCAAGGTTTGTGAATGAAACCCCGTGGGGGCTTATACGCAACGTGGAACTAATCCGTCTGCTGGAAGCGCGACTTGCGGAGCGCGGCACCTGGCAGGGCCGGCTTACTGATTCTCTTTAGCCTCTCTCTTCTTGTTTTTCTTCTCGTACTCTTTCACATACTTGTCAAAGAGTGCTTTCTCGCGTTTGGCCTCCTCTAGGTCGGCTTTGAGGGCGCGACGCTTTTTCGCGCGCAGTTTTTCCTGCTTTTTCGCTTCCTTGGCCTTCTGCTTTTCCTCCCGCTTGCGCTCCTTTTCGGCCCATCGGGCATCGGAAGCGGCCTGCCGCTTTTCTCGTGCCTCCTGACGCGCCTTCTTCCGGGCCTCCTTCTCTGCGGCCTTCTTTTCCTTAGGACTCAAGGCATTTTGTGCTGCTGCGAGACTGTCTGCTGCAGCAGCAGAGAGAGAATCTTTTGCCGCCACGTCGGTGAGGCTGTCGGTTTGAGCTTTGAGACTGTCAGTCTGCGCTTTGAGGCTATCCGTGGCAGCCACATTTCCCAGACTGTCAAGATTCATCTTAAGGCTGTCAGCCGAGGAGGAAAGTGCGAGAGAGTCTTTCTCCCTCTCTTTTTCCATCTGTCTTCTAAGCGCCTCAGCTGCCTCACGGGCCTTGTGGAGAGAGTCGCGGTAGGCTATCTCGTTGTGGATGCCTTCCATATATCCCGGGAAGTAGCGGTCGGTCTGCCTGAACTTGGCCTCCGGGTGGGCGAGATAGTCTTTCCTCTCGGGAGCGCGGTACTCGGCTGTCGTTACGGCAGTGCGGTCTGCAGGTCTTCTGGAAGGCTGCCAGTTGAATCCTTTGAGCTGCCTCTCCTCGTCCTTCATCTGGACGATAGGGTAGCCGTCGTTTTTCGCGGCGTCATAGTAGTAAAGCCTTTGGATGTTTCCGTCCTTGAATGAGGCCGTGAGCATTTTGGAGTCGGCTTTATTCACGGTCGCGAGCGCGTCGTTTTCCTTGATGTAGAAAAGTGCCTGCACACCTCCCAGGGCATCAAACCTTCTGAGGCTGTTTTCTCCGTCAAAATAGGCCATCATCTCCGCGGACTTTATCTGGTCGTAGTGGAGTGTGTCCTCCTCAATGGTTATGAATGCGTTGGACATAAGCGCCGCGCGGTCCATCGTGCTGTTGCGGATGACCACATAGATGCTGTCAGCGGCATACTGGCGCACTCCTTCCTGCCATACGAGCGGCTCCACGTAGAGCCTGGCGAGGGAGTCAAGGTCGCAGTAGAGAAGCGAGTCGCAGACTATCTGGGCATCGCTTCTGAAAAGCCGCACATTTTTCATCGCGGAGAGAAATCCGATTTTTGTGGAATCCAGCTGCACCGGGGCGGCAATTGAGTCTGCCGCTATCCCAATGGAGTCTGTGACAACTGCCATCGAATCCGGGGCAACAGAGAGCATAGAATCCGAGGCTACAGAAAGCGAATCTGAGGCAACTGAGAGCAGCGAATCTGAGGATACTGATATGGAATCCGAGACTGCTGAAAGAGATTCAGACGCGGTTTTGAGTAAATCTGGAGCTATTGAAAGCGAATCCTTTCGGAAAGAATCGCCATCGCCCTTAGGCAGTTTGCCCTTTTTGCCGTGCTTTTCCTTAGGGGCATTGGGCCTCTCGTTCAAAGCCTCCTTTGCATCGCCTTTCGACGCCCCGCCTTTCTTTGCTCGTATCTCCTCAGCGGCCTTTTTTGCCGCAAAGTTCGCATCGTTCTCCATCGCCGCCTGCTCCGCTGCCTTTGCAGCCTCCTCGGCCGCCTTCTTGCGGTATGTACCGATGGCATCGGTCTCAAGCCCCTTAAGCCTGTCTGCGGACTGCACAGCTTCCAAAGAGTCCACGGCGAACTTCATAACTGTCCTGTAGTCAATGAAATCCGCAGCGACGTAGACTGTGTCCTCCTTCCCCTCGGCCCCCGTTGTCTTTGCCAGAACTGCAGGGGAGCGTCTAAGGCTTATCGAAGAGGTGGAGTCGCGGTATTCGGCCTTTCCCGCCACGGCTGAGATGTTTCTTGTGGTGTCTATAATCTGGACATTCCCCAGCATCGTAACGTTATTCAGCGCCCTATAGTAGAACACGGAGTCGCACCACGCTTCCTGAGTGTCCGTCATAATGTGCACGTCGCGGTTGAAAAGGAAAACTTCGTGCGAGCGGTCATACCACCCCGCCTCCGCCGAAAGCATATTTTCCTTGTTCCACAGGTCTGTGGAGGCTCCGAATGTGGCGAAAGACGTCTCGGAATTATAGTCAAGGGCAGTGGTTTTTACGAAAACCGTGTCCGAGAACATATTTACGTTGTTTCTGAAAGAGAACAGTTTGAGCTTAGAGTCGTACTTTCCGTCCCTGCTCTCGATAATCTGACCGTCCTTATCTCTCATCGCACCGCCCCCCGTGAAGGTGGCCACGCTGTCCTTTGTGTTGTAGTCCAAGTCGTTGGTGCGCAGCGTATTGTTGTCTTTGTCGGTGAGCTGGACAAGGGTGCCGCGGAACTGCGCGAGATTCTCGTCAATGAGGTATGTGAGCTTGTCACCGGAAAGAACCGTCTCCTCCTGAAGAATCTTAACGTTTCCGACGGCGTCGATGAACCGGCTGTCCACATTCCAGAATGCCGTGTCGCAGAGAAGGTAGGTGTTATTGTGGAAAAACCTTGCCGGACCGATGACTTTTCTGTAGGCAGCTCCTTCTATGTCAACGACTTGCGCGGACTTTGAACTGATGAGAACAACGAGACTGTCCTCGCCGTTTCCTCCCATAGCCTGCGCCCTTCCTTCCACAGAAAAAGCGGTCATCGCCAAAACGGTGACCGTCAGAAAAACGAATATTCTGCGCGTAAGATTTTTCAAAACTACTTGATGAATTTCTCCTCAAACCCTTCGTGCTCAAAACTGCACTCCTTGAAAAGCGGGTCTATGGTAATATATGTCGTCTTTATCTTCTCGTTGATGAATTTGTCAATCGCCTCCATCGAAAGCTTGTTTTTAGCCGCGCTCAGCATAAGGTCGTAGTCGTTCTCGTATGAAGCCGGATGTGACGGGATTATTTTGTCCACCTTGACGATTTTATATACAAGGTTTCCGTCTCTACCTTCGTTGTCGCTGGACTGCACCGGAGCGGATATATCTCCCTCCTTGAGTTCCTGGATTGCCATATAGTCCTCGGGCTTGAGCTGGTCTTTCTCAAAATAGGAAGAACCGGTGTTCGGGTCTGCCATCTGGCCTCCGTTGGTGCGGGTTGCCGGGTCCTGGGAGTAGAAGCGTGCCGCCATCTCGAATGTGAGCCTTCCCTCATTAATCTCGGTCTTGAGGCTGTCAAGGGTCTTGAATGCGCGGTCTGCATCTTCCTGGGTGTATTCCGGTTTAATGAGAATGTGCCTGGCGTTGAACATATCTCCCTTTTTCTCAAGCACTTCGATGATGTGGAATCCGTC
>CAVJRU010000037.1:0-20047 GCA_963652025.1 bacterium
CTGTGGAAGAAAGCTTCAATGACGGCTACGACAAGGGGCGAACAGAAGGTATAGCAGAAGGTATAGAAAAGGGAATGGAAAAAGGGAAGGCCGAAGGGGCACGAGAGAACGCAATAATCACCGCCAAGAACGCTCTGAAGAATGATATTGCGCCAGAACTGGTCGCGTCTATTACCGGGCTGAACATCAATGAGGTGCTGAGTCTTAAAAGCAATGGACTATAGATAGTTGGAATTGACGTATAGTTAAAAAATGATTTTCGTCGGTGCGATGTAAGCCACAATCATAATCCATTGAATCTTTCAAAAAGGAACTGCCTGACTGTTTAGTCGGCCTCTGCCACCCGCATTTTGGCGTATTTGAGCATCAGCAGCTTTTCGCCTAGAGAGTCGAACTGCACCACGGCCTTCAAATCCGGGATGCGGCCCTCGAGTGATTTGATGGTGCCTTTGCCGAAACGGTTGTGCTCTACCCTCTGGCCCGGACGGAAGGCGCTCATCGGTGACGGGACGAAATTAGGGTCGTCCTTCACAGGCGGAACAGGTCCGGAGTGACGCACGAAGGTGGTCTTTGAAGCCGATTGAGTGGAACCAAGCGGACGCGAAAAACCGGAAGCAGTCTGTGATGTGCCCTGCTGGCGCGCTCCGGAAGGAATCGTCTGAACCGGCGAGGACTTTCCGTAACTATTCAGATATGAATTCTTTGCGCCTCCCGCTGAAGAGGAAGACTTCTTAGCGCCCCAGGAAGACTGTCCCGCAGGAACACCGTTCCGACTCCCGGAGCCGCCTCCCCACTGAGAATTACCCCAGGAAGATTTCCCGCCACTCTTCCAGCCGCCCCAGCCTTGGGCTTCCTGTCCAAATTCTTCCTCCTCCGCCGGGTCTATCGGATTGAGGATGTACGCCCTGTCGATTTCGCTTACAAAGCGGCTCGGCGGATTGGACTCGGACTTTCCGTTGCGCATTCTTGAAGAAGAGAAGGACAGCGAAACCTCCTTCTTCGCACGGGTCATCGCAACATAGAAAAGCCTCCTCTCCTCCTCCAAGTCGCTCTCTGAGGAGCCGAAACCGCAGCTCGGGAAAAGATTTTCCTCCATTCCGGCGATGTAAACATACGGGAACTCCAGACCCTTCGAAGTATGAACCGTCATCAGGGCCACCCTGTTGGCCGCCTCCTCATCGCTCACATCCGCGGCGCTTATGAGCGTGATGTTCTCGGTAAAATCGCTCAGAGTAACAAGCGGATAATCCTCCGGAGAGAGGTCGTCCTGAGCGTATATTTTCTCCTCAGCAATCATATCCTCGGCATAATCGGCGTGCCTCTCCTCAATAAAGAGGCGCACGGCATTAAGAAGTTCCTCAACATTTGCTGCCCTGGACTGTCCTTCCACGGACATATCCGCCTTGAGAGCCGCCCATAATCCACTTTCCTTCAGCACGGAGTCAACGACCGTAAAAGCATCCTCACGGGTGGCCCGAACGGCCATTTTCTGGACAAAATCGCAAAAAGAACGGATTTTTGCCTGAGCGGCAGCTTTCAGCCCGTATGTTTCCAAATCGTCCGCATACGCTGCGCGGAAAAGGGTCGTGGAGTGGTTGTGGGCCGCAGCCGCGAGTGCCGCAATCGACGTGTCCCCTATCCCTCTGGCCGGTTTGTTCACTATTCTCTTGAAACTCTCGTCGTCGTCAATATTCACCGTGAGTTTGAGATATGCCATCGCATCCTTCACCTCTGCCCTCTCATAGAACGAATTTCCCGAGTATATTTTATAAGGTATATTCCTTCGGCGCAGAGCCTCCTCCAGAGCACGAGACTGGGCATTTGTCCTGTAGAGTATCGCAAAATCCTGATACTGAGCAGATTCGCTTCTGAGTGTTCCCATAATGGAAGAAACAATCAGCATCGCTTCCTCAGTCTCGGTGTAGGCCTTTATAAGGCGGATTTTCTCTCCCTCGTCCCCCCTTGAGAAGCACTCTTTCGGGATTCTGCGGGAGTTCTTGGCAATCAGGGAGTTGGCGGCATTCACGATGGTCTGGGTGGAGCGGTAGTTCTGTTCAAGACGGAAAATCTTGCACCCCGGATAGTCCTTCTGGAAATTGAGGATATTCTCGACTTTAGCACCCCTGAAGGCGTAGATTGACTGAGAGTCGTCTCCTACGACACATATGTTACGATGATTCTTCGACAGCTGCTTCAGAATCAGATATTGCGCCATATTCGTGTCCTGGTACTCGTCCACGAGGATATACCTGAACATTCCTTCGATTTCCTCAAAGGCTTTAGGAGATCTTTTCAGCAATATGTTCATATTCAGAAGCACATCGTCGAAGTCCATCACCGCAGACTGTATGCACTTCTGCGCGTAGAGCTCGTATATGTCGCAGATACGCGGAGTTTTCCTCCGGCGGTCCTGCTCCAGAGCATTGGGACTGAGGCGGTAGGCCTTCGCGGTGGCGAGGTTGTTCTTTGCATATGAAATTCTCGACAGCACGTCTTTCGGCTTATAAACCTTGTCATCGAGTCCCAGCTCCTTGATGCAGGTTTTCAGAAGGCGGATGCTGTCGTCGGTGTCATAGATTGTAAATTCAGGCTTATAACCTATCTCGGAGGCATATTTTCGAAGAATTCGGATAAAAACGGAGTGGAACGTGCCCATATACAGGCGCCTTGCCTTCCGGGCCCCGACCATATTCGCGATTCTCTCCTTCATTTCTTTCGCTGCTTTGTTGGTGAAAGTAAGCGAGAGGACCTTCTCCGGGTCACAGCCCTGAGCGAGGATATTCGCAATCCTGCAAGTGAGAACGCGGGTCTTTCCCGAGCCTGCTCCGGCCACAATCAGCACCGGACCTTCCACCGTCTCAACTGCCTGTTTTTGAACGGGATTGAGTCCCGCAAAAATATTCCCGACTTCGTTTTCCATAAAGATTTCTTCGTTTAGACACCGGCAAATCAAGAGTTTCGCCGAACTAGTTTCCTAATAACCATTTGGGGAGCTACAATAATCAAATGGAGGTGCGAAAATAGTAAAAAAATGCGTATCTTCGCGGCGGATTTTCTTGCGATGTATTCTTATTTTTGCATCAGCATTTTGTAAGAAGTTATCGCACAAAAAATTACCTGAGAAAATTTTACTCAAAAACGTTTTTATAATGTCAAACAACATCTATTTGAAAAAGGGCCTGAACATTCCGCTCGAGGGAACAGCAGCGCTCAACACCAGAAAGGTGATTGCCCCGGACATTATCGCCCTTAAGCCCTCTGATTTCAGGGGACTTACTCCGAAACTTCTCGTCAAGGAAGGCGACCGTGTCAAGGCCGGATCACCGGTAATGGCAAACAAGATGGCCCAGAACATCCTTTTCACTTCAC
The DNA here is from genome assembly GCA_963652025.1 of bacterium. Taxonomy (GTDB): domain Bacteria; phylum Bacteroidota; class Bacteroidia; order Bacteroidales; family UBA932; genus Cryptobacteroides. Next base: position 3,370 of record CAVJRU010000037.1, read on the forward strand.
CGGTCAGCGGCGAGGTAGTGGAGGTCGTTAGGGGCGAAAAAAGAAAGTTGCTTGAAGTTCGCATCAAAGCGGACCAGACGCAGGAGTATGTTGATTTCGGTGCCAAGAAAGTGGGCGAGATGGACGCAGAAGCCATTAAGACTGCTCTTTTGGAGAGCGGTCTTTGGCCATCACTCGTCCAGAGGCCATACGGAATCATCGCAAACCCTGACATCAAGCCTAAAGCCATCTTCGTTTCAGCTTTCAACACCGCGCCGCTCGCAGCGGATATGGAGTACGCCCTCAGGGACGACATCGCCGACATTCAGACGGCAATCAACGCTCTCGGACGCCTCACCGACGGAGGAGTTCACGTCTCCTTCAGCAGCGAGAACTATTCCGGCACGCCTTTCCACAAGCTGGACAACATCATTCCTCACACTTTCACAGGTAAACACCCTGCAGGAAACGTTGGAGTGCAGATTCACCACATCAGCCCGATTCGCAAGGGTGAGACCGTGTGGACCGTTTCTATGGTTATGCTCGCCGCAATCGGCAAACTCTTCCGCACCGGAAAGTACGATGTAAGGCGTAAAATCGCCATCACCGGACCTCGCGCAGTGGAGCCGGCATACGTAAGCTGTGTTCCGGGAATGTCAATGAAGGAAATCGCCTGGTTCTATCCGGAGCCTGAGAACCTCCGTTTCATCAGCGGAGACGCTCTCAGCGGAACTTCTGTCGGCATCGACGGCTTCCTCGGATTCTATGACAATCAGGTAACAGTTCTCAAGGAAGGAAACACCTACGAGATGTTCGGATGGGCAAAGCCTGTCAGAAGCAGCCAGTTCAGTTCATCCCACACATATTTCTCCTGGCTCACTCCTAAGAAGAAATACGATATGGACACCAACCTCCACGGCGGTCCGCGCGCATTCGTCGTTTCAGACGTTTACGGCAAGGTGCTCCCTATGAACCTTTTCCCGGTTTATCTCGTCAAGGCCTGCCTTGCCGGGGACATCGAGAAGATGGAGAAGTACGGCATCTATGAGGTTCTTCCGGAAGACTTCGCGCTTTGCGAATATGTCTGCCCGTCAAAAATCAACATCCAGGCAATCATCGAAGATGGTATCAACCTGATGCTCAAGGAAATGGCTTAAATGTGAAAGATTATGAACGGATTAAGAAAATATGTGGATAAAATCAAGCCTACCTTTGAGAAAGGTGGAAAGCTTGGATTCCTTCACTCTACATTCGACGCATTCGAGACATTCCTTTTCGTCCCGAACACTGTAACCCGCAAAGGTTCACACATCAGGGACTGCGTTGATTTGAAGAGAGTTATGATTATTGCAGTGCTCTCGCTCATTCCTGCCTTCCTTTTCGGAATCTGGAACACCGGCTACCAGCACTCTCTCGCATACGGACTCAACTGGGGCTTCTGGCCAATCGTAGGCTACGGTATCGTGAAGATTCTTCCTCTTTACCTTGTTTCCTACATCGTCGGTCTCGCCATCGAGTTCACCTCAGCCCAGCTTCGCGGACACGAAGTAAACGAGGGCTACCTCGTTTCCGGTATGATCATTCCGCTTATCGTCCCTATTGACGTTCCGCTTTGGATGCTTGCGCTTGCAGTCGCATTCGCTGTCATCTTCGGCAAGGAGGTCTTCGGAGGCACAGGAATGAACATCTGGAATCCTGCACTTCTCGCACGTGCGTTCCTGTTCTTCTCATACCCTAGCAAGATGTCCGGTGACACCGTTTGGGTCGGAGGCGTAGGAGCAGGCAACAACGCCTGGTGCGCAGGAGAGGGTCTTGTTGACGGTTTCTCAGGTGCAACCCCTCTTGCAAACGCATCAGTTGACGGTCTTGCATCTCACGGCTACACGTTCCTCAATATGTTCCTCGGAACAATTCCTGGTTCTGTAGGTGAGACTTCAGCCATTGCCATTCTTCTTGGCGCACTCATCCTCATCTTCACCGGAGTCGCTTCCTGGAAGATTATGGTTTCTTCCATCGCCGGCGGTCTTGCAGTCGGATACCTCGCATATGCTTGCGGCGCAACCGACCTTCCAGGTTACTATCAGCTGGTTATGGGCGGATTCCTCTTCGGTTCAGTCTTTATGGCTACCGACCCTGTCACTTCGGCTCAGACCGAGTGCGGCAAATGGATCTACGGATTCCTTGTCGGTGCACTTGCAGTCACAGTGAGGGTTTGGAACCCTGGTTACGCAGAGGGAATGATGCTCGCCATCCTTCTTATGAACACGTTCGCTCCGCTTATTGACCACTGCGTCATCGAGTGCTCCATCAAGAGGAGAAACAAAAAAGTCAAAATCGCTTAATACCTTATTATATGAATACTAATAGCAACATATATACTGTTATATATTCGGCTGTTCTTGTCATTGTGGTCGCTGCGATTCTGGCTTTCGCTTCAGAAGCGCTCAAAGGCAAACAGAACGAGAACGTAAAGCTCGAAACCATCACCAAGGTGCTCACAGCAGCATCTCAGGCAGATGAAGCTTACAACATCACCTCTGACACAGACATCCTCGGAGACTACAGCAAGTTTGTTACAGCAGCTTATTATGTGGACTGCGACGGAAACAAAGTCGGAGAACTGAACCTCGGAAAGGAAAATCTGAAAGACATTCAGGTTGCCTCAACCTCATACCTCAAGGGTCAGAACGACATTATCAAGAAGATTGAAGCCGGCAACGCCGATGCGAAGAAAGACCTCAAACTTCCTGTTTACGAGTTTGACATCAACGGTGATGCAGTCACTGTCATCCCTTGCTACGGAGCGGGACTTTGGGGACCTGTCTGGGGTTACCTCGCATTCGCTTCCGACGGAAGGACTTTCGAGGGTGCCATCTTTGACCACAAGAGCGAGACTCCTGGTCTTGGAGCTAAAATCGCCGAGGAACCATTCTACACTCAGTTCAAAGGTCACACTCTCACCGATGATTGCTCATTCGCAGTCGTTAAGGGCGGAGCACACGGAGATCCAAACGGTGTAGACGCAATCTCCGGAGCATCAATCACTTCACAGGCCGTTGGAAAGACCATCAACACTTGGGTAAAGTATTATCGTCCGCTTCTTGACAAAGGAGCGCAGACCAAGGCTACCGAGACAGAATGCGCTGAGACTGCAGCCGTTGCAGATTCTACTGCCTGCTGCCCTGCTCAGGTGGATTCAACTGTAGTCAAATAAAGTGGAGGAGAAGCATTATGAAAGATTTTAATTTGAAAGAAACATTGCTCAACCCTATTTTCAAGGGTAATCCTGTCACTGTCCTCGTCCTGGGTATCTGCTCTTCACTTGCTGTCACCGTACAGCTCAAGGGCGCGCTCGTGATGGCTCTCTCAGTGACCATCGTCACGGGACTTTCCAGCTTCGTAGTGTCGCTGATGCGTAAATCCATTCCTAACCGAATCAGGATCATCGTTCAGCTCGTGGTCGTTTCCCTTATGGTTATCCTGGTTGACCAGGTCCTCAAGGCATACGCCTACAGCATCAGCAAGACCCTTTCCGTTTATGTCGGACTTATCATCACCAACTGTATCGTGATGGGCCGTATCGAGGCGTTCGCCCTCGGCAACAAGCCTGTCCCTTCACTGCTTGACGGTCTTGCAAACGGCGCAGGCTACGGAATGATTCTCATCATCGTGGCATTCATCCGCGAACTTCTCGGAAGCGGCACACTGTTCGGTTTCAGAGTAATCCCTGAGGCGTTCTACACTGCCGGATATATGAACAACGGACTCATCATCCTTCCTCCAATGGCCCTTATCATCCTCGGATGCATCGTTTGGGTTCAGAGGTCAATCCAGAAGGATCTTCAGGAAAAATAACAACTAAACCCGAGTTTGAAATATGGAATATATAAGCTTATTCGTAAAGTCAGTCTTCGTTGACAATATGATTTTTGCATACTTCCTCGGTATGTGCTCATACCTGGCAGTATCAAAGAACGTGAAGACAGCTTGTGGACTGGGTGCGGCTGTTATCTTTGTGCAGCTTATCACGTTGCCTGTCAACTATCTTCTTAACAAATATGTACTTGCTCCGGATGCTATTATCCCGGGCGTGGACCTGAGCTTCCTCAGCTTCATCGTCTTCATCGCGGTCATCGCAGCAATCACTCAGATTGTGGAGATGGTGGTCGAGAAATTCGCTCCTGGCCTCTACTCTCAGCTGGGAATCTTCCTTCCGCTTATCGCCGTGAACTGCGCCATCCTTGGTGGTTCACTCTTTATGCAGGAGAAGGACTTCGCAAACCTCGGTGAGGCAGCAACTTACGCACTTGGTAGCGGCTTCGGCTGGTTCCTCGCAATCGTAACTCTTGCAGCAATCCGCGAGAAGATGGCATATTCAAATGTCCCTGCACCTCTCAAGGGTCTGGGAATCACCTTCATCACCGTCGGTATGATGGGTATGGCATTTATGACATTTATGGGAATTCAACTTTAATCGGAGGATGAGACAATGAATGAAATGACACTTACAATCCTCGGAGCTATGGCGGTGTTCACCGTCGTGACTCTCATTCTGGTGGCTCTCCTCTTGTTCATCAAGACGAAGCTTACCCCAAAGGGTACCGTAAAGATTGACATCAACGGCGGAAAGAAAGAAGTCAATGTCACCCCTGGCAGCGACCTTCTCCACACTCTTGCCGGAGAGCAGATTTTCCTTCCTTCCGCCTGCGGTGGAAAAGGAAACTGCGGTCAGTGCAAATGCCGTGTGCTTGAAGGCGGCGGAACAATCCTCCCTACAGAGGTTGGCTTCTTCAACCGCAAACAGATTAACGACCACTGGAGACTCGGTTGCCAGGTGAAGATCAAGGAAGATATGAAAATTGTCATCCCTGACTCTGCGCTTTCTGTGAAGAAACTCGAGTGCGAGGTCATCAGCAACGAGAACGTTGCAACCTTCATCAAGGAATTCACAGTTAAACTCCCTGAGGGTGAGCACCTTGAGTTCAAGAGTGGCGAGTACATCCAGATTGACATCCCTGCCTACGAACTTGATTTCAAAGACATCAGCGTCAGCGACGAGTACAAGGCAGACTGGGAGAAATACGGGTTCTTCGGCCTTCACGCTTCAAACCCTACCCCTACAATCCGTGCTTACTCTATGGCCTCTTACCCTGGTGAGAAGGGCATCATAAAGCTCAACGTCCGCATCGCGACACCTCCGTTCGACAGGAGCGTTCCTCGCGAGCTCGGTCCAAAGCTTCTCCCTGTTAACCCTGGTATCGGTTCATCATACGTGTTCACACGCAAACCTGGCGACAAGGTCATCATCAGCGGTCCTTACGGAGAGTTCCTTCTCCCTGAGAACGACCCTGACTCACAGGAGTACGTATTCGTCGGCGGCGGTGCAGGTATGGCACCTCTCCGCAGCCACATTATGCAGCTCTTCAAGACCCTCAAGACCAAGAAGGAAGTTCACTACTTCTACGGTGCAAGGGCTCTCGTCGAGGCATTCTACCTTGAGGACTTCGCCCAGATTGAGAAAGAGTTCCCTAACTTCCACTTCCACCTCGCCCTCGACCGTCCGGATCCTAAGGCAGATGAGCTGGGAGTTCCATACACAGCCGGCTTCGTGCACAATGTGATGTGGGAAACTTACCTCAAGAATCACGAGGCGCCGGAGGACATCAAGTACTTTATGTGCGGTCCGCCTATGATGGTCGCTTCCGTGAACAAGTTGCTTGATTCACTTGGAGTTGCGCCGGAGAGCATTCTTTACGACAACTTCGGAGCATAAATAAAAGCCGCATAAACGGCACGCAATAAAAACCCTCTTTCAGGATGCTGAAAGAGGGTTTTTATTATAATGCAGAGTTGAATCGTTCGGGAATTTGGACTACGATTTTGGCTTCGAACATCGCCGGCTTGTTCCAGGCGTAGGGCGGACGGACTAGAGTTTGAATGTGGCGGGCTATTGAGGTCCACTTGTCAAAATCGCACGGATTCTTGCAGTCAGTCGTCGTCCGGATGGTGCGTGAACGCTTTTCAAGATGACGTTGCCAGCCGTCGGCTCTGCGGTCCGGATCTGCGAAACGCTCCCTTAGACGGGAAAGGTCGAAATAGCCGCAGTGGAAAAGATACAAGTCTTTGGCGATGTGGAAGTTATGTCCCTTCACACGATGAAATCCCCTTCCCCATTGGACAGGCTCCGAGATAATTGAGGCTTTGGTGTATCGGGTACTGAGCACTCCGCGGCTTCTCTGCTGAAGGAACGGTTTTGAAAGCGAGATGTCGCCCTCAACACCTTCAATCTGCCCGAGGTCAATTCCGAGCGGAGAAAGGCACGGAGAAATTTCCGCCTCCGAAAGATATTCCCTGAGGTTTTTTCCCACCTTAGGGTCCACCACAATATATTCGTCGGCATCGGTGCCGATGACAATTTCATATCCTTCTAAAAAAAGCTCCGCTGCCTTTGCGGACAGGATGTCTATGCGGCGTTTGTCCCCATCGACAACGCTTCCGGCCTTCCGCTCATACAGGAAAGTGTTCGCTCCCTCGCAGAAAGTGGGAATGCTCTGGTCGGTTCCATCAAAAAGAATATAGAGATTATCCACACCAAGCTCACGCCCATAGTGTTCCACCCACTTGCGAAGGTAGAACTCGTCGCCCCGAACCATCGTCAGGGCCGCTATGCGTTTGAGGTAGGTTGACATATCACAGAGATGAATAGAATGTGGGCGATAGGGAAAAATTGGCACAAACGGGAGCACAACGCAGCACTGCACCGCTTAGAACGACCTTGCTAATTCTTGTCTATATATTTAAGAAGTATCATCCTCACGTTGTCGGAGATTCTCTTTGCGGTGTCTGAAGTCTCCTCCAGCACCTCCGCAATGTTCTTATACTTCATAAGCTCAATCGGGTCGGACTCATTCTGGAAAATGTAGCCCACATACTCTTCGTAAGTCTCGTCTGCCGCATGCTCAAGTTCCGTGATGCGGTCGCACTGAGTGAGTATCTGGCGGAAATTCGCCTTGAAATTGTTCAGATACTGAATCATATCTCCCAGGGCATCGGCGCTTGACATAATGTAGGTCGCCATATCCTCAAGCTGGGAATCGATTCTTTTAGGGAAGTAGAGCAGGATGGATTTTGCCGCAGCATTGATTTTATCGATAAAATCGTCCACAGACATAGCAATGGTCTGCATATCTGTCCGACTCACCGGAACGAGGATGCTCCCGTAAAGGTCTTCGTAGATTTCTGTCAACAGGTCATCCGCCTGCACCTCGTAAGATTTGATTTTATTTTCACAGGTGAACCATTCGTCCTTGTCGGTGGTCTGCATCATCCTCACAAGAATTGAGGAAGCTGCTTTGATGTACTCCGCCTGTTTCATAAAAAGCGGCAGATATTTCCTACGTTTTGCAAAAATTCTGTGGATAAGTTCCATATAAAAACTGATTCTAGAGGTTCAAAGTTACATTTATTTTCTATTACTCCCGACAAAAAACAGGAAAAAGTAGAAATCCGAGGTAAAATTGAGCCGATAAGAGTTTCAAAAAAAGAAATGAAAATTTACAAAGACTTGATGAATTTCAAAAAAAGAAAAATCTGATGTATTTTTTTGAAATCCTTGCAATCGGATGAAATAAGCGCCATAGATTTGCCGACGTCAATGGTTGGATGTTCCGGAACTGGAGACACCGGACCAAGGCCAAATTCACGGAAAACTATGGAAATTTTCAGTACACATATACGCTTCTTTTTCAACACGGGCCGGTTACTTCATCAGATGCTTCGGGTCTTCTACCCATTTCTGACTTTTTTCTCGCTTGCTTGCTTACCGGCCCTTCTTTTTTCTTCCTGCACCAAAGCTCAGACGACGCCCCCCGGGGCATCGAAGGATGCTGAGAATAAGTACAAACCGGCACTGGAAAGCACTATAAGAATAAGCCAAGACACACAAAACTTCAAAACAAAGAAATACGATGTCCTTGTCTATGAAGACGATGCCTACGGGAGACTGGATTCTCATCAGGTATTCATAGGGGGCGGAGAAGGTACAATAAGAATATCATCCGGAAGCGGGAGAAAAGTTGCCGTGGTGCTGGGTAATATGCCGGACGGATTCCCCGAATGGGCCAAAGTTCTCTCACTCAGGGCACTTTCCTCTGTCTGCAGCAGCCTTGAGAACGAAGGAGAAGACGCCCCTGTTCTTAGCGGAGCTGCGCATTTTACAGCCGGAGACGACCTTTCGATGGTTCTTCACCCTCTGATGGCGCGGATAAGACTCAAAAGCCTTTGCTGCGATTTTCGGAGTACCGCCTACGCGTTCGAAGAACTGAAAGACATCCGGGTCTATCTTACCAACGTCCGCGCGGAGTGCAGCGTCATCAAAGACGGAGACACCGGAGTGAGACTTGTGAACAACGGAGCGCTCAATTACAACGATATGCTCCGGTTTCAGTGTCCGGGGATAGTTTATAGGGAGCTTGAGAGCAGCGTGGGAATGGACCCTGTGGGGGTTGACCTGGACTTCTACTGCTACCCGAATCCGGCGACAGTGGAGGGCTTCGGCAGTCCGTTCACCAGACTTGTCATAGAGGGGACCATCCGTGGGAAGAGATGGTACTGGCCCATTAACCTCAACACTATCGGGAAGGACGGAATCAAGTCGAACGAGAGCTACAACCTTAGCGTAATGCTCCGCCATAGCGGCACTTCCGATCCGGACATCCCTATCAGCCTCAGCGAGGCGGAATTAAAAACTGAGATTGAACAATGGAACGAGAAAGAGAACTACAAAATAGTCTTCTGACGATTTTTGCTACCATTTTGTGTTTATTGGGCGTCAGTGGCTGTTCGGAGGAATATCCGGACGGAAAGCTCCGAGTGGCCACTGACATTTTTTTCTGCCCTGGCGATACTTTTTCAAAGGCGGCCGATCCGGATGAAGACAAAGTGAGCGATGTGAACGTTTTCGTGTTCAGCGAGGACGGATTTCTGGAACAGTCGGAATATGTCAGTGGAGACAAGTGCAGATTGAACCTTGTGGAAGGCAGGGAGTATGAAATCCGGGCCTGCGCCAATTTCGGCTACAAACTGAAAATCAATTCTTTGGAGGAACTGGAGAAGATGGAGTTTTATCTTGTCTATCCAGATGACTATTCTCTCGGAGTGCCTATGTGCGCGGTGAAAAAGGGCATAAAGCCCGGGAAAAGCGTAGAGATTCCGCTTGTGAGACTGCTGTCAAAGGTGAGTATCCGTCTGGACCGCAACCATCTCTCTGAAGGGGTGAAGATGAATGTCGTGGGGATGAAGGTGGGAAACTGTCCTAAGAAGATGAAAGTGTTCTCCCCCTCCGCAGTGGAGAGTTCACGTGACTGCTTTGCAAAGGGGTTCGAGAGGGGACGGGACGAATGTGAAGTGCTGAACAGGTCTCTTAGCGGAGGGGTGAGCGGGGAGGTGAGCCTCTATCTTTGCGAGAATCTTCAGGGAGAGTTTCCTGAGGAGATTGCCTCGGATTCTGAAAAAGTTCTTGACAGTCTGGATATTATGGCGGAAAGGTGTTCGTTCGTGGAGATGAGTCTGGAGTACAGTTCACCATATTTCTACACCAAAGAAGGCACGCTCAAATATCGTTTCTACCTTGGAGAAGGACGAGGAGACCTTAATGTGGAGCGCAACTGTCACTATCACATAACAGTCACTCCGGAGGATGACGGACTTTCTGACGGGGGATGGAGAGTGGACAAGGAGGCGCTCTGCTCCGAGATTAGCTTCTCAATGACCCCAAGCGGTTATCTGGAAGCGCGCGTGGGAGAAAAGATTCACGTCGGATGCACATTTTCTCCTCCGGCGGCACCGTTTGACATTGGGATGGAAGAGTTGGAGGAGGATAGAGGGAGAGGCATCTACGACTACGAAATTGACCCTGACGGCCACGGAGTGACGCTTTCCATCAAGGGAGTCGGGACTGGGATGCTCTATATGGAAGCCGGAGACCCCATCAATCAGGCGGGGGTTCTCTACATCGAGGTAAAGAATTAGAATACGTGGGGAAAAGCATATTTTGGAGAGCTGATAAGATTAAGCGGTATGGACGATTATAAACGAATGAAACTTGTGGCGGGCGTAGCCTCCGCGCTGTTGAGCGGGATTTTACGGTGTGCTCTGCTTGGAGGTGCAGGACTGTTTCTCTGCAGCTGCGAGGGCGAAGTTCTGCTTAAATTCGGTAGCATCAAGGCGGCAGAGAAAGCCCGCGTAGTCCTGGATTTCTGCTGCGACGCCCCCGCCAGCGAAGGTGTGGGGGTAAAATCCGCTCTTTTTAGGGATGAAGACATCAAGGACATCAACCTCTTCCTTTGGAGCAACGGGCGATGCGTCAGTCATTCATATCTGCCGGAGATTGAGGGCGGGGCAGTTAGCCTTGACCTTGCACGGCGCAGGAGCTACTCATTCTATGTTCTGGCAAATTGCGGACAGGAAATAACCCCTTCGGAAAGCGGTTGGATGAGCGATGAGGAGAGTATGGAACGATTGAGAGTCTCTCTTGGCGCAGTATCCGCCGCGGACGGAAAGGTTTCAGGTAACGCTGATGAAGAGAGTTCCAGCGGGACAGCCTCGGAGAGCGAGAGGCTGATTCCCCTTTCCGGTGCGCTTAGGGACTACACCCTGCCTGAAATCGGAACGCACATAACACTTCGCCTGGAAAGACTTCTCTGCCGGATTATCCTCAGCTTTTCCTGCGATGAGGCTCTCAGCGGCTCCGGGATAAAAGTTACGGGAGTAAGACTTTGCGACGCGCCCCTCTCGGTGAGTCCTTTCTCCAAAAAGTCGCGGTCGGAACAGAACGGAGTTTCCAGCGGAGACTACAGTTCCCCCGAAGACATTGCCCGACTTAACGCAGGAGAGGCAGTGGAATTTTACTCCTTTGAAAACTGCTGGGGCGACCTTCTGGAGGGTAACACCGACCCGGGGCAGAAAATCCCTGACAATCTGGAGGTTGACCACGGTCCCACATATTTGGAAGTTGGCTGCGCGTTTGACGACGGCAAACTTCTCGGCGGAGAACTCACCTACCGGATCTACCTGGGGGCTGACATCACTTCCAATTTCGACCTCGAACGCAACTGCTCTTACTCCATCCGCCTATCCGGTTCAAAGAACGGCCTAGGTGAACTGAGCTGGAGGATTGACAAGAATGTTTCCTACAATGACAACTTGGCTTCATTCTCAATAACTGAAGGAAGACACGGCGCGGACGACCTTTACATCGGAGAGATTTTCCGCGCCAAAGTCTCGGACATAGACCCTTCGGTGACGGCATTTTTCGGAGGAAGCCTGCAGGAGATGTCAAACAGCTGTACTCTTAGGTGCATCAATCCGAACAATGGGGACAGCAGTAATGACCCGATTGTTTTCAGCACAGATGGAGTAGGAAGTGACGGAACGATTGCCGTAACAGGAGTCTGCCAAAGCGAGCTCCAGGACGCCCAGCTCTGGATTTGCGATGCTGAAGGGGACCCCATCACGCGGATAGGGGAAGAGGTCAGCGTGTGGCCGCCGGAAGTTGTGCTTTCGACGGAGGCTCAGGGCGAAACTCCATCCGAGGTTGAGAAAAATCCCACAGCAGTTTTGAACGGGGAACAGGTGCGCCTGTACGCTTACCTGTGCGACCGAGATGGGCATAATCTTCTCTGTCACAACGATAACGGTTTAGTCTTTCACTCCAAGGCCTATAGTCTTGAAGCGGTGCTTGGCATCGGGTCAGTTTCAGCGTCAAAAAACTGCTTTTCCTGCCGCCTTGACAACATTTATGAAGAGAAAGACCTGCTGGAAGACCAGCCCTACTGCGCCCTCGTGCTTAAAGCGGTTAATGCCGGAGATTCCGAGACGGTGAACACTGAGCTTTGGAACGTCGTCTCCACTAGCGGTCCTCTTTCTCTCGGGATTAGAGATGAAAGACACAACGTCAGCGGTAACATCCCGGCTGATGTCGGGTACACGAAAATCTCTACTGTTTTCTACGACACTGCATACGGAGGAAAAGAACTTGCAGAAGAATATGGATTCAGTGCAGCTGAGGAGCCGTTATTTGTGATAGTCAACAACCCCTCACGGATGTCCTTCAAATTCAAATATATGGCACTGACAAAGCGCGGAAGTGCCAAAAGCTATTCAAAACTCAGCCCGCAAGACGGGGCTCTAATTTGCGCTTACAACTGTCCTTCAAGCCTGACGCTTCCCCCAAACCTGTATCTTCACTACGCCGAGGCCGATGTCAAATCACTGACTTCCAGTTCCGCAATTTCCTGTCACATAACCCACAGTCCGGAAGGCATTACCCGCATCGGGCTGAAAAGAGATTTCGCTCAGCTTATCAATGCGGTAAAAACCGGTGAAGGCATCCTTTGCTACAACAAATATGGTTATTATGATTCCGCGCTCACCACTCCATCCACCCGAGGATTTCCCATCACTGGAGGCATCTGTGCGATGTTCGACCTTGCCACGGGGCCGGGAGCGAGAATGGAATACAGTTACGAGGATGCTCTGCTGGACTCATCAGAGGAAAGCAAATATGTCTACCTCAACGACTACTATCCCCTCTCCGTTCGCTTCTACTCGGCAGGCGAATATTTTGGGAATATAGATGGGGAGACCTATTCTTACTCTGCATACCCGGACCTGACGCCGTGGAATCTGTCCGGGATTGTCGGGAACAAAAGAACAGTAGTCATCGGGATGAACAATACCACAACCACAAGCCCCTATTTTACGCTGAAGGCTGACAAGACATTCTCCGGAGTGAGGGCACAGGCATCGCTAACGTGCCTTGGCGCCTGCAACACCTACGCAAACGGCACAAAGCGCGACCCTGTCTATTACAGTTTCGAGAAGAGCGCAACCGCCACGGGGGTCTATCTCCAAAGCCTCACGGCAGGAGCAGCGTCAAGCTTTACCGGAAGCAGCATATCGTCGCTTTTTACATCTGTCTATAACACCACCTACACGGATTCGCACAACTGGTATGGTAACTCGAACAACTGGCAACACCATTCACACCCGACAAAGCTCACGCTCGATGCAACATTCTCCGAGGGCGGCAGCAACCGCTATCTCTACGATTTCGCAGCGTACACACCTGTGAGCCTGACATACGACAACAGTGGCTACGTCACCGAGGACGCCAATCCCTACACGGTTGTCACCGCAGTGGACTGGAAGAGCCTGCACGGCAAGTTCACCCACAAGATGATTTTATTGCAATAGAAATACTTGGGGTGGAGTATAAAGGTTCAGTGCGAAAAAAAAGAAGAGACCGAAAAAATTCGGTCTCTTCTTTTTGGGGTGCCCGGTCGGATTCGAACCGACGACATTCAGAACCACAATCTGACGCTCTAACCAACTGAACTACGGGCACCATATTGGTTTAAGGACTGCAAAGATAGGTATTTTCTACAATTCCGCAAAAAAAATGTTAATTTTGTGAGTTTGATTGACCTTCACGTCAGATTATGGAAAAGAAAGAAATAAAATTCGCCCTGGTTTACAGGGATATGTGGCAGTCTGCCGGAAAATATGTTCCGAGGGCGGACCAACTGGTGAGAGTTGCCGACCCGATTATCGGGATGGGCTGCTTTGACAGGGTGGAAACCAACGGCGGAGCCTTCGAGCAGGTCAACCTGCTTTTCGGTGAAAACCCCAACAGGGCCGTGCGGGAATGGACCGCCCCGTTTCATAAGGCGGGGATTCAGACCCAGATGCTCGAAAGGGGCCTCAACGGCCTGAGGATGAACCCTGTTCCCTCGGACGTGAGGGAACTGATGTTCAGGGTCAAGAAGGCACAGGGCACGGACATCTCCCGCTCGTTCTGCGGGCTCAACGACCCGAGAAATCTGCGTCTAAGCGTCGAGTATGCGAAAAAGGCCGGGATGACATCCCAGGTCGCCCTCAGCATCACATCCTCCCCTGTCCACACGGTGGAATACTATATGGGAGTCGTGCGCGAAGTTGCCGCATACGGCTGCGACGAAATCTGTCTCAAGGATATGGCAGGCATCGGACGTCCGACTTTCCTCGGACAGCTTGTCGCCCGGATTAAAAGGGAATACCCCCAAATGACGGTCCAGTATCACGGACACTGCGGACCTGGCTTCTCCCCTGCCTCGATGCTGGAAGTCGCCCGCTCCGGCGCGGACTATCTGGACGTTGCCGTGGAGCCGCTTTCCTGGGGCAAAATCCACCCGGACGTCATCACGGTGCGGGAAATGCTCAAGGCCGACGGATTCTCTGTCAAGGACCTGGACATCGACGCCTATATGGAGGTAAGGTCGCTCACGCAAGAGTTTATAGACGATTTCCTCGGCTACTGGATTGACAAGAACAACTTCAAAATGTCTTCGCTTCTTGTGGGCTGCGGCCTGCCGGGCGGAATGATGGGCTCGATGATGGCGGACCTGCAGGGCTTCCACAAGGCTGTGAACGCATCTCTTAGGGCCCAGGGCAAAGAGGAAATAAGCCTTGACGGTCTTATGGTCCGGCTTTTCAAGGAAGTGGAGTATGTCTGGCCGCGCCTTGGTTACCCTCCTCTTGTCACCCCGTTCAGCCAGTATGTGAAGAACACCGCGCTGATGAACCTTCTGGATATGCTGAAGGGCCGTCCGCGCTGGTCATCCATAGACAAGGACACCTGGAATATGATTCTGGGCAAGATGGGACGGCTTCCCGGGGCTCTTGCACCGGAAATAATCGCTCTCGCAAAGGAAAAGGGACTCGAGTTCTACACGGGCAACCCGCAGGACGCCTATCCGGACGCTCTGCCGGAATATCGCAGGATGATGGCCGAGGAAGGCTGGGACGAGGGACAGGACAGCGAGGAACTCTTCGAATTCGCTATGCACGAGAGGCAGTACCGGGACTACAAATCCGGCGTTGCCGCAGAACGGTTCCAACAGGACCTTGAAAGCCGCAGGGCAGCCGCCGGAGCGCCGATTGTCGTGAAACGTCCTGTGGTGGAAATGCCGGAATTCGATCTTGACTCTCTCCTTGCGAAATACCCTGGAGCGAAGCCTCTGCAGTCGCCCGTGAAGGGACAGATGCTCTGGCAGGTGGATGTCGAAGACCGCAGCGCTGCTCCTGTTGCAGGGACTGAAGTCAAAGCGGGCGAGGCCTCCGGATATGTTCAGGCATATTACGGGATTGAGCCTGTTGTGGCACCGACCTCCGGGCGAATAGTCGCCGTCACCGCACCGCAAGGCAAAAAAGTTGAAAAAGGCGAGATTATTGCATTATATGTATAAAAAACAAAAAGATATGAAACTCAACAAAATCATTGCCCTTGCATCAGCAGCCGCACTTATGTTCACGAGCTGCCTCAAGAGCGAATTCAGCTACACCAATTATGCGGCATTCGCCGAAGTCGCAAGCACGACTGAACTCCGCGGAGACGGAAACGTAACTTACAGAGTATCAGAAAATTCTTCAACGCTGGATTTAAGCAAAGCTGAGGTCGGTTCAAGGTATTACATCGTCTGCGACCTTCTCAACGCCGTAGATTCCGACAACGGATGCGACATAAAACTCACTTCAGCGACAAAAATTGATGTAAAAGACTGTTTCAAGGAAGCTGACGTCACCGTGAGCGAACTTGGCAGCGATTCACTCTACGTTGCAAAATACAACAATGCCAACGCATTTTACCTCACGGCTAACGGCGACAACACCTACCTCACCGTACTGGTTTCAATTCCGAAAGTCAAGGACAGCACCACAGAGCACGACCTGAACCTTGTATTGAATTCAGAAAGCACCTCACAAAACATAACATTCACGCTTTACCACAACGCGAACGGGGATGTTTACACCTCAGGAATGAAGGACGACCAGAAAGACTCAGATGTAAAATATGCAAGTTTCAAAGTACGCAAACTCCTCAACGACATCGGAGTCACTTCAGAAACTCAGATGAAACTGCAGTCTGCCTGCGACAAAAAGAGTGCAGAATAAAGGGAAGGCCTGGTGCTCAGCGGCACACGCAGCCTCTAGAATTTTTTCTTCGCGCTCGGGTGACCGATAATCTGAATATCCACCCGGTCCACCTTATAGCCTTTGAAGCGCTTGCCGGAGAACATAGCGAGGACGTCATTGAGAAGTTTTTCATCGATGACGTCCTTGTACGTATTGTTGACGCTATCGTAAAAATGGATGTGCTCGAAGGTGTTGACATCGAAATACATTTTGTTGTTCGAGCTGAGCCGATGGCTATAAATCCCCTTCAGAGCGAAGTCCGCAAGAATGTTGTAAACCGAAGCCACGGTAACCTTCACCGCCCCCTCCAGAGCAATCTCAGATGCCACCATATCCGCCGAAGCGTGCCCCAGACGGAGCATAGCCCGGTGCACGGCCAGCCGCTGAGGGGTAGCCTTAAGTGAGTATTTCTTCAAAATGGAGCCAAATTCCTCCATCGGGTCTCTGTTTCCGTTCATCTATAATATCAAGTTCGACTAAAATTCCGACTAAAGTTACTGATTATCTGCAAAAAGTGCCCAAAAACTTGAAATAATTCTGGATAATTGAGTCACAAAGCAGTAGAATATAACACTTTCTGTGTGTGCCAAGATAAGTTCCATTGCTTCGTTGAAGAAAGATTTAAAAGATTTGCTTAAATTTGTCTGAAAGGAGAGGGGCTTCGAGATTAACTCTCTGAGCCGGGTAA